>JANNNS010000294.1:0-39346 GCA_031398645.1 Acidobacteriota bacterium
GCCGATAAACTTATCGAAAGTCGCGATCTTCATTCGGCCTTCGACCATCTGGAACGCGCTCATGTGTTGGGACAGGCGAACACCTATCAACATACCCGCGTACATTGGCGAATGCTAAAGGTCGGTTTGCGTATGCGAAGTGTCCGCGAGATCTGGGGACAGATCATTCGGATCATCGGCGCCGCGACGAAGACCCCGTTTGGCATTTATCCTAAGGGCAACACCGGCGGCTCCAACGTTTACTTCTTCAAACCAATGCCCGTCCCCGAGGACTTGCAACGGATCATTGACAAGGCGAAAATGAATTAACGAAACGTGAGAGTTTTCTGCTTCATTTTCATCGTTTACATTTTCGTGCTGCTTGCCCAGCCGTGTCAGGACGCGTTCGGCGACCTCGATACAAGCGGCCATAAGTGGTACGCAGTAGCCCACGTCGACAGACCCTCACCCTCGGACGAGCATTCGGATGAGTGTTCGCCATTCTGCATTTGCTCCTGCTGCGGCCATCAGACGGCGGCAAGGTTTTCACCAACGTCGATCGCGCTGGACTCCGATCATATTCTGATCTCAGCCGGTATGAGCGACTATATCCCTCCCTCAACCAGTACCTTTCAAAATTTGATCTGGCAGCCGCCAAAAGCCTAAGTCCTTACTATAACTGCGCCTTTCTTGCATGCCGAAATTATCAGTCGGCATAGACCTGCATTGTTTCTATTTGATGGAGTTAACAAGTTTTATATGTACAGATCAATCATTTTCCTGGCCGCTTTGTTGACGGCAGGCTCCGCATTTGCGCAGGGGCCGAATACCTTAAGGTTGGCCGTGAAGAACAAGGACACGAAGGTAAACATCGCCGATGCTTCGGTCGTAGTTAGGGAGACAAATTTAGCGGCGGTGACCGACGCAAATGGTGTCGCCGTTCTTTCAGGCATTCCAGATGGCGAACAGACTATCGAAATTAGCTCGCTCGGTTATGAAAAGGCTGAGCTAAAGCTGAACTTTCCACTCACCGACACCAGCGAACGAACCGTGTTTCTCGAGCTCAATAATGAGGTCGGTAAGGTGATCATTACGTCAACGCGTACCGGCCGCGAGATCGAGGCGGAACCGACGCGGGTCGAGGCAATCGACGAGGAAGAGATCGACGAAAAGATCAGTATGCGGCCCGCTAATGTTTCGATGGTGCTGCATGAAAGTACGGGTATTCAGGTCCAGCAAACCTCCGCAACATCAAATACGCAAACCGTGCGTATTCAGGGACTTGACGGCCGATACACCCAGATATTGAAGGACGGCTTTCCTGCGTTTGGCGGATTTTCGGGCAGCCTGAGCGTGCTTGAGATACCGCCGCTGGACCTAAAACAGGTCGAGGTCATCAAAGGCCCGTCGGCCACCTTTTTCGGTGAAGGAGCTATAGCTGGTGTAGTCAACTTCGTGACGAAAGATCCCGGAGACGACCCGGTGACGACTCTGATATTCAACCAAACGTCGGCATTCGGAACTGACTTTTCGGTGTTCAATTCGCAAAAGTTCAAGCGATTCGGCTACACGCTGCTCGGCTCGGCGAATTATCAGAGAGCTTACGACGTCGACGAGGATGATTTCACGGAATTGCCAAAGACAAACTCGTTCGCGGTCAGTCCGAAACTGCTCTTCTACATTGACGAGAGGACCACGTTGACGATCGGAAACTCGACATCGTATCAAGATCGCGAAGGCGGCGATGTGTTCGTGCTCAAAGGCCGGGCTGACGCGTTTCACCAGTACTTTGAGCAGAGCAAATCGTTCAGGAACGTTAGTACCTTCAATTTCAACCGCGAGTTCTCGGATGGCAGCCGCCTGTTGGCGAAGCAGAGCCTGGCGTTCTTTATCCGTGAGATCGCTACGCCGGGCTACATCTTCAAGGGTAGTCAGTTCAACTTGTTTTCCGATGTTTCCTACTCACGAGTATTCGGCAAACATGCCGTCGTCTTCGGCGCGAGTGCCGTTTACGACCGCTTTCGCGAAGACGCGGCCACGTTGGCGTTCATTCCGCGAAACGAGACTCGTGCTACTGCGGGATTGTTTGTACAAGACACGGTCGACATCACGGACAAGTTTTCGCTCGAAGCCGGTTTTCGCGTCGATCATTCAAAGGACTATGGCACATTCGCGTTGCCGCGTGTTTCGGTTTTGTATCGGCTGAGCGAAAACCTGACTACGCGCGTCGGATTTGGACTCGGGTATAAAACACCGACGATGTTCACTGAAGAGGCGGAGACGCTTCTGTTCAGGGACGTCGCACCGGTCGGCGATCGGCTCAAGGCGGAACGTAGTGCGGGTGGTACCTTCGATGTGAACTACCGCAATTCGATCGGCGAAGTGTTCACATACTCGGTCAACCAGATGTTCTTTTACACCGAGATAACCGAGCCGCTGATCCTTAGGCCGGACATCGGCAGCGTTTACCGCTTTCGCAATGCCGAGTCGCCTATTGTATCGAAAGGGACTGAGACAAATGTAAGATTGGGTTACGGTATAGCCAAGCTTTTTGTCGGCTATACGTTTACGGACGCTAAGGCGGGATTTCTTGCCGGAGACCGTCGATTGACGTTGCTCCCGCGGCATAAGGTAAACTCGGCCCTTGTATTCGAGGAGCACGAAAGCTTCAAGGCCGGCGTCGAGTTCTATTATGGAAGCCGACAGACGCTCGACGACCGTTCACTCACACGGTCGACGGCCGAGGTCGGCCTTTTCGGCGAGAAGACGTTCGGAAAGTTCAGCATTTTCATCAACGCCGAGAACCTGACCGACGTCCGACAAGGCCGATATGGCCAGGTCGTCTTCCCGCCCCATCAGAATCCGACCTTCGCAGAGATCTATACACATACCGAAGGACGTCTGTTCAATGGCGGAGTAAAAATACGGCTTTGAGCGATCAGATCGCGCTCGCTGGCCAGCCGTGTAAGAAAAAGGGCCGCGCAAATTTCTTGCGCGGCCCGGAGTTGATTCCCTTGATCGTCGAACCAATAGAACTAGAATCGGAATTTCGCACGGAACTGGCCAACACGAGGCCCGCCGATCGAGTTCGTTATGACGCCGAAATCGACTGAATCCTGCAGATCGCTGTTCGGATTTGCAAGGTTCACCGTGTCGAAAACATTGAACAGGTCAAAGCCTAGTTCAAAGCTCATCCGCTCGTTGATCTTCGTGTTCTTGGCGAAGCTAAGGTCGAAACGCTTTTGGGCCGAGCCCCTGAAAGTGTTTCTGCCCAGGTTGCCGAACTGGCCCAACGCGGACGAGAAGCACGATCGGTTGATCACAGCGAGGTTGCCTGTTCCAGCCGAAGAGACGGCCTGGTCGGCGGTACAGTTGATGTTTGGCCGACCAAATCCCGGACGGTAAATGCCGCCGGAACCTCTTGTAAGATCATTGAGCTGTGACACGTTCGCGATCTCCGGCTCAGACGCAAACACAGTGAACGGCGTTCCGGACTGTGCCTGGAAGAAGCCAGAGAGCGACCATCCTTTGATGAAAGCGTTGTTGGATTTTCCGGTTGGGATGTCCCAGACGAAGTTCGTGCTGAAGCGGTGTGTCCGGTCAAAATCAGACAATGCACGGTTATTCTCAAGATTTCGCGAATCTCCCTGTGCAATGAAACCGGAGTTGGGCACATCCGGTTTTCCGCCGCCCGCGGTGCTTCCCGGATCGGTCGACATGACGTCGATCGACTTCGAGAATGTGTAAGCAACATTGAACTGCAGCCCTTTCGAGAGGCGCTTCGTCAGGCTGAACTGTCCGCCGTGATAGTTAGAGTAACCTTTTGACTGGAGCAGTAAAGCTTCCGGTACATTGAAACCAAGGATCGGGACCCTTGCCTCGAAGTTGATATATGTACCGTTCGCCGAGGAAAGGTTCAGGTCGGTCTGGCCGGTAACGGTATTGAGGAACCCGAAGGCCCGCCCCACACCTCGTGCACGTGCCGTAGAACCGCTGTTTAGAGCTCCGTTCGGCGAGCCCGCCGCAACATATGCCTGATTGAACCGCTCGTAAATGTGATCAGGCGTGTTCGGGTCGTTAAGGTCAAAGCCCTGGTTGAGGGCCGTTGCGATTAGAAGGTTCTTGCCCGACGTCCCGATGTATCGCGCTTCGAAAAGAAGCCCGCTCGTGATCTCGTACTGGGCACCGACGTTCCACTGATGAACATACGGCGTTCGCAGGTTGCGATCGATCGCTCGAAACTCGAACGTCTCGGCAATGTTTCCTCGTGTACAGTTTACGCCGGTGGCTGGAATACATCCCGCGCCCTGCGGCGTTCCTCTCGAATCGACGAACACGGGCGTGTTGTCGCGGATCGCATATGAGCCGGTCGCACCCGACGATCGGACTATACGAAACGGCAGCCACTGATTAAGCGGAATGTTGGTCGGAACGCCTGAGAACGCACCCGCGATCGACACGTTGCCGCTCGGAACGGTGATCTCGACCTCGCGTAAGAATGGATAGTTCGAGAACACGGTGTTGATGAAAGAGGCTGAAGGGCGATCATAGAACAGGCCGTAGCCGCCGCGAACTACGAACTTGTCGCTAAAGGAATATGCCACGCCGATACGCGGAGCGAAATTGTTCAGGTCCTGGCCTTTGAGAGTATGTTTGTTATTGGCAACCTGCGTCGCACCGATCGCACTGTCGACGATCGCAACGCCTGTGTCCGATACGTTGTTCGGAATAATAAAGCCAGGTGATGGGTTGTCGCAAAGAGCATTGCTGCCGCCGGAAGTGGCAAAGCAAGGCAGCCAAGGTTCCAGGTCAAAGTTGCCAATACGGCCGTTCTTTTCGGTCGGCCACATGAACAGCTCATAACGAAGGCCGACATTTATACTCAGGCGGCGATTGATCTTCCAGTCATCCGTCAGGTAGAGGCCGAAATCCTGGAACCTAAAGCTCTTGTCCGTAATTCCGTACTGGGTATCAGCCTCGGTTGCGTTGCCGGTCAGGAACTGGGTAAATGAGTCGAATTTCTCAAACTCCGTTGCCTGCTCTTCCGGCAGGTTGGTGTCGAACTGATGGCGTTTGTACTCACCACCGAATTTGATGTTGTGGTTCTTGAACGTCCAGCTTACGTTGTCGCCGATGCTATAGGTGATCTGCTTGCGGCGGTTGAAAGAATCGTTCGGGCCGCCGAATGAGAAGTTAGCAATATTGTTGCGGCCGATATAGTGGCCGAGCCTCGTCGTCGCGACACTTGGATCGAAGGTCGATGCCGGATTGGTCACGCCGACGAACTCATTTGTGAAATTACCAGTCGAGAAATCATCGGTCAATGATCGCGTGTTGTTCAGATAGAAGTAACCGAAACGAACTTCGTTGACCCAGTTCGGTGTAAAAATGTGCGTGTCGCCGATTGAAAGCGTACGATTGCGGTCGTCACGTTGGAGTGTCGTGGGTGACGCAAGGCTGTTCGGATCAGGGAATGAATCCTTGCCCGGAAAGTCCGCAAAGAAGAATGTACCGGAAAGGGTATTCTTTTCCGAAAGCTGTCCGTCCAGACGGGTGGTCACCTGATTCTGCCGGAAGGTCGAAGGCTGCACGCTTATTACCTCTACCAGTGGGTTATTCCTCTGCAACGTTCGAGACGTGATGCCCGAGCCTACACCGAATTGTCCGAACTGATACGCGCCGGTTCCGGTCTGATCGACGATATTGAGTGCACGAAAGTTTGTGATAGACGGCAAATAAAAACCACCTGTTACCGGGTTTCTAAGGTTCAGTATTCTGAACGCGACATCGCTGATATCGCCCGCGGTTAGGCAGGCGGGACCGGCGTTGCAGCCATTGAACTGATTGAATGCCGAAGCGATCGCCAGCTTCGAGCGGTCGTCGCCAAGAACACTGAATGCCTGCGGAAGGACTGTTCTGGTACGAGCGGTGGGAACAAGTCCCGTGTTCGCGTCGGTAAACTGATATCCGCCGAAGAAAAAGAACCTGTCCTTGATAATAGGACCGCCGATCGTGAAGCCTGCTTCGGTACGGTCGGCGCGAGGTTTTTCATTGCCGCTCTCTTCGAGGAAGAATTCGTTCGAGTTGAGCGCCTTGTTTTGCAGATAGTAATACGCCGATCCACTCAGCTTGTTACCGCCGGCCTTGGTCACCAATTGGAAGTTACCGCCGCCACTTCGTCCGGTGGACGCGTCGTATAGCGATGTCTGCAGTTTTACTTCCTGCAGTGTTTCCGGTGCCGGCGAGATGTTATCTGTCAGCGAGCCTTCATTACTAGTAATATTCGTGGCATCGACTCCGTTGAAGAATAGGCTCGTCGAGGTGGTTCGCGTTCCATTTACAGACGGCGAGATATTTCCATTGCCGTTCACACCCACGGGCGAGAGCTCAGACGAAACGCCCGCCTCCGAGCTCAAGAGCCCGGTAAAGCTGCGAACTGACGTCGGCGTCCGCGTAAGCTGCTCACCGGTGATCTGCCGCGAAACCGTGGCGGATTCGGCTTGTACGAGGGTCTGGTCTGTAGTTACGTCGACAAAAATATCAGCCGCCCCAACTTCAAGAGCGACCTCGAGGCTTCGTGATACTGATGCCTCAACAGCCGTATCCTGGCTGACCGATTTCTTAAAGCCCTCTTTTTCATAAGTAACGCTGTACGCACCCACTGGCAGCAGCGTCAGCGTCCATCGCCCGACATCATTGGTTGTCGTGGTGCGGGTGAGGTTTGTCGCGGTGTTCTTGACCGTAACACTCGCTCCCTGAACGATGGCTCCGTTCTGATCGGTTACGGTACCGGACAAGCCGCCGGTGGATTGGGCAGACACGGTTGCTGCCATTAAGAATGACAAAACTGTCACGGAAAATAACGAAATAAGCTTCGCTTTCATAATTGCTCCTGGAAAAATGGGATCGGCGGCGTTATACGGCAACAACCGCAAACTCCTCTGGTCTTAAAATCCTCGTTTGAACTTTTGGCTTTCAAACGAAAGGATAAGAGCGGGAAGTTAACGCGAAGTAAAGTTGGTATTAAATTGAGGTTAACTTTGGGTTGCGGTGAAAAGGCCTTGTTAAAGATCCGGCCCCCGAAAGCTTTTTGGTTGCTCTCGAGGGCCGGAAGAGAGGTCGCTGTTTGAAGATCAAAATACGAAGCGGACGCCTAACTGCAGCTGCCGGGGACCGCCGAAGCGGGCCGTTGACGGAGCTGAAAGCGGCTCTTGAGCCCTGATGGACGGGAAAAACCCAGCCGGGCACGAGATGTTAAGTGGATTTGACGTGTCCGCCAATGTAGAGCTGCCCGTGCAGAAATTGCTGATCCCGTCCACGCCGAAGCCCTTATTCGTACTTCGTGTCACGTTGTAGACCTCGGCGGAGAGATCGAGCCGCATCGTTTCACTTAGACGGAATCCTTTGAGCAGGCGGATATCGAGATTGAAAAACTTCGGCTGACGGAAGGCATTGCGGCCGGATACTACGCCATTAACAACCGCTCGTTCGTTGGCGTCGTTGAGGTCGCTGTTCGTGTCTGTCCCATCCTCGATCACGCCCGTGTAGGGAAAGCCACTCCGTGTCACGACGATGCCTCTTAAGGTGAAGCCGTAGCCAAGATCGACCAATCCACTTAGGTTCAGGTTATGCCGAACATCCTGCTTTGAAGGGCCGGCCTCTGCTTTCAGATTAAACGGGTTAAGGGTCGGCTGACGCGAAAAGTTTCTTTCGTTCGAATCGTCGTCGCGATTATTTGCAAAAGTGTAATTCGCCTCAAACTGAAACCGCTGTGCAAAACGTCGTCGAAGCGACAGGGTGAGTGCATCGTAGCTGGAATGAGCCGTCGATTCGTTGATCTCGAGTTGAGCAATGTTGCTGTTGGGCCTGGTTGCCGAGAAGATAGGGAAGCCGCTCGCCTGTAGAGTTGGCGGAAACAAATTCCTGTCTATCCGGCGTTGGAGGTTGTAGGTTGAGTTGTGGACGTAGCCGCCCGTGAAGACGAGATTCTTTGCGACCTTTTGCTCGACCGTTATCGCCGATTGGAACGAGCGCGGATTCTGAAAGTCAGGATCGAATCCGAATACACGAGGTTTGACGATGAATCCGGCCGGTATCGCCGACAAGCCTCCGGGATAGGTCACTATCGCATTTGGACCACGAAGCCGACAGCCAGCGAGATTTACGACAGTCGAGTTGCGGCATGGTGTCGTTTCGGCGATCTCGATCTCTTGTGCTGTCAATCCATTGTTCGTAGTAACACGCTGAAACAGATTAGCCGGAGTGCGTGCCGCATAGATCCCGGCCGAAAGACGAATGACGGTGCTGCCGCTGCCGTTGACGTCATAGGCAAGGCCCGCCCGCGGCTGCCATTGCTTCAGGTCGTTCGGAATCCGTGCAGTCTCCGGTATCGCAGGATTCGGATTCTCTGGCTGTGGATTAATCTGCGCCTCGTAGCGAAGTCCGAAGTTAAGGGTAAGCTGGCTGGAAACCTTATATTTGTCCTGAACAAAGAACGCGAACTCCTTTTGCGTTCCGCGATAGATCAGATTCTCCGGATCGACGGCCGCCGTTGTCTGACGAAAACGCCTTGGCCGGCCAGCCACAAAATTATCAAGCGACGTCGCGATAGTGACACCGCTGACGGTCCGGCTTTCATAGTCGTATCTTGGCTGCGTGTTCGACTCTCTCTGCTGTTGCACGCTATTTATGTTGACGTCAACACCGAATCTGAGTCGGTGGCTTCCTGTGTCGTAGCTAATATTGTCGGTTACCTGATAGCGTGTCGATTCAAACCGGCGTGGACGGGCACGGTCGCCGCCGAGCGTACCGAAGTTCGCAATTACCGCCTGGCCGGCTGTGGAATTCGGTTCCTCCAACCGTTCATCGGTGGCGATCTGAGCTCGAACTTCATTGATCAGATTTGGACCAACTAGTGTAACAAGCGACCCCTTCAGGCCGTTGCTCGAGTTATTTCGGGTGTAGTTGCCCTCGACCGCAATGTCCTGCCTGGGATTCTCAAAGCTAAAATTCTCGCCGCGGAATCGTGTATAGGAATACTGCACGTTCACGGTGTTCTTTTGATCGACGATCAAGTCAAATCGGCCAAAAAGTGCGGTCGGGTTATTTGTACCGCGTTGTTCTCCCTCCAACGCAGAAATACTTGCGGGAACCGTGACACCCGGAATTGTCTGGAACTGAACAACGAAAGGGACGCGGAGATAGTTTTGCTCGATCGCGAAAAAGAAGAATGCACGGTCACGTTTGATCGGGCCGCCGACCGACCCGCCAAACTGGTTCTGAGCGTTATCGAGGTCCTGGCCAAAGGCATCAGCGGATGTGAGGTGTCGATTCCGGTTGAAATAGAAAACCTCGCCCCGGACCTCATTGGTTCCCGACTTGGTAACAGCGTTAACAAAGCCTGCTCCAGTCCGGCCGATCTCTGCCGAGGCACCGGAACGTACCACTTGAAACTCGCGCACCGCGGTCTGTGGAAAGAAGAAAACAGACTCATTGCCGCCACGCTGATTTCCTTGAAGAGCATCATTAAAGTCAGCACCGTCGATGGAAACGTTAGAGTTGATCGAGCGCTGGCCGGAAATGACAAGGCCGCTACGGTCCGATTCTTGAACAACCGCTGGAGTTAACTGAACAAACTCCGTGAAGTTTCGTCCGCGCACAGGCAAGTCCGATACGAGGCGGGGCGAGATGGTCGTACTTGTCGATTCGGTCTCGGTCTCGATCGTATCTGCGTCGTCGCTGACATTTACGAGCACATTCGCACCCTGCGGGGCCAGGGTCATTTCGATCGGAGTCGTCTCGCCGACCGAAAGGTCGATCGTCACCGGAACGTCGGCAAAGCCCTGCGACTTCGCCGTCACGACATACTTGCCCACAGGCAAAACGCTAGCGGCGAATGCTCCATTGGCATTACTCGTCACAGTCCGCTCAAGGCCCGTATCTTTGTTCTTGATAAGAATTGTCGCACCCTGAACGACCGCGCCGTTTTGGTCCCGTACAACTCCCTCGAGAGCGGCACTACCAGACTCAGACTGCGAAAATCCCGACGCGATCAAACATACTGTAATTACTAAGGATCCCACGAGGTTCCTCATCAACGACTTCGATTTCATTTACTAAGCTCCTTATTGCGGCAAACTATCAGCCTCACTGGTCAAATACAGCGTGCGGCTTTGCTTCGCCGAGATCGATCTTGTCTTGAATAAAGAGCTAGCTTAGGGGTGTGACGTTAACGGAATATGAACGGAAAGTTAACTCGCTGTTAACACTATGCGTTTGCAGGCGAAGCTGTTCGGAAATTTGTAATGGGCGAGGCTAGCGGATGAGCGCAGCGGCGGCGGCTTCACCGGATTCGACCGCTCCTTCCATAAAACCCTGCCAGTCGGCGATATGTTCGCCGGCGAAAAGGACCTTGAGATGCGGGCGGGCGAGGATCGGTTTGAGGCCGAACCATTCGCCGGGACCGTAAATGGCGTAAGCACCCTTCGTAAATTCATCACGCTGCCATGCGTACGAAACAATGCCGCGTGAAAGGTTTGGCGCCGACCAGCTATAGTCGATCAAGTCACGGGTGACTACGGTCTGCCGCCGCATGTCATCCTGCGACGCAAGCACATTGGCCTTGTCGCCGACCGCGTATGCCGTGAGGATGCCTTGTTTGCCCGGTTGGTTTTGCGTGCTGTGAAAATAGTAGTGCGAGGTGGTATCCGTGACCATCGAGAAGTTCTCGGCCTTCCAGAAGCGTTCGTCAAAGAGAACACTGTTTTTGATGATGCGGGCGTAGCCGAGCTTTTCAGCCGCTGCTGTGTGTGCTGCAGGAAGCGGCGGGTCGAATTTTATCTTTCGGAGGCTCGGGACAGGTGCGGTGCAAATGCATGCATCAGCCTTGTACAGATCATTGCCCGCGGCCACCGTGACGATGCCGCGAGACTGGACGATGTCCGTTACGCGTTTCTCGAGCTTTATGTTTTCTTTACCGACGCGTGCTGCCAGTTCTTCTACAAGACGAGAATTTCCACCGGTCATCTTGTAATCCATCTCGTTGTTCGGGCTGGATTCCGCGTACTCAGCCAACGCCGCAAAGGCTGAGACATTGCGGATAGACTCGCCAAAATCGGTGCTGTCCATCAGATCGCGGATGATGAGGTCATCGCGTGAAAACCCGATATTCTCGAGATGGGTCCACCAATCTCTCTTATCGAGATTCGCCTTTTGCAGGGCCGTCAATTTTTCATAGCCCGCGATCATATCTGCGAACGCTTTCTTAGCGCCGTCGGAGAATCCCCACTGGCCTTTCGCTGACACCTTGCCGTTCTGCATTAGGCTGTCTTCGAATTGATGTTTCTGCAGCGGGATCTTGAAATCGCCGCATAATGCGTGAAGCCGTTCGTGACTTTCGCCGACCCATTCGGCTCCAAGCTCGCATACCAGGTTCGTATCCTTAAAAGTATGAGAAAAAACCCGCCCGCCGATCCGATTCCGCCCGTCAAGCAGCGTCACTTCCCATCCGGCGGTTTTGAGTTTGTATGCAGCCGACAGGCCCGCAAGCCCGGCGCCGATTATGACGCAGGTTTTCGGTTTTCGCTGGGCGGACAAGCCCAGGGGAGCGAGCACGGCACCGGCAGTTGCGGTACCGACAATTTTAAGAAACTGGCGTCTAGTGGTCACGTCAAGCCTATATTATGGTCGTTATGATCTCGCGGATGCTTCGATGCAGTTCCCGGTCGTCGGTAATCGGTGAACAAATGGCTACTTCTGCGGCATCGATCGGCGAAATTCCTTTCGCTATCATCTGGGCGGCGTAGATCAACAATCGTGTGGAGACACCTTCTTCCAGGCCGTGCCCACGAAGATTTCGGACCTTTTGCCCGATATTTACCAGATCCTTTGCCGTATTCTCATCGATCCCGCCCTCTTTGGCGACGATCTCGGTTTCTACATCGGGGCTTGGATAGTCGAATTCCATAGCGACAAACCTTTGCCGCGTCGACTGTTTGAGGTCCTTTAGAACGGATTGATAGCCGGGATTATATGAAACAACCAGCATAAAATCCTCGGGCGCTTCGATGACGGTGCCTCGCTTTTCTATGGGAAGCCGGCGGCGGTCGTCGGTCAGCGGGTGGATGATGACAACAGTATCTTTTCTGGCCTCGACGACCTCGTCCAGATAGCAGATGGCTCCGCTTCGAACGGCTGCCGTCAGAGGACCATCGTGCCATACGGTTTCGTTGCCTTCGAGCAAAAATCGGCCGACGAGATCGGTGGACGAAAGGTCTTCGTGACAGGCGACGGTGATGAGAGGGCGGCCCAAACGGTAGGCCATATACTCTACAAATCGCGTCTTACCGCAGCCCGTCGGGCCCTTTAGCATCACGGGCAATTTGGCCGCATACGCCGCCTCGAACAACTCAACCTCCTGATTTACCGGGAGATAAAACGGTTCCTTGGCGACCTTATACTTTTCAACAGCGGTTTCCATAAATACCTATTCTACCCATAAAACTAAAAAGAAGGCAGCGGGAGATCTTACTCGGCCCGCTGCCTCACGTGTCCTTGCGAAATGGCTATGAACGAAAATTCTTCCAATCGCCCCAAATGGCAAAAGTAAATCCGGATCCCATAATGTTAACAAATAGAGTATTGCGATCCGGCGAGAATACTGAGCCGGCGAACTCGATCTTTTCCAAACCCGGAATAATATTTTTTGCAAAGTCGGCGATCTTTCCTTGCGGCGAAAGCACGCGAATGTAGTTCTCGGCCGTGCCGCCTTCACCTACGTAGTCGCTGTCCTCGCAAATAAACAGGAGGCCGCTCTTTGGCATCAGGCAGATGTTGTCGGGCATATCGAGAACTTCTCGATCGGGAGATTCAAACAGCAGGGTCAAATAGCCCTCGTCCTTTCCGTCCGCTTCGTATGACCAGATCTGTCCGCCCTTCTTGTCGCCTCCGCTGGTCGATGTAAAGTAAACTTTTCCTCTTTCATCAATACAGCAACCCTCAAGCCGGTTGAATGCAGCACCGCCCTTGGCCTTTCCCTGCTTGAATACCGCCATAGGGTCAGTATCTGACTCCTGAGGGTCAGGGTTGTCGATCGTCGCCCAGGTCACTGGCAGCCTAACTCCGGCTTTCTGTCCTGAACGGGTGTCATACTCAGGCTTTCCTTTGACGACCAGCATCTGCAGCGTTCCGCCCTCGGCGAGCCGTTTTTTGCGTTTGGGAAGAAATCTGTAAAATCCGGCCGGATTGTAATCTTCCGTTTCGTAAACGATCCCGGACTTCGAATCGACCGCGATGGCTTCATGCGTGAACCGGCCCATTGCCTTTAAGGGGACAGGCTCCACCGCACTATTGGCGGATGCCGGAACCTCGAAACAATATCCATGAGCCTTTGGGAATCCGCCGGAAGTTCGGCCGCTTGCACTGGTCCGAACGGTCGGCCCGAGCGTCGTTTCCTCACACGAGATCCAGCTTCCCCACGGCGTCGGTCCGCCTGAGCAGTTGATGAGCGTTCCCGAGAGGCTGACAAAATCCTTAAGGATCACACGGGTTTTGGGATCCACTACAAGCGTGCTAGTACCGCCGCCCGCCATTTCGTCATAGGCATTCGCCGGTGACAGGGCACTTCCCGGGCGAGGCTGGCTGGCGTTCGCGATCTCGTGGTTGCGGACTATTCTGAGCTCATTCTTTACGCGGAACGTCCACATACCGTCTGGTGCTCCTGGCGTCGGGCGTCCATCCGACATAGGTTTACCCGACTTGCTCATTACGTTGTAGTCAAATCCGCTGGGAAGTGCCAGCAGTTTCTCACCGGTATTCTTCGCAGCGGTAGGAATGAGTTCACCAAAGCCCTCTGCGCGAAAGGCAGTTAGGTCGCCGGTCGCTGTAAATGCATGTGCCCTACGCCCAAGTGAAGAACACGCAAGAGCAAGTCCGCCGGAAAATAGGGAAAAATTCTTGATGAAGGATCGACGATGCATATCTGTTTAGGGGTGATGCGATTCTATTCTGCTTCTAGGGTAGAATGCTTTCGATCCAGATTCAATCCAAGTCACAAATCGTAAGGTAGAAGTAATATGTACGACATCAGAAAAGCGGGAAGTGCAACCGAGATCGAAACCATCCGTCAGCTTTTTCGAGAATATGAGGCTTGGCTCGGCCTTGACCTGTGTTTCCAGGGTTTTGAAGAAGAACTTAGGGACCTTCCGGGAAAGTACGATGAACCTGAAGGAAGGCTGCTACTCGCGTATGTGGACCATGATGCGATCGGCTGTATTGCATTGCGCCCACTGGAAAAAGGCGTTTGCGAAATGAAGCGCCTGTATCTGCGGGAAGGGGCTCGCGGAGTAGGCCTAGGCAATGCTCTGATCGAAAGGCTGATCTTAGAAGCACGGACAGTCGGCTATAAGAGGATGCGGCTTGATACCTTACCGGGAAAAATGGGAAAAGCCGTGAAACTATATACGTCCCACGGCTTTGATCGTATCGAACCTTACTATGAAAACCCACACGACGACGTGTTGTTCATGGAACTCGTTCTGTGATCACATCCCCTGACCAAACCCACCGTATTGGCCGTGTGGCGGAACCGGCTGGAACGGTTGATCAAGCAGCGGGAACACTTGTCTATATGCGAAGGCATAGGCGGCGTAGGCCAGCGGGATGACAAAGAACATACCGATGCACAGGACGAAGAAGCCGCCGATCATGATCAGGATAGTAAGGAAGAAAAGAAGTATCAGTCCCCCTGCGTTTGCCCAACCAGCCCGAGCGCTCAGCTTGATCGCGTCGATCGCGTTCAGATCATGCTCAACTACCAGAGGAAGTGCGAAGGCGAACGTAATGTACCATGCGATTCCAAATACTATAAACACTACCGCGACGACCACGTATAAAGCGATCAGTCCGCCTGCAATGGCGATATCGGTTCCGTCGCCCTGATAAAAATTGCCGCCGCGTCCACCGCGCGAGAGTTGCGCGGCCAAGCGGCCGAGGTCGAGCGCCCACTGAATTATAGTGAAGATCACCCCGGGTATCGACTGGATGAAACCAATGATCATAACCGGAACGAACTTCTCGTACCCCTTGAACATCATCGAGAAATCGACCGTTTCACCGCGCATCTCGCGAAGGAAAACGTAATAGATGCCCGCGGTCAGGGGCGCGGTTACAAGCCCGCCAATGATCAGGTTCAGGCAGGGAATGCATGAGACGAACATTATCGCCACCATCGCCAGCAAACAGATAGCGAAAAATAGCCAATAGTTCGGCTTAAGCAGGTTCCAGCCGTTGCTCACACAGCCCGTCACGTCGATGACACCTTTATAGAACTGGATATTTTGCATTGATATTGCTCGACCTCAAAAAGGATAAACGCCCGGTGAAAAGTCTTTTGAAGATTCTACACCGGGCGTCAATGGTCTGGAACGCGCTTAATTACCTCATTGGCTTACGAGGTATCTTGCCGTCCATCATCGCCGTCTGATACACGAACGCTGCCATGATCGTCGAGGCCTGCTTCATATCATCGGCCTGAAGGCGATCGAAGCTGTCCTGATTCGAGTGGTGCGTGCGTGTGCTGTACTCGATCTCGTCCTGAATGAACTGGAAGCCGGGCAGGCCGATCCGATCGTAAGAGAGATGATCGGTCCCACCAGTATTTGCGATCGTAAGGGTCTTCGCACCAAGGTCGTGGAACGGCTGCAGCCACGCTTCAAACAAGGGCTTGACCGCCGAGTTTCCTTGCAGATAAACACCGCGGATCTTCCCGGTACCGTTATCCAGATTGTAGTAGGCGGACAGCTTATCGTAGTTTGCCGTTTTCACTATCTCGCCGGGCTGGCCTGGGGTGGTTGAAGGCTTGGCTTCGCCGAACTGCTGCTTGACGTATTCACGTGACCCGTTCAGCCCCTGCTCCTCGCCGCTCCATAATGCTACACGGATCGTTCGCCGCGGTTTGAGGCCAGACGAGATCAGGATCCGAGCCGCTTCCATCGCAACGGCAGAGCCGGCTGCATTGTCGGTCGCGCCGCCTGCCGCGTGCCAGGAATCCAGATGGCCGCCAAGCATTACGATCTCATCTTTTAATGCCGGGTCAGTTCCGGGGATCTCGGCGACAGTGTTGTATCCCATTAGATCCTCGTCGTGGTACTGGGCCTTGATGTCGACAGTCATCTTGGGTGTGACGCCTTGCTTGATCATTCTGACCAGACGGTTATAGTCCTCGATCGTCATCGTCATCTGCGGGATGATCCGAGATTCGGCCGCCTTGTCGTATACACGTAATCCCGCCCGTGGGCCGACCGGAGCATCACCAGTGGGGATCGGCTGCACCGCAGTGGCACCGCCGACGAACAAGGTGCCGCCGCTTCCTTTCGAACTGCTGTCAACAACGACGGCCGCACCCTCGCTGAGAAGGAAATTCCAGCGTTTGATGCCGAAGAGCATGGCTTCGCGATTTCCTCCGCCGAAATTTGGGCCACCCTGCTGGGCCGGAGCCGGCGCAGCCTCTGACATCTTCTTAAGTTCCTCTTCGGAGCGTCGAGTGCCCAACCCATCAAAGGCAGCTTTAACGTCGCGCGGTTCCGAGACGAGTACTATTTTGCCGCCAAGCTTGCCCCTATACTTCTCAAGGTCAGCTTCGTTTTGAGCATTGAAATATATGACGTCCGCCGTCACGCTACCTTTGGTTGAAGGTGACCATGCCTTCGGAAACGCGATGACCGCTATCGTCTGAGGCTCAACCACTTGCGCGTGGAAGCTCTTTAGTGACCAGCCGCGGCCGAACGGCCCCCAGGCTTCGAGCTTTGCATTCTGCATTCCCCATTTTGCCATCGTGTCGCGGGTCCATTCGTTAGCCCGTTTCATGCTCGGCGAATTGGTCAGGCGTCCGCCGATAACGTCGGTCAGATAGCTGAGATGCTGCATTACCTGCGAACGATTAAGGCCTTCGTCCCGGATCCTATCGATATCGGCCTTTGGTGCTGTATAAACTTTTACAGGCGATCCCGCAGGAACCGATGCGGTGCCAACGTCCTTGGCTTGGCCGAAGGCAACTGCCGGCAACATGAAGGCGTAAACGAGAAATGCGCCCAAGATCTTGCGTCGTAACATTTATAATTTCTCCTGAAAGTGCGAAGTGAATCTGTCTAAGATTTGGTTATCTTATATCACAGAAATGCATAAAATTCAGGAAAGTGGACCTTCTAGGTCGACCAGGTAAGCGTGTAAGCAGGAGGTACGTTCTTGACGATCAGTGAGCTTTTCTTTGATTTGCCGTAGCGATCACGCATAAATTCGCGAAGCTTGATGGCGGATGGGAAGTAATAGCCGTGGGCATACTGGAAAGTGCGGAACGTGCAGTTCCCCTGCTGCATGAACTTATCTACCTGTTGCAATATCGTTTCACCGACCTCATTCGGCAAGGAAACAAACGGTAGGCAACAAATGATGGAGCCTATTTTACCTATACCCGATCGCTGGTGGATATCCCAGGTATCGGCAGCATTCCCGCAGACCATCGCCATGTCAGGGAAATTACGCCGGAGAAGCTGGACCAGATCCGGGTCCAGTTCGATGCCAAGGTATGAACGGTCGTCCGGTACGATCTCTTGTAGAAATTTTGTGATCGCTCCTGTTCCAACGCCGAGTTCCAGTACAGCGCTGTTCTTGTCGGGAGTGATTCCCTCGACCATTTTCTGTGCAAGCTCCGGCGAGCTCGGCCTGATGGAGCCGACCTTCGCTGGATTCTTTAGAAAAGCCTGCAGGAACTCAATGTTCTCGTTCATCGCAAATCTCTACCTACTCGGAGTCTTGGCCTCCGCTGGCGAGTCCGATGTTAAATCCGTGTTTCCGACTGCCATTTTATAATCACACCCTTAATTTTTGCAATAGCCGCAACGTTCCATCCTTCTCATTAATTCTCGGGATGAAGGGCATGATGCCGCAATTCGGAAACGATCCCTTGACGGTTTGCCGCAAATATTCCGCCGCATTTGGATAGGTTAACCCGGCCGAACACTGTCCAACAGCTATCGTTCTAATTCGCAATTTTTCTGGCAGTTGCTCTTTTAGCCGGAGGCCTAACTTTCTTTGCAAACGCTCCCGGCACTTCAGCTTCAATGAGAGTTTTTACTTGTTCGAGCGTAAGAGTGGCGGCCTCCTCCGCTGTCGAGCGTGTGCCATCGGCCTTTCTTGGGAGTGAAATGATCTTCTTGCCGAATTTGATGACCGGGCCCCAGCGGGCATTCTCGAGCGATATCTTTTCGTCTTCCCAGCGTTGAATGTAGCGGTTTGCTTCTTTGCTGACCTTTGCTTCAATAAGTTCGTTCATATCGGCTTGCGTCAGATTCTCGAGATCATAGCGGCGCGGCACGTTGATGAATAAACCGTCCCATTTTATAAAAGGGCCGAAACGTCCCGTACCCTTTGTGATCGGTTTACCATCGTACTCGCCCACAGGAGCGTCCGCGATCTGTTTGGCTTTAATGAATTCGATGGCCTTATCCGTGTCCACCGTCGCTAGGTCGGTGCCGCGGGGTATGGAGACAAATTCATCACCCCATTTTACGTACGGCCCGAAGCGGCCAATGTTCACGGACAATTCTTTGCCGTCGTAAGTGCCCATTGCTTCCTGCAATTTGAACAATGCAAGCGCTTCTTCAAATGTTATCGTCTCGATGCTTTGTCCGGGTGGAAGCTTTGCAAATCTTGGCTTCTCTTCTTCCGAAGCGCTCCCTATCTGTATGATCGGGCCGTAGCGGGCCATGCGTGCGACGACCAGTTTGCCGCTTTCAGGGTCAGTACCGAGAACTCTTTCGCCCTTCACCCGCTCTGCATTCTCAAGTGTGTTATCGACATCCTTTTTGAAAGGGCCGTAAAATTCCTCGAGCATGTCGTTCCACTGTAGCTTCCCGCCGGCGACATCGTCGAACTCTTTCTCGATCTTGGCCGTAAAGCCATAATCCATGATGTCGTCAAAATGCTCTTTTAGAAAATCTGTGACCAATAGGCCCAGGTCGGTCGGGAATAGCTTGGCCTTTTCCGCACCGGTATTCTCAGATGCCTCCTTCTTGCTTATGCGATCATCCTTTAAGACCAATATCCGATAGGCTCTCGGCGTACCCTCTTTATCTCTTCGTTCGACGTATTCTCTTTTCTGGATCGTAGAAATCGTCGGTGCATAAGTGGACGGGCGGCCAATGCCTAACTCTTCTAATTTTTTGACCAACGAGGCTTCGGTGTATCTCGGCTGGGCACGGCTAAAACGTTCCGTGGCTCTGAGTTCGGACAACGGCATCGACTGCCCAACCGTCATTGGCGGCAGAAGGCCTTCGGTTGATTCCTCTGCTTCATCCTCGTCTTTGTCTTCCTGATACACCTTTAGGAATCCGTCGAATTTTAGCACTTCTCCAGAAGCAGTTAACTCTTCTTTGTTCGTGGAAATTTCGATCTTGACCGTAGTTTTTTCCAGCTCAGCATCGGCCATTTGCGAGGCCATCGTCCGTTTCCAGATCAGCTCGTACAATCTCTGCCATTCTTCTTCCGGTATTGTTGTCGTCGCCGTATAGGTCGGTCGAATAGCTTCGTGAGCTTCCTGTGCCGATTCGCTCTTGTTCTTGAACTTACGGAATTGCTGATATCGATCACCGTAAAGCTTGCTCACGGTCTGGGTGATATCGCCCAGTGCGGTATCGCTGAGGCTGACGCTATCGGTTCGCATATAGGTGATATGCCCGTTTTCGTACAGCTTCTGTGCGATCTGCATTGTTCTGGCCACACCATAACCTAGTTTTCTGGATGCTTCCTGTTGCAGCGTTGAGGTCGTAAATGGCGGAGCCGGAGAACGCTTACCAGGTTTTACCTTTATATCCGTTACCTTATAGTCGGCTCCGACGCATCCTTTCAAGAAGCTTTCGGCATCTTCCGCACTGGCCCGTTTCTTTCCTTCGGCTTTGAAAGTTACCTGTTTTCCGGTGATATCATCGGCAAAAAATAATCCCTCGATCTTGAAATGGCTTTCTTGCTGAAATGCATTGATCTCGCGTTCGCGGTCGGCAATAAGGCGTACTGCGACACTCTGCACGCGCCCGGCACTCAGGTTCTTGTTGCTCGTACTGATCTTGCGCCAAAGCACTGGGCTTAATTCAAACCCGACAATACGATCCAGCACGCGACGCGCCTGCTGCGCCATTACGAGGTTCATGTTTACCGTGCGTGGATTGCTCACAGCCGCCTCGATCGCAGGTTTAGTGATCTCGTGAAAAACGATGCGTTTGGTCGTTATTGGGTCAAGTCCGAGAACTTCACAGAGATGCCAGCTTATGGCTTCGCCCTCGCGGTCTTCGTCCGTTGCCAGCCATACTTCGTCCGACTTTTTTGCCAGAGATTTCAGCTCGCTCACGACCTTTCTCTTTTCGTCAGGAACTACATAACGTGGTTCGAAATCATTTGCGATGTCGATACCCATCGCCGATTTTTCGAGGTCACGGATATGGCCATAGCAGCTATTAACCTGAAAATCTTTACCTAGGATCTTTTCGATGGTCTTCGCTTTTGCGGGGCTTTCGACTATTAAGAGATTCTTCGACATTTAATTTGGCTGGTTGCCTACCCTTGCTTGTTCGATCTTTACTAACGCCTGCTCTAAGGTCAGGCCTTCCAGTTCATGTTCGTACCAACTTTCCTTAGCCGGATCGTAGGTATGAAGTTGCGTTTCTCCACCATCGCTAAGGTGGGCTATAACTTCCAGCTCGAGTTCCTCGCTGATCGCCGCATCAGAATTGGCCTGGTCAAATGCGAAGGTCCTCGACCTCACTTTTATATCCGCAGCCACTATCTTCACCGGCCGTGGCGATGCTTCGAGCTTTGCCAATGCTTCGGCTACCTCGATCTCACTAAGCTGCGGATCGATATTGAACATTCTTCTAAAGCCGAAGCAGCGGTCACTCCCAGCTTCGAAAGCCCTGCACGTACTCGGGCGATCCTCATAAACGGTGCACCCGACTTCGCGAGCAACTTCGCCTGAGAGGTGACGGCATCGGCCATCGGCCTGGTCCCGCCATAGCGCCCTTTCGATCACGACGTCAGTATCATCCGCCGTCATTTCAACATATTCGGTCAGCGGCTCTGGCGTCCGGCGTTCGATCGGGATCATCCCGAACATACAGCACGCACCGCAGGAAATACAATCCGGTACCTCGACAGCCGGGCCAGCAATAGCCCGCTCGGCCAATTTCTTCGATAGCCGTGAGACCGGTATCTGCTGCGGCAGGCGTGGCTGCCGTTTTAGGATCTCCATTACCGAAGCGAAAAACTCGCTCTTCGGTAAACGGGTTATCTTGACCGGAGTTTCCATCGTACCGCTCGCATATTGCGGCAGTTTCAGAAAAAAATATGCCAGACGCACCCGGCGTACTGACATTCTGACTTCTAACACCTGCGTTACAACTCTGTCAACCGAGGGATTAGAACATACGCTATTTAAGGTAATTCGACAAATAGCGGTCGGCTCAGGTTCGGCGAGCGTAATGCTTGCCAGGAAGCACTCGGATCAGGTCACGAATGTCGAGGCCGACCAGAGCCGTGTTCAGGTCGCCGAACGAGAGGCCGCTGGATTCGAGCAATACATCTATATGAACCGGCTCGTCGGGCGAAAGCTGATCCCAAACCTTTTGTTCATTTACGGTTATGTCTGCGGGCAGAAGCTGCGGCTGAGTACTTTTAGCGTTATCCTCATGCTCCTCTATCTTTGGCGGCAGCATCATGGCAGCAACGTCGGACGGAAGCTCTGCAACTACGTCCTGCCATTGCTGAACCAGCTTTGCGCCTGCTTTGATCAAATAGTTGGTACCGACCGAGTTCCGCGACGTTATATTTCCGGGCACCGCCATTACTTCGCGGTTCTGTTCTGTCGCAAGCCGGGCGGTTATCAAAGATCCACTCTTCTCGGTCGCCTCGATCAACAAGACGCCCAAGCTAAGCCCGCTTATGATTCTATTGCGGTAGGGAAAGTTGTCCTTTAGCGGCGGCGTGCCGAGTGGGAACTGCGAGACGATCGCCCCGCCGGAATCAAGGATCTCACGCACAAGCCTTGTGTTCTCTTTGGGATAGACACCGTCGATGCCCGTGCCGAGTACTGCAGTTGTCTTGCCGCCGCCTCGCATTGCACCACGGTGTGCGGCCGTATCTATACCGCGTGCTAGCCCTGAAATTACACAGATCCCGCGCGACGCCAGATCGCGAGCGAGCATTTCCGATGCGTTCTCTCCGTACGTCGAGCACATTCGCGAACCTATCACCGCCACGCCGGGCCGGTCGAAACAGCCCTGCCAATCGCCTCTTACATATAGCGTTATCGGCGGATCGGCGATCTCTCGTAAATAAGCCGGATAGCTGCCGTCGTCGAGCGTCAGGATGTCGCAGCCCAACGCCTTTACGCGTTCGAGTTCGGTGCTAGCTTTCTCTTCGAACTCACGCTTGATGATGCTCTCGATCGTTTCAGGCCTCAGTCGCAAGGACTCAAGCTCGGTCCTGCGTGCATGAAAAACCGCATCGGCCGACCCGAACCGCTCAAGCAGCTTAGTTGCGGCTCGCGGCCCTACTCCGGGCGTCATGTTGAGAGCGATCCAAAACTGCATAATGCGAAGACGCGTTAACTGGCTAGTTAGAAAAAGGGAACGAAGTTACCATAACTTCTAACTCGACCCCTTAGTAAGTGTTTTGACTAAAAGCTTCTTTACTGTTCGTGGCTTAGCTAGTTCCGAGTTCAGTTGGCAATCAACGTCATTTGACAAACGTCCCCAATCGCCGCCGCTCCAACTATATTTGTACTTTTCAGTCTCAACAAGATAATTCTTATTGACACTTAGTGAGCCGACGATATTGATCAAACTCAGGCCGCTGACTCTAATTCTCATTTTCCAGTATATTGCAGGTTCGTCTCGCCAACTCTGGAAGTTCTTTAGTAGTACTTCAGCTTTTTCAAAGTCTTCAGGAGTGGGAAGAGTATTAAGGTTTATTCGCGTTACTCCGACTAGATTTGAGCCAAACTCTGTGTCGTGTTGGGCCTCTAAAATAATCGCTCCGCCGTAATTTCCGGTTTCTAGTCTGAATGCGAGACAGTCTCCTTTAGCAAAAAGTGGTTGCCTGATTATTCTCTTTTTCCGTCTCTTAGCCTTAGGCCTGTCAGATTGAAGACGCGTTAAGAATTTATCAAGTACTTTTCGCCGCTTTTCTAGGTCGCCTTTAGAAGCATCTAGATCTTCCCAAACCTTAAGATCGGAACCAGATTCGACAATTACCCTTACTTTTTCATGGATTGCTGGTTGAAGCTGTTTGCATTCCCATTGAGCTTTGGCAATGGCAAACCAAAAGTCATTCCCGTATTCAGGGCTCTCGAGTAACCCTTCATTATTACTAATTAGGATTTCGGTAATTTCGGAAACGTCCTTTCCGTTGTTATAGAGTTCAAAAAACGCGCCGTAAATATCAGCGTGCGTGTCACTGGAGCCTATGGAAGTTCCCCAAGTTCCCATCCTTATACATCCGCAAGAAGAAGCGTGACGATCGTTGCCCTGTTTGCAATATCACTGACCAATATATGCTCATTTAATGTGTGCGCTCCGTCGCCTGTAATACCAAGGCCATCAAGAACCGGTATGCCAAGCGCCGCTACGAAATTACCGTCCGATGCACCGCCGACCTGAGTTTCACCTAGTTGGTAGCCGAAGGACGCTGCACGCGAGCGGACGTCTTCGTAGAGTTCTATTACTGCGAAAGTGCGTTCCATCGGCGGGCGGTTGATGCCGCCGGCGATGGCCAACGACACACGCTGATCGAACGGCTCGAGTGTTTGGAATACGCGGTCAATTCGCTCGGCTTCTTCCATGCTTGAAAAGCGTACATCGACGGTGAATTCGGCGTGCTCGGGAATAACATTTGTAGTAGTGCCGCCGCCTATAGTGCAGACGTTCACGGTAGTTCCGATCTCCGGCGAATTTAGAGCGTCGAGCCGATCTATTTGGCGCGCGATCTCAAGTATTGCGCTGGCGCCTTTCTCGGGTTCGAGTCCGGCGTGTGCGGGAATACCGTGGGCACGGATCGTATACATTCCCGTGCCTTTACGTCCCGTTTTTGCACGGCCAGCCGCCGACGGCTCAAAGATCAGGCATTTCTCTGAGCGACGAGCCTCGGCTTCGAGAAGCGGGCGTCCCGTGTAGCTGCCGACCTCTTCATCGCACGAAAGGAAGAATGTGATCGCGTGTGAACTTTTGGTGCCGGTTTCCGCCAAAAAACGGAATGCCTCAAGAACGACGACCACGTTGGCCTTCATATCGAATATGCCGCAGCCGTAGAACTTGTCGCCTTCTATGCGCGTCGGGTTTGCGAGTTTTGTATTTACCGGATGAACAGTGTCCGTGTGTCCTAGAAGAAGAACAGGTTTTGCATCGCCGGGGAACGCACGGATGATCAAGTGTTCGCCATAACCGTCGGCAGGAATTTTCTCAATCTTGAGATCAAGGCCGGTTTTCCGCGCTTCGTTCTCGACCCACAGCATCACGGCCTTACTGCGCTCAACGTCGCAAGAAGGCGACTCGATCTCGACGATCTGTTCGATCGATTCGATCATTGCGTCCTGCCGTTCGTGAAAATATTTGAGAATCGAGGATGGATCCATCTAAAACCTATTTTGCGGGGTTCGGCTCCGGTATATTGAAGATCGCATTCAGAGTTTCACCCAGGCGGTAGCCTGCCATCGCCAGCTGCCGTTCGGCCAGTTTGAAGGCGTTCTTTTTGTATTGCTCGGACGGCATCTCATTTCGCTTGAGATCAGGCGCGAAGACGATGGTGTTGTTGAAAGCAAAACTCTCCTGCTGCCAGTCCTCATATTTCCCCAGATTTAACCTGGCCTGCACACTTGCGAACGGGTATTTCTTCATCATTCGGCTGCCAAGCATAGCAATATACTCGCTTTCACACATTCCAGCTTTGATCGGAACGTTGCGGCCAACGATGGAATCCCAGAACCAGTGAAGATTGACCTGCTTGTCCCGCGGTGTTCCAACCGGCGTGAGGTGGAACAGGTTGCCGCCCTGATCTCCCTTCTCCTCTGTTTCCGTTACCCGGGCTGACGTGTGCAGAGGCTGGTGAAGATCGCCGCCGATATGCATTAGCCAGGCGATCGCAATTGCTTTGTCCGGACTCTTCGCCGATTCGTCCCTTAGCACCGCATCGAACTCCTTTAACTTACTCACCCCCAAACCACCTTCCGGAAATCCGGTCAGCAGCTCGATCTTTCCATTCACCTGCTTCCAGAAGGTGTCGTCGTAGTGCCAGTTACTCTTGTGATACTTGCGAAACCGAACCTCATTCCTAAAACCCGAATCGGCCGCGAAATCGCGGACAATATCGGCCCAGGTCGGGACGAGAGTGAAATATTCCAGCTTACGGGCATCGTCGGATTCGGCACCGTACGGCTGGTAATAAACTGCAAGCGTCGAATCCGCCGGGGCGGTGCGCAAGATCCGGATCACGTTCTCCCGGGCCTGCGGCGACATCCGCTGCCACGCAATGTAGCCAGTGATCTTATGACCTACATCGTTCCATGAGAAAGCCGGAGCCACCAGAAAAAGAACGAGAATAGCCGCAAGAATAGTGATTTTCGATAGTTGACGCATATTTTCTCCGCGATGTTATGGAAGATTCTATCGAATACGCGTAATAGAAGGAAACGGGAAGGATTTCTTCGCAAACAGACAGGCAACTTTTTCGATCTGCCAACATCTTAATCTGTGCAAATCTTTCCCCGGGAAACGTCTAGATGATGTGAGAAGTCACGTTCAAGCGACATCACGAGGTATTAAAAGATATGCAGTTGATATTAGAACAGAGTCTACTGACGGAAACTGCTGCGGCCCGCAAAAGCGACCCGTTCGGAAGCAAGATCGGTTTTATGGCTTCGCTTTTTGGCTGTTGGCATAAGCGCCTGACCCGTCCGTTCACCAGCGATAAGAATACCTATATGGCCTGCCTTGAGTGTGGTGCCAGAAAGAAGGTGGACGCGAAAGAATTTAAAGTATCGAGGGCATTTTATTACCCTCCTTCGGTGCCGTTCGACCGTAACTGAACGAATTCATAATAGTCCTGTCTTACTAACCTTCCAAGACAAACCTACCGAGAGCCGCTTTTCCAAAAAAAGCGGCTCTCATTCATTTTAGACAGTTTTCAATACCAAAGCCGAGTTCTTAGACCCAAACCCAATACAGTTACACAAAGCAACATCCACCTTCCCGTCACGCGACTTGTTCGCTACGTAATCGAGGTCGCACGCGGGATCGGGTTCATCCAAATTTATTGTCGGCGGCAGTATGCCTTCGTTCATCGCCAACAGTGTTGCTCCGATGCCGGCGGCTCCGGTGGCTCCTTGCGGGTGGCCGATCTGGGATTTGGTGCCGGACATCGGGATCTTGTAGGCGTGTTCGCCGAACGCAAGTTTCACGGCTACGGTCTCGATGCGGTCATTGAGCTGGGTTGAGGTTCCGTGAAGGTTCACGTAGTCGACGTCCTCGGGAACGAGTCCCGCGTCTTCCATTGCGAGCGACATCGCGCGGGCCGGTTCGACGCCGTTTTCCTCTAATCTGACGCGGTGATACGCGTCGCACGTAACACCGTAACCCGCGATCTCGGCATATATCCGAACGCCGCGGGCCTGAGCGCTATCGAGAGACTCCAGCACGAAAACCCACGAGCCTTCGCCGATCACGATGCCAGAGCGATCTTTTGAAAACGGACGCGATGCGCGTTCGGGCTCATCGTTCCACTCCTTCGTGCACACCGTCATCACCTCGAAACCTTTTAGGATGCCGGGCGATATCGGTGAATCAACGCCGCCCGCGAGCATAAAGTCCTGACGGCCGAGAGCAATGTGCTGAGCCGCATAAAAGATCGCGTCGGTCGAAGAGGTGCAGCCGGTCGAGATAACGTGAGATAAGCCGTGCAGGCCAAACACCATCGAAAGTTCTGATGAAAGTCCGCCGTGGGTCGAGGCCGGAATAGTGTAGATGCTTCCTTTGCCGGCGTTACCGGAAAACCAGTAGCCGAATTGCTTTTCTGTAAAAGACAGGCCGCCGCCGCCGGTCCCGAGCATAACCCCGAAACGGCGTTTGTCTTTCAATGAAAGTGCGTCCGTATCCATTGCGGAATCGGCAACGGCTTCACGTGCCGCTGCCAAGGCGAGTGGAACTGTGCGGGGTACATGCTGACGGTCTTTCGGATTGAGCTCAGCTCTCCAGTCAAAGTCGGGTATCTCGGCCGCTATCTGGACGTTAAATTCCGACGGGTCAAAACTTTCGATCCGTCGGACACCGCTTTTTCCGGACTTAAGAGATTCCCAAAACTGCTCACGCCCAATGCCGATAGGCGTAACGCATCCGAAACCCGTTATAACAACCCGCCGAGGACTCGTAAAACCGTGAAGCATAAATGGTTGTTACAAGGATAGCATCTTTGCCGCCGAATCTTGTGAGCTTCTAGTAGATGACGTATTTATCGAATACCCAGCCGGAGTAGTCGGAATAGGCCGCACGGCACCAGCGGCCATAGTTGTTTTTCTGCGTCGTGATGTAATCGCCGCAGGCACCGATCTGGAATTTAGCACCGTGCGGGATCTTGGCTATCCGCTTACCGGTTTCCGAATTCGGTTCGCTTCTTAAAGCAAGGAAGCCATCAGCCGGTGAGTTCGCGGTTACCGTAGTTGTCAGGCTTGGGTCAGGCGTGGGCCTGGACGGCGGCGTTTTCTTCTGTTCCTCGAGCTTCTTTTGTATATTCGCCAGTTCGTCTCGCAGCCTTTCCGTTTCAGGGTCGGGCGTCGTCGTAGCAGACGGCGAGGGAGACGGGATCTTTACAGGTGTTTCCGGTGGGGTAGTTCCGGTACCATAATAAAACGCGGCACCGGCAAGACCAAGGCCTACAACCAGAAGAATGATCAAGACGACGACCGCGATCAGGACCTTGACAAGGGTCGAAGAGCCGGAGGAGCGGCCCGAATTAGCAGGCACAGAAGCGATCGGGGCCTCAACGGCAAGCGGAGCGTTCTTTGCACTCCGCACCACCGTCCGCTGTTCTTCCTCCGCCGAAACAAGCGAAGTTCCGTCCGACAGGCAAAATCTCAAACTGTCATCAGTATAAGTAGTCTTACAAGACGGACATTGCTTCATTATTTAGCAAGTTCTTGCTGGATCAGCGCTCGAAGGTCGGGCTGAGTCAGCCGGGCCAGCAGCCTACCGTTTACATAGAACGTCGGCGTTCGGTTTACCTTCAGGATATTGACGTCGCTCATATCGCGGTCGATCTTAGCGGCATGCTTTGGATCAGCGACAGATGCTTTTAGCTGGTCAACATTCAGGCCCAACTCCTTCGCATATTTATCAAACAAAGCATTCGCCGGGGCAACTGGAGCGGCCGGTGCTCCGTGCCCGTGCTTTTCACCCCACTCATCCTGCTCCGCAAAGAGCTTTTCCTGCATTTCCCAATACTTGCCCTGTTCGCCGGCCGCTTCCGTATAGATCGCGGCAAGCTTCGCATTCTTGTGGAATGTCGCATATCGAGAAACAAGCCTTACCTTTCCGTCAAATTCCTTCAACAGCGCTTTCACCGCAGGGTGGAAGGATGCACACGATTCACACTCAGGGTCGTAAAACTCGACGATCGTCACCTTCGCGTCCGCTGGCCCGATCGAAGGACTGTCCGAGCGAACAAGCTGCTCAGGTATCTTGGCACCCGGTTTGGGAGCTTCCTGTACCGATGTGCGGTAATACGACGCTCCGACCACTCCGGCAATAGCCACAATTCCAACGATCGCCAACAGGATAATTACTTCTTTTTTCATACTTCTTTTCTGGGCTTATAGATAAAGATCAAAAACGAAATGAGAAGGAATGACATCAGGCCCATGAGCGGTATTGTCACAAACCCGAACCATTCTATCTGCCGCTCGGAACAGGAAACTCCCTGCGTACAAGGCGTCAAACTCTCAGGGATCACTCCGTAATATACAAGATTATGATACACCGCCAGGGCCAGCCCGATAAGGGCGAAGGGAAGTGCATAGACCTTCCAGCGGAGATCTTTCGACACAATGCCGATCCCAATGATCAGCACAAGCGGATACATCGCTATCCGCTGATACCAGCACAAGACACACGGTGCGAGGTCCATTACCTCGCTGAAAAACAGACTCCCGGCGGCCGAAAGCAGCGCCAGCAACCATGCTGCGTAGGGCAGCACCTCGTTAGACGAAGATGTCTGTTTCGCAGTACCGATCTCGGTGTTTTCCATAGTTAGATTAAAGCATTGTTCGGCTAATTCGGCGAAATCGACCGCTTTGTTTCGGGTCAGGTCGCTCGGAATATTTTCGCCGAATTCGCTAAGAAGGGCGAAGGGTTGACATTCCTTAATAATGCGTGTACTTTACCATTTAGTTAATTAACTAACTAGTTAAATGCAAACTCAATCAGATAGACTTAGCTCAACATTTGCCGCCCTCGCTGACCCGACGCGACGTGCAATTCTGGCACGACTCTCGAGCGGAGAGGCGTCGGTGCAGGATCTGGCACAGCCCTTCAAAATGACGCTCCCGGCAGTGTCGAAGCACCTTAAGGTGCTTGAGAAGGCAAATCTGATCCGACGGAGCCGGAGTGCTCAGTGGAGGCCCTGTTATTTGGAGGCCGCACCGCTAAAGGAAGCAGCCGATTGGGTCGACGCGTATCGGAGGTTTTGGGAGGAAAGCTTTGATCGGCTCGATGCTTATCTGAAGATCTTACAGGCGAATCCGAAAGAGCCTGACAAAGCAAAGAGAGTAAAAAGGAAGAAGCGCTCCAGGGGAAAAATAGAGTGATCGGAGCTAGAAAAACTATGCAAAGGATAACAACCTTTTTTATGTTCGAATCCCGGGCCGCCGAAGCGATGGAGTTTTATGTCTCGATCTTCAAGAACTCAAGGATCGTAAGCACGATGCCGGGGCGTGACGGAACGGCAATGGGTGGAACCTTCGAGCTAGAAGGTCAACGTTTCAATGCCTTTAATGGCGGGCCGCACTTTAGTTTTTCGCAGGGCATTTCACAGCTCGTGAGCTGTGAAACCCAGGAAGAAGTCGACTATCTGTACGAAGCTCTTTCGGACGGCGGCGAGAAACAGCCATGCGGTTGGTTGCGGGATAAGTTCGGTGTGTCATGGCAGATAATTCCGCCGATCCTCGGCGAGTTGCTTGCGGATCCGGACCGGGAAAAGGCGGAACGGGTGATCAACGCGATGCTGAAGATGCACAAGATCGAAATAAAAGAACTAGAAGAGGCGGCCGGTACAGCTATCTAGTAGAGGATGGTTAATGAGAAAGCTGAAACTGCAAGTTCAAATGTCGGTTGACGGTTTCGTGGCGGGTCCAAATGGTGAGTTGGACTGGATGGTGTTCGACTGGGACGACGAGCTCAAGAACTACGTCACCGAGATCACCGAGCCAGTCGACACCATCCTGCTGGGACGCAAAATGGCAGGTGGTTTCATTTCTCACTGGGCCTCGGTCGCTGCAGATCCGGAAAACCCGGAATTGTGGGCTGGCAAGAAGTTCACCGACACACCCAAGGTAGTGTTTTCAAAAACGCTTGAGCGATCTGAGTGGCCAAACACGGAGATAGCGAACGGCGAGCTCGTTGACGAGGTGAATCAGCTGAAGAACAGCGAAGGCAAAGACATCATCGTTTACGGAGGAGCGGGATTTAACACTTCATTGATCAAAGCCGGATTGATAAATGAATACCATTTGTTTACGAATCCTGTCGCTCTAGGACATGGAATGACGATCTTTGGCGGCGTCGAGCGACGCCAGGATCTGGTCTTGATGAACTCAAAACGATTTGCCTGCGGCATCGTCGTCAACCGCTACGACTTGAAAAAAGGCAAATGATCGTGGATTCCGAATGTCTATATGCTTGAGGCAAAACAGTTTATCAAAGAACTTAAAGAGCTTCAGTCGGATGACGAACTCAAGAAGCACGAGCGCTATTTCAAATTCGTTTCGACCGACCAGGGATCAGATAACTATCTTATCGGGGTCCGAATGGGCAGCATATTCGAGCTTTCGAAAAGGTACACCGAAATGCCCGTCGATGAGATCGAGAAGATCATGGAAAGCCCGATCCACGAGTTCCGGGTCGGGGCGATGAGCGTAATGGGCCAATGCGCAAAGGGAAAGAAGTGTTCTGAAGAAAGGCTTAAGGAACTCTACGACCTTTATATTCGCAGGCATGACAGGATAAACAACTGGGACCTTGTGGATCTGGCCGCACACTACGTCGTCGGCAAGTACCTGTCCGACAAGCCGCGCGACATCTTGTACAAGCTAGCAAGGTCAAAGAATCTCTGGGAAAGACGTTCGGCAATCGTTGCAACCGCGCATTTCATTTTGAAGCAAAAAGAGGTTGACGACATGTTCGCCATCGCCGAGATCCTTGTCAACGACACAGAAGATCTCGTCAACAAGGGAACTGGATGGATGCTTCGCACCGCGGGCGATGTAGACAGGCCGAGGCTGATCGAGTTCTTAGACAAGCATGCTGAAACCATGCCGCGAGTGTTGCTGCGATACTCGATCGAAAAGCTCGACAAAAGACAGCGAGATGACTACTTAAGCCGGAAAGGAAGGGCCTGGAACTGAATTTATGAACATTCTTAAGTCTATAGGAGCCATTCTGGCGGGGCTGATATTCATCGTCATCTCGCATAATGCTATGGATCTTTTGCTTGAAAAAGCCGGAATTTTCACACCCGCCGACGGAGAGGTTTGACCCGACTTGGATGGTCGCAACGGCGACGGTTTATCGAACGGTTCTCTCGATCTTCGGCTGCTATATAGCTGCTTCGCTAGCTCCGTCGAGGCCAATGCTGCATGCAATGTTGCTTGGCATCGTCGGGTTCTTGATCGCAGGTATAGCGGCGATATTCGTGATACCAATGGATCTTGGTCCGGCGTGGTATCCCATTGCGCTCGCTCTACTTTCTCCGGTCTGCGGGTGGCTAGGCGGAAAACTAAAAACAAGTTAGCAAGAAGGTTTTATGACACAGGAAGGAAATGATCTAGTGATCGTGCGCGAGTTCGACGCACCGCGGGATCTGGTGTGGGATGTGTGGACCCAGCCGGACCACATCGAGAAATGGTGGGGACCCCGCGGGTTTGACACGCGTGTAACAAGTGTCGACCTCCGCGTTGGAGGCATGTGGCACTACGTAATGGTCGGTCCCAACGGAAATGAGTACCCGTCAAGGGCGTGTTTTCGGAGATCGATCCGCCCAAAAAGATCGTTACCACGGACGAGTTCGACGAGGCATACATCAAGGCTCATCCTGAAGTTGACCTTCCAAAAGGACTGGTCGCTACAGCTGAGTTTGACGATCTGGGCTTGCGGACGAGGCTTACGCTGACGATCTCGCACCCCTCGGCCGAGGAACGGAAGAAGCACGAGCAGATGGGTGTTGTTGAAGGCTGGGGTTCGAGCTTCGACTGCATGGACGACTACCTCGCGGAGTTGCAGAAGTAACAGCGAGAGAAATCTTTCGATGGACTTATATCCAGCATTTTGAGGTATTAATTAGATAATTTAAGGAGTGATACATGGCTACTTTCAATCCATATTTAAATTTTCCGGGTAACACCGAAGAGGCGTTCAATTTCTACAAGTCGGTCTTGGGCGGCGAGTTTCAAGCGGTAATGCGGTTTGGCGACGGGCCGGACTGCGATGAAATGCAGATTCCTGACGCGGACAAGAACAAGATCATGCATATCGCACTTCCCATTGGGGATGGCAATATGCTGATGGGAACCGATGCGCTCGAATCGCTTGGCCAGACGGTGACAACGGGCAACAACTTCTACATATGCATCAGCCCGGATAGCCGCGAGGAGGCCGATCGTCTATTCGGCGAACTCTCAGATGGCGGAAAGGTCGAGATGCCGCTGCAGGATATGTTCTGGGGTGACTATTTTGGGTGCACCTCTGACAAGTTCGGTGTGCAGTGGATGATCAGTTTCGCGAATAAGAAGGACTAAGCCGTGGACGAATCAAAAACAAAAAGGCCGTGGGCAGGATATATTTTATCGGCGATCCCAGTTTTACTTCTACTGATGGATAGCGTAGGTAAATTCGTTAAGCCTGAGCCGGTTGTCACGGGAACTGTTGAGCTTGGGTACAGTGAAAGCGTGATCTTGCCGCTCGGGATCGTCCTTCTTATCTGCACGATCCTGTATGTAATTCCGCAAACGGCGATTCTCGGCGCGATCCTCTTGACCGGTTATCTCGGCGGAGCGGTCGCGACACATGTTCGCGTCGGGAGTCCGCTGTTCACGCACACCCTGTTCCCAGTATATCTTGGGGTGTTTATCTGGCTTGGCCTTTATCTGCGCGATAAGCGTCTGCGCGGGATCGTGCCACTGAGATCTTAGGCATTGCAGGCCCCGGGATGATTTATTTCGGACGCAGGGTTAGAATCAAGGGAACTTGATCTGACCTGCTCCGTAAATGAAAGAACGCCTGACAAAAACTGCCTTTCTTAGCTACCTTAGGTGCCCACCTGAGTTTTGGCTTCAGGTCCGCCAGCCGTTGCTTGTCGCAAAGCCGGTTACCCTGGAGCATGAGCATCTTCGTCAGCAGGGCTATGCCGTTCAGCAGCTTGTTAAATCGCTCGAAAGATTTCAGCCGCGGGATAGCTTAAGCTTCAGCTTCGAGAGGCCTTTCCAGACGTTCGATCTATACGCCCGATGTGACGTCGTGGCTATGCACAACGATACGGGCGTGATCGACCTCTATGAGACGAAATCGGCTGCCTCGGTCAAAGATGAGCATATTGACGACGTCGCGTTCCAGCGTCTGACCTGCGAAGAGAGCGGTTATCAGGTCGGACGTTGTTTCGTCATTACTATCAATGGTGAATATGTAAGGCGGGGCGAGATCGATCCGGAACAGCTTTTCACCTTCACCAACGTGACCGAACAGGTCGACCAGCGGCTTCCGTCGACCGCCCAACAGGCCAAGGCGGCACGTGCATATTTGAACACCGTACCGATACCGTCGCTTCTTGATTACTGCGATAAGAACAAACTCAATTGTGAGTTCATTCAATTGCATTTTCCTGACCTGCCCGATTACACGGTCTTTGACATTTCGTTTCTCAAGAACGAGAAACGACGTCAGCTGCTTGCCGAAGGCGTTGTTGGGATCGTGGATGTTCCGGACGATTTTCCGCTCTCAAACAAGCAGCGGGCACAGGTCGATGCGGCAAAGTCAGGAGCGATCTTTATAGACCGCGGCGCGATCGCGGAGCGTATCGAGGGCTGGGAGTACCCATTGCAGTTTCTCGATTACGAAACGTTTGCTTATGCGATTCCGCAGTTCGACGGCGTACGGGCATACCAGCAGATGTGCTTTCAGTATTCGCTCCATACGATCGATTCACCTGGAGCAAAACCTAGGCATTCGTACTTCCTGTCTCGCGGAGACAACGACCCGCCGCGTGCAATGGCAGAAAGCTTGAAACAGGCGATGGATGGAAATATCGGCACCGTCCTCGTCTGGTACGAATCGTTCGAAAAGAGCAGGAATTCGGAAATGGCTGCGATGTATCCTGACCTTGCCGAGTTTTTCGAAGAAGTGAATTCAAAGACCGTAGACCTGATGAAGGTCTTTTCGGAAAAGCTGTACGTCCATCCGGAATTCAAGGGCCGCAGCTCGATCAAAAAGGTGCTGCCGGCGTTAAGGCCCGATCTTTCATACAAACAGTTGCGGATCGGTGACGGCCTGACGGCAACTATTAGCTGGTTCCGCGCGGTGAAATGGGGATCAATGGCAAATGCCGAAAGAGAAGCGATCTTCAAAGGCCTGGAGAAATACTGTGAATTAGACACTTGGGCAATGGTCGCTATTTTTGAGCATCTAGTCGCGTTGTCCGGCCAGGAATTTGAAGCTCACACCGCAGACACCGAGCAGTTCTTTTTGGAGCGTATTTAGTGACTTCAACCGGATCGGCAAACAGCAGAGAGCGTGAACTCGTGATCGAGCGACTTTTCGATGCCCCGGCCGAAGTCGTCTTTGATGCATGGTCAAAGCCGGAACATCTGACACAATGGTTCGGCCCGGCCAAATTCACGGTTCCGCACGTCAACGTAGATTTTCGGATCGGAGGCAGTTACAGACTCTGTATGCGGTCGCCGGAGGGTGACGACCACTGGGTTTGGGGCGAATATCGCGACATCAAGCCTCCGGAAAACCTCGTCTTTTCATGGAACCGCGAGGACGCTGACGGAAATATTTGGAACAGCACGGTCGTTTATCTCAGCTTTGCGGATGAAGGCGGCAAGACAAGGTTCTATCTTCGGCAGACCTTGTTCCCGACCGTTGAGGACCGGAACGACCATCAAGCCGGCTGGGCCCAATGTCTCACCCGGCTGAGCGTTTATGTTTCCCGTCATTCAGATTAGGAGCGATTATGGAAAACGGAAATGGTCCCGCGGGACGCGGAAAACTCTATTGGATTGGTTGGGTAGTAAGCATATTGCCCTGCCTGCTTTTGATCATGAGCGCATCGATGAAGTTCATTAGGCCTGCGGGTTTTGATGAAGGCCTTCAGCATATGGGCTGGACGGCGGACAAAATGACCGTGATCGGGATCGTCGAGTTTGCGTGCACCGCTCTTTACTTGATCCCGAAAACGGCGGTCCTCGGTGCCATCCTGCTCGCTGCCTACCTGGGGGGTGCTGTTGCAACCCACGTACGCGTTGGCGATCCTTTTATTGTGCCGGTATTGGTTGGCGTCGTTTTGTGGCTCGGTCTCTGGCTCAGGGATGCCAGGTTGAGAGAGTTGCTCCCGTTGAGAAGTTAGTTTCTGAGATCTGTTGATCTGGAGGATCGATATATATGTCAAAATACGCGGACGTTTATTTGGTGCCGATGCTGGAAGAGAACGTTCCGGCCTACAAGAAGCTGGCCACAGTAGCCGGTAAGCTATTTATGAAGCACGGCGCGCTGAAGTATCGGGAATACGTTGCATCCGACCTCACTACGGAGGATGTGGTACCTTTTCCAAAGGTGGTCAAACTCAAACCCGGCGAAACGCTTGTCTATGCTTCGGTCGAATTCAAATCGGAGGCTCATCGCAACTCAGTGATGAAGAAGATAATGGCAGATCCGGAAATGGCAGCAATGATGCCTAAGGACGCTAAACCTCCTTTTGACTACAAACGAATGATTTACGGCGGTTTTAAAGTGCTTGTAGATCTTTAACCAATGGCCGAAGACCTCTCTCCGACGCCGGGAGCGATCGTGGAAGAATCCGCAGTCCCTGATCCAGTCCCGCAAAAGCCGAAGTATGACCGCTCAATTGTTGAGGGGCCGCTTTCGCGCGCCGTCTGGAAGGTAGCTTGGCCGACCATGCTGACCAACATTATTGGCGGCTTCCAAGGGATCATCGACCACGTTCTCGTCGGAAACCTAGTTGGATTTACCGGTAACGCGGCGATCGGTGTGAGTGTCCAGCTTTGGATAGTCGTGATTGTGTTCATCTCGTCTGTATTTATCGGGATGAGCGTAATGGTTGCTCGTTTTGCCGGAGCCGGTGAGGAAGAGAAGGTCAACCGAACGGTCTATCAGGCATTCTTGACCGCGATCTTTATGGCATTCGGGGTCTTGGCTCCGGTCGGGTATGTTGCAGCACCCTACCTTCTCGACCTCGTCAACGCGGCTCCTGACGTTAAGGCCGAGGCACTCCCATTTCTCCGCGTTATGTATGTCGCGAGCGGCGGAATGTTGATCTTCTTTATGCTTGGCGGAGCCCTTCGCTCTGCCGGCGATGCCCGGACGCCGATGATACTTGGCATCGCGATGACGGTGCTCAATATCATCTTCAATTTCATCCTGATCCGCGGGCTTGGCCCGATCCCGGCGTTCGGCACGGTCGGCTCGGCGATGGGCACAGCCTTAGCGTCCGGATCGGTGGCATTGTATTCGCTCTGGAAACTGTGGAGCGGCGGTTGGGTCGTTTCGTTTCCTCGCGGCGGCAGCTACGCTCCGGATTGGGGCGTTATACGCAAGTTGTTCAAGTTCGGCTTGCCGGCCGGAATTCAGGGCATCGCGATGAACGTCGGTGGTGTACTAATGCTTTCGTTCATCGGTTCACTTGCGCAAAGTGCCGCTGCCCAGGCCGCGTACGCTGTCTCCTACGTTCAATTGTTCTCGCTGGTCACCTGGACGTCGATGGGTTTAATGGGAGCGGCGGCTGCAGTGGCGGGCCAGAATCTTGGGGCAGGAAATCCTGATCGTGCTTTCGCTGCGGTAAACACAGCAGCCCGATTCGGCTTGATCGGTTCGGCATTCCTCGGGATCTTCTTCTTTTTCTTCCCGATGCAGCTGTTGGCGATCTTCGGAATGACCGATCCTGATGCCGTAGCGATCGGTGTTCAACTGCTGCGGGTGCTGGCGGTCTCGGGGCTATTCATCTCGGTCGCATTGACCTATACAGGCGGCCTGCAAGGCACAGGCGATACCAAAAGCCCGCTTTATATCTCGATCATTTCGCAGGTACTGATACCGCTAGGCATCTGCTTCACGATCAGGCAGTTCGGCACGCTTGAGCCGCTGGACATTTGGCTTGCGATCCTCGCCGGGCATATTACCCGCTGTGTTCTTAGCCTCGTTCGCTTTATGCAGGGCAAATGGCGCTCAATTGCTATCGATATTGAAGCGACACGGGGTTAGGTCAATGTATCGGCGTCGTCGGTGACAGATGATATGACTCGACCGCATCGTCCTCATCGTCAAAAACATCAAAGACAGTGTGGAGCTTTGTTATCGTCATTAGCTCGTTTATGCGGTCGGGCAGATTTAAGAGCTTCAAGCTTCCGCCGCTTCTCTCCAGTGACGCAAAACCCGCCACAAGTTCGCCAAGGCCGCTTGAATCGATCGCCGACACATTGCCAAGATTCACGATGACGTCACGCCGGTCGGATTCGGCCGCTTCACGCAGTGCCGAGTGCAGGGCCCGGTTCGAATCGCCAATGACGATCTTGCCGGTTAGGTCCATTATGGTCACGCCGCCCACACGACGGTTTCTGATGCTGAGTCCGCTCATACGCAAAGCTCCTTACCTGATTGTCAGAAAGATAATATAGGCTTGCCGCTTTCGCCAGTCAAAGGCTCATTGTCCACTGGATATAATTCTTAGAATCAAACTTTTTGCCCGTGCTCCCGCTTGTCATATAGCGTATCTGCCCGAAGACGGGACGCTCCATCCACGGCCGGTCGTGTTTGCCAAAGCACCAGAGTATGCCGGCGTAGGAATTGGGATTTCTGCCATCGAGGCAGTATTTGTTGTTTAGATGGACAAGGGTCTCAAACGCCTCTTCATATGAACGCGACCATGCGATCACGTTCTTGCCCCACAACATCCGCACATAGTTGTGCATCTCGCCGGTGACGACCATTTCACGCTGAGCAGCGTTCCATAGCTCATCGTGCGTCTCCCCGGCCTCCAGTTGCTCAAGGTTGTAAACGAAGTGGCGCTCGTCGCCGGAATGTTCACGCATCGTCTTGTGCACCCACGCGGGCAAGGCTTCGAGCGAGTCGTATTTGGAATTCCAACAGGTCATGTTATACGAAAGTTCACGGCGGACGATCAGTTCTTCCAGATACGCGTCTATCGACTCCTGCGGGGCATCTGCATCCTTCACAGCCAAGGCGACCTCGAGCGCGGACAGGAAGCCAAAGTGGAGGTAAGATGAAAGCCGGGATGAACCATCGCGGTCCGGTTTGCTGCGTGCCTTGTCGTAATCAGGCAAGATCTCTTCGACAAACGTTTGGAGACGCTTGCGGCCGTTCGCTGTGCCGCCTTGATAAACCTCTGATGGCTTGACCGTGTGATCGATATCGCACGCGGCAGCCAGCTTTGCAATATTATCGGCGGTTACTATCGTCTCCGGGCAGTCAACCTTCATTCCGATATTTTCTATCTCGACCTTTTCTTCTGCCGGCGGTTTCAGATAATTGTCCAACAGCTTTTTGATCTTTGGCCTGATGGTGTAGGCGGCGTATTCTTCCTTGTCGAATTTCGACATTGGGATGATCCCGTTCGAATCCACGGCGTGGACCGGGATCTCCGAGCGTTCCGCCATCCGCCGATTGTGGCCGGGAATGATAAAACACGGAAAATCGTCGGTCACAATCAGCGCCGCGTCTTTTGCGAGTGCTGCGACCGTGTTCTTCGGCGAGTGCTCATCTTGCTGTAGATAGAAAACGTAACGAATGCCGAGTTTTTCGAATTCTCGTCGTTTTTCCTC
>JANNNS010000312.1:0-9618 GCA_031398645.1 Acidobacteriota bacterium
GCCGCTCCCTGCTGCCACAAAGAGATCAGGAAACAGATAAAGCCGCCGGAAATGCTCGCAGGCATCCTAAAACACGGCATCATGCTCGAACGTACCGCCGAAACGATAACCGACGGGCTCCGCTCGCTCCTCCTTGAGAAAGAAGGTTATTCCACAAAGCTATTCGAATTTGTCGCGACCGAGCACACTCCGAAGAACAACATGCTTGCGGCCACAAAAGGAACCCGACAACGCCGCAGTCAAGAGCCGGGGAAGCAGGCGGGTGAAATAATGAATGCGTTTGGAATACAGGAGCTACGGCTGATCAAATTGCTGGAACAGACGGCCGGAAGAGAGTTCGGGGACGCACACCCGCACGTCCCCGATCGGCAATAGCCATTAACCGCAGACAGTGTCAGGAACCGACTGCTCCGCTGACGGTCGCTGTACCAATATTGAAGCCTTCAACAAAGGCGTTGGTCGCAAACACAGAGTTAAGTGCCGCGGCTGCCTCGGATCTAAGCGTTACACCGACGCCGCTGATCTGAAGCACCGAGCCTGTCTGGCCTATCGTCGCCGTGCTTAGGTCGAGATTAAACAGAGGGATGCGTCCGATCACCGAGCCGTTCGCGGAGGCCAGACCATTGATAAGCGGTTGCGAGCCGGTCGTGTCGATGATGAATCCTTCGATCTTCACCGCCGAGCTTCCCTTCTGAAACAACAGGGAACGCGAGTGGATTATCTCGCCTCTCAGCGTGCCGCCATCCACTGTTCCCCAAGTTATTGGGAAACTTACATTCGCACCGCGAACACCGGCCGGGGAAATTGGTGTGACATTCAGCCCCAGCGAGGTGGCCGCACCAAGAAAGCCGCTGCTGAACCGAACGGTAGTAACGCCGCCGGTAAAAGTTACCTGGTTCTCAAATGCGGCTGAAGGAACATCGGTTGTTAAGCCCGCGGCTCGCTGGGCCAAGGCTCCGGACGACATCAGAAAAAGTGCAATAAAAAACAGAGATATGCTTCTCATGGAATCCTCCTTGATAGAATTATTTTTGCGGACGAAATGAGATTCGGATATTCTTTTGGTTCGGATTCGGGGAAATTAAAAAAATTCGGGTCAGAAAAACGGGCGTCCCGATCGGACCCAGGCGAATCAGGCCACACGGCTTTCCTCCCGAAATTCTCGGCACAGAACTTAGGCTTAAGTGTTGTGTACAGGCTATTTAGGCTGTCTCATTCCGAGGCACAAAAATGAGGTGGCGAGTCGAGCTCTGGCGAAGTTTCTGGCGATCTCAGAAGTTTAGGCTGAAGCACCGTTGGCGATCAGCGTCGGGTATTTACCGCTCCAGCAGGCGTTGCAGGTCGATGAGGGTTCAATGCCGATCGCTTCGAGCATTCCGTCTAACGAAAGGTACCCGAGCGAGTCGGCATCGATATATTCACAGACCTCTTCCGTTGTCATGCGCGAAGCGATCAGATCCTGGCGGTGAGGTGTGTCGACGCCGTAATAGCAAGAGTGGGTGGTCGGCGGGCATGAGATACGCATATGCACCTCTTTGGCACCGGCCTCGCGAACCATTTCGACGATCTTTTTCGACGTCGTGCCGCGGACGATCGAATCGTCAACCAGAACGACACGCTGATCGCGAATAAGGTCCTTGATCGGATTCAGCTTCAAACGCACGCCAAAGCTGCGGATCGATTGCGACGGCTCGATAAAAGTACGGCCGACGTAATGATTGCGAATGATCGCCTGACGATAGTTGATACCGGACTGCTTCGCAAACCCGATCGCGGCGGCGACGCCGGAATCAGGGACTGGTACAACGATATCGGCCTCGACGGGGTGTTCAACGGCAAGCTGTTTCCCCATCTTGTGCCGCGATTCATTCACCGAACGTCCATAGATTATCGAGTCTGGCCGCGAGAAATAGACGTGTTCGAAGGTGCAGACCGAATGAGGCTTTTCGATGAAGGGCCGCCGCGTTTCGATGCCTTTTTCGTTGATTATCAGCATCTCGCCCGGCTCGACCTCGCGAACGTACTCCGCATCGATCAAGTCGAACGCACAAGTCTCAGAAGCCACACACCACGCGTCCTTCTGTTTACCCAGAACAAGCGGTCTGAATCCACGCGGATCGCGGATGGCGATCAGCGAGTCGTGCGTAAGGAAAAGCAAGGAAAAAGCTCCCTCGGTGTCCTTTAGGACCTTTTCGATCGCCTCGACAATATTTTTGGCGGGTGTTCGAGCGATGCTGTGCAGTATCGTCTCCGTATCCGAAGTCGAGGAGAAGATCGCTCCGGAGCGTTCCAGTTCGAGCCGTTTCGCCGCCGCAAAAGGCAAGTTTCCGTTGTGGCACACTGCCACATCGCCGTGCTGGCAGGTTACCGAAAATGGCTGAACCTCTTTGATCGTGTTCCGTCCGCTGGTCGAATACCTCGTATGCCCGATCGCCGCCGAACCGGTCAACTTCTTTAACTCGTCCTCATTCAAAACATCGGCGACGAGGCCCTGTGATCGCGATTCGTGCAGTTCGCCGCCGTCAGTCGAGACTATTCCGCACGCTTCCTGTCCACGATGCTGCTGAGCAAAAAGCCCGAGCTGCGTCAGCGTCGAGGCCTCAGAATGGCCAAAAATGCCGAAAACACCGCATTCTTCGTGAAATTTGTCCAAGACGAGATCCATCTCTTTTATTTTAACCAACCAGTCCGCTAAGGGCACGGAGCGAGCGCGGATTTTGGAGGCTACCGTTTCCCGTCGATCGTAATTTGCATCTCTTGTGCCCGGTCGAGGTCGTCAGGTGTATTAATGTTGAGAAAAAACTCACTAGAGCCGGGCAACATTGCGTATTCGTCATAGCCCACAATATAGGGCTCTAATTCGCTTACGATATCGACCAACGGCGGCGATACCCTCGGCCTTTCGATGACGTCCGTAACGACCGCAGCGGCCCGGCGAACCTCGTAAAAGGCACAAAGCGGCTGCAATCGGCCGTCCGGCTGTACGGGAACGACCGCCCCGTTAGCATCGGAGATCTGATCCGAAAGCAGCTTCACCATTTCAGGCGTTACGAATGGGTAGTCACACGCGAGCACGAAGATCCAGCGCGTCGTTGCATACGACAGTGCAGCGTGCAGGCCGCCGAGCGGGCCACGATCTGGAACGAGATCGCAAATGAATGGCACGCCCAGCGAAACAGCTTCTATAGCGAACTGCATCTCGCTACCCGCAACGAATGTGGTCTTTGAGACTACGCCGGACTCTGTGAGCGTTTTCAGTGAACGTCGGGCAAGAGTTTCACCGCCAACCTCAACAAACGCTTTGTCGCGGCCCAAACGGCTGGACCGGCCGCCGATGAGAATAAACGCTTCGATGTCCATTATGTACTCGCGGTTACGGAAACGATTATGCACTTTGAAGTGGGTGTGTGACTGCGCCGGGCAACACTTCGAAGCGGAACGAGGGGATTTGCTTCGGGAAAATACGTTGCGCAGCAATCTAGTGGAATGTCATACGGCACAACTATAAAGCCTGCTGCACTGCGTTCGCCATCGTCGAAGTAGCTTGTAATATCGATGCTTTGCCCTGCGACAAGACCCAGATCGTCGATGTTTCGTTCGTTCATAAAAATCACCCGGCGGCCGCCATCGATGCCGCGGTATCGGTCGCGAAGGTTATAGATGGTCGTATTGAACTGCCCGTGCGAGCGGATGGTGGTCATCAGTAGGCGGCCCGGCCCAAGGCCGATCTTTTCAAGCTTACTCGCCCGAAAAACAGCCTTGCCCGAAGGCGTTTGAAACTTTCCTTCCCGCGGCGGATTCGGCATATAGAATCCACCATCTTCGCGGATGCGGCGGTTGTAATCTTCACAGCCCGGAACGACGCGTGATATTGCATCACGGATCTTGTCGTAATTGCCTGCCATTCCGTCCCAGTCGACCGTCGAGCGGTTACCGAGCGTTGCCTTTGCCACTTGGCACACGATCCACGGCTCGCTTCGCAGGTGTTCGGACGCCGGCTCGAAGATCCCCCTTGATGATTGGACATTGAGCATCGTGCTTTCCGTGGAAACGAACTGTTCGCCGGACGCCTGTACGTCCTTCTCAGAACGTCCGAGACATGGCAGAATGATAGACACTTTTCCCGGCGTCAGGGCTGTCCGATTGAGCTTTGTTATGACCTGAACGGTTAGGTCGCAGTTTTGGACGGCGGCTTCAACGGCGGCAGTGTCCGGCGACGCAGCCACAAAATTGCCGCCCATGGCGAAGAACACCTTGGCCCGTCCATCGCGCATCGCAGCGATCGATTCGACCGTGTTGAAACCGTCGTTTTCGGGGATCTTGAACGCGAACTCTTTCTCTAGGTTCTCCCGAAATACCGGATTCATCTGCTCCCAAATGCCCATCGTGCGGTCACCCTGGACATTGGAATGTCCGCGGACCGGGCAAAGGCCGGCACCCGGTCGGCCGATAGAACCGCGAAGGAGATGCAGATTCACGATGTCCTGGATCGTAGCGACCGAGTCCACATGCTGCGTCACGCCCATCGCCCAACAGGTAATGAACGACCGCGAGGACATTATCATTTCTGCCGCCTCCGAGATGTGGGAGCGAGTCAGCCCGGAAGAGTGGAGGATGTCTTTCCAACTGGTCGCATCAAGCGAATCGATCAACTCATCATAACCAGCGGTTTTGGCATCGATAAATTCCTGATCAAAAACCGTCCCCGGCTCGGCTCTTTCACGCTCCCGCATGATCTTCATCACGCCTTTGAGCACGGCCATATCGCCGCCGATGCGGACGGGCAGGTGCAGATCAGCGAGCTTCACGCCTTTTCCAACGATCCCAAATGGGTTGCCATGCTGCGGATTCGGATCCTTGAAATTCATCAATCCGGCTTCGGGCAGCGGATTGATCGCGATCATTTTCGCACCCGCAGCTTTTGCTGCCGCCAGTGACGTCAACATACGCGGAGCGTTCGTGCCCGGATTTTGGCCAATGACGATAACACGATCGGTCTTCTCGAAGTCATCCAGCCTGACGGTCGCCTTGCCTAAGCCAATTGATTCTGCAAGGGCAACGCTGGTCGATTCGTGACACATGTTCGAACAATCAGGGAGATTATTGGTGCCGAACTGACGGACAAAAAGCTGATAAAGAAACGCGGCTTCATTCGAGGTGCGTCCCGAGGTGTAGAAAACAGCTTCGTCGGACGAAGCGAGTGAAGTCAATTCGTTCGCTATCACCTCAAATGCCTCGTCCCATGAGATCGGAGCGAAATGGTCCGAACCGTCTCTCAAGATCACCGGCTCGGTCAGTCGGCCCTGATCGTTGAGCCAATAGTCGTCGTGGGCGGCGAGTTCGGCAACGGAATATTTCGCAAAGAACTCTGCACCGATCCGCTTCGTCGTGGCCTCGTCAGCCATCGCTTTGGCGCCGTTCTCGCAAAACTCAGCTAAAGTACGGTGACTCTCGGGATCGGGCCACGCGCAGGATGGGCAGTCAAAACCGTCCGACTGGTTGATCTTCAGCATCCCGCGGGTACCGCGCACGACGCCCATCTTGCCATAGACGCTCTTTGTGGCGCGGATCACCGCATCCAGACCGGCGGCCGTTTTTTCAGGACCGGAGATATCCAGGTTTTCTTTTTCGTCGGCCAAATTATTCACCAAAGCCTTGTTTCGTCGCGTCTCAACTGTCCCACTCCGGGACACTTCTGGGACAGGTTAATTATTGTATCCACTTAGCTTAGGTAACCGTCCCACTGTCCCAGCGTTTTTTCCGCTAATCGCAGCCTTGAGGCAGGTGATGCACGCTAAATGTGAGTGTTTGCATAAGTTACACTGTCCCAAGAACAAGCCAGCGGATGCCGTTCCGGAAAACCGCGGGACACCAAGTCTATGTTGTCAAAAAGCCAGCCCGTTGCGACCACAGGACATTGTCCCATAGACCGCACGCCTGGCGATCTTATTTTTTACCGTCAGCTATTTAGGTGCTCACGCGCTGATGCTCGGAATAGATATTGAATCTGTCATCCCGAGCGAACCCGATCAGCGTCATCCCGAACTCGCGTGCCAACTCAACGGCGAGACTGGACGGAGCACCGACCGCGGCGAGGATGGGGATGCCTGCCATAAGCGCTTTTTGAATCAGTTCGAAACTCGTCCGGCCGCTGACCAGCAGGACCTTATCCGAAAGTGGCATTTCGCCATCGAGGAACTTTCGCCCGAGCACTTTATCCAGTGCGTTGTGCCTGCCCACGTCCTCGCGAATCAGGTCCAGCGTTCCATCCGCGTTAAAGAGCCCGGAAGCGTGAAGGCCGCCGGTCTTTTCGAAATTCGATTGAGCGTCACGTAATGTCGCCGGTAGCCGGTTGATGAACGCCGCGTCGACCCTCGGGTAATCCGGATCAGCAATCTTTTGAGCACCGCTGTGCAGTGCCTCGATCGAGCTTTTACCGCAAACACCGCAGCTTGAGGTGGTGTAGAAGTGTCTATCTAATCTTTTGAGATCGATCGTGATGCCATCAGCCAGATCGACACGGATCGTATTGGAATTAAGTGCGGCTGCCCGGTCGAGCGTGCCCTTACCGGCACCGATCTTCAATCCGCAATGCCGGATCTGTTTGATCTGTTCGGGAGATGTGATGATGCCTTCGGTAAAAAGAAAACCGGCCGCGAGTTCGGCGTCTTCGCCCGGAGTTCGCATTGTAATGGAGATAGTCTTGTGTGTTCCGTCGAGAAAGCCCAGCCGAATTTCCAGCGGTTCTTCGACAGCAAGCACATCATCGAATCGTTCTTCACCATTTATGGAAACGCGATGAACCTTTATTTGAGCCAAGGTTGGTGAAATTGACATGGCGCGTTACAGATAGACGATCTGATCGACCATTTCGTCTGCTGTCCAGAGATCGAAGAACTGACCCAGCCTTAGCGCGATTTGCTGTGGACTGTTATCTCCGACAATGAATATGCCGAAATGTTTTTGGCCGGAATAGTAGTACTCTTTTGCCAGCAGTTCGAAATCTACGCGATCCATCGTCGCGATAGCCATTTCATTTTCGACGGCGAATTTTAATTGGTTTGGATCGCTAGTCCCCTTACGTTTCGCTTCGTCCGTAGTTGTAACATCATATCCGCGGGCACGCAGTATCTTGGCGACAAGCGTATCAACATTTTCATCAAGGTACAGATTGATGAATAAGCGGTTCACAGGTTACGAACGAGTGGGTGTATCAGCTCTTTTGGAATATGGTTCTGCTCTATATACCGATTTATCTCTTCGCGATTATCACTATAGTAGCTCAGTGCTTCGAACACTTCAGCGAGTCTCACCGTCGGATAGTGCTCGGGAATCTCTTCCGGTGGAATGCCTCGCCGCCACGCAAGGACGATGGTACGAACCGAAACCCGCGTTCCTTTAATGACCGGTTCGCCGCTGCCGCCGGGCTTTGATTCTATGTATCGGTATGCAACTGTCGTGTCCATATTTTGATTATAGAGCAAATCTACTAAATTGCCGGAACAATTTTGCCCCTGCATTCACCGAAGCCGATCCGTCGAAATCCTTCGCGTTCGCAGTAGCCTTTCATGATGATCTCGTCGCCGTCTTCGAGGAAGCGGCGTTGTTCGCCGGAGGGGAGATCGATCGGCTCTGTGCCTCGCCAGCTTAGTTCGAGCATTGAGCCGCGTTCGGACTTTTCCTTGCCGGAGATCGTGCCGGTGGCGATTAGGTCGCCGGTTTGGAGGTTGCAGCCGTTCGAAGCATGATGCGTGAGCATCTGGCCGATGGTCCAGTAGAGGTCTTTCATATTCGAACGGCTTAATAGGAAAGGTTCGATGTTTTCGTCGCGCATCTTCTCGGTTTGGATAAAGACCTCGAGATTGATGTCGATGCCGCCGAACTTGGCGTTGTTGTCATCGGCAAGATAATCGAGCGGTGCGGGATCGCCGGGTTCGCGTTCGAAACTGGGAGTGCGGAACGGCGCGAGAGCCTCCATCGTGACGACGAAGGGCGAGATCGTTGTGGCGAAATTCTTTGCGAGGAACGGCCCCAACGGCTGGTATTCCCACGCCTGTATGTCGCGCGCGGACCAGTCGTTGACGAGGCACAGCCCGAAGATATGTTTCTCCGCCTCGCCGATCGGGATCGACGTGCCAAGCTCATTCCCCTGCCCGACAAAAAACCCGACCTCCATCTCGTAATCGAGGCTCTTGCACGGGATAAACACCGGCGGAGCTTCCTGATCCGTCCGGTTCTGCCCTTTGGGCCGCTTGATGTCCGTCCCCGAGATCACGATCGACGAAGCCCGCCCGTGATAACCGATCGGCACATATTTATAGTTCGGCAGCAAAGGATTGTCCGGCCGAAACATCGACCCCACATTCGTCGCATGATAGATCGAGCAGTAGAAGTCGGTGTAGTCGTGAATCAACCAAGGAACCTCAACCGAAACTTCGGCCGACGGAATCAAATGCTTGTGTGCCGATTCTTTTGTTGCTGAGTTTTCTGCCAAAATTACCGTCAAGTGCTTTCTGAGACTTGGATATAGTCGCTCGGGCGCATGTGGCAATAAATTCAGCTGGCGTTGATATTCAAATATCGAGCTGAAGCCTTCAAGTGGAAGATCCTTGAACAGGGTTGATAGATCAAGTATTTCATCTCCGATTCTACAACCAATTCGTTCGGTATTCTTGCCGACCGGCCGAAACGCACAAAACGGCAAATTCTGTATCGGAAAATCCGTATTCGGATCGTTGGCGGATTCGACCCAGCTTTTAAGGTTCGGGTCGTGGGTCTCGTTAATTTCGTAAGTCATAAAGCAGATTGGCCGCAAAAAGGCACAGAAAACGCAAAAAAGAAGCAGCTTTATCTTGCGCTTTTTGTGCCTCTTTGCGGCTCTAAGATCATAAAAGTCCCAGCGAATGCAGGTCGGCGACGGGTTCGTCGAATGAGCATGAGCCGAACGAGATCATTCCCTTTTTCCGGAGGCGTTCGAGGTGGCCGGCCGTCAGGAAGTGTTCTCCGCGCCAGGCGACGCCGTTGTCGCGAAAGGCAAATGCCTCGTCGAATTCTTCTTCCATCAGCTCTTCCAACAGAGCGACGCGATAACTTTCGCGGGCGAATCCGGTCATCAGCAGAACGTTCAAAAAGCCGTGCATCGTACCCTTAGGAGCGTCCGCGGCATAGGTGAGCGGGCGGAAACATCGGATCGGGTGATGCAGGCCGGCGGTCGCTTTGAAGGGAATATTCGCCGCCATGCACGATCTAACGAACTTGATAATGTCTCGCGTCGGTGGAAAATCCTCGCGCGCAGTGCCGCCGGTGCGGATCTTTGCACGCTGCTTCTTTATAGAAAGCGACATTATCAGGTCGACAAAATTTTCATTCAACGCGATCTCAAAATACGCGGTCAGATCGTCCGGCAAGGCCGCCACAGTATTCTCTATCTTCGAAACAGTGTTGGCCTTGACCTCAAGAGCGTCACAAACCGCACGGCGCGCATAGGTCGTGTTGAAAAGTTTTATATCGCGAATGGTCGCGGTTATGTCCTCGCCGGCCAAAACGCTTAACTGCCACGGTTCGCCATCAACAAAATGCTCCTCGGCCGCATCGACAAACTCCGTCAGTCGGGCGACC
>JANNNS010000002.1:0-8086 GCA_031398645.1 Acidobacteriota bacterium
GGCGGCTTCGGCGATACCCCGCTCGACGAAGCGCTCCCCGTCACGTCCGTCCCCGAGGAGAATTTTACCCTCGTCGTCCTCCTCGATGCGTCCGGGTCCATGAACGAAGAGGCCTCCCCGGGCCGCCTGAAAATCTCCGAGGCGCGCAACGCCCTCCGCGCGCTCGTCGGCGCCGCGCGGGACAACACGACCTTCGCGTTCGTCGCCTTCGCGCAACAGGCGCGATGGATTCACCCACCCACAACGGACCGCGCTTCCCTTCTCCGCGCCATCGAGAAACTCGACGCCGGCGGCCCGACTCTCATCGCGCCGGCGTTGGCCAAGGCGAAAGAGGCGCTGGGACTCATCTTTCAAGGAGGTACGGTTCTTTGGGCGGCGGTCCGCTTAGCATGCTTTCGTCTGATCGGATCCTGATGCCTTACTCTGCGGGAATTGGGTCCTTTACGTGAATTCTCTTACGACCTTAGGGCAGGCTCAAGCAAAGATCGTAAAGGACCTAGAAAAATACAATGAACGAAATAATTTCCACAAATGTACGATCGGTGGAGCCCGGGATGGCTCCGGCTACTGGCGAGACGGTCAACGCGGCGTTGGCAAGGAACATCCAGTCCTTTCACAGCGTGTTGACGCGAATGCTTGCGGCAGGGGACAAGGTTAGCGATTTGATCTTCTCTCCAGGACGACCTCCGCAAGTTGAATTGACAGGCGACCTGCAAGGTGTACCCATTGCGGGGCTGGAGCGCCTGACTACCCAGAACATCAAGGCAATGGCGGATCTCATGCTTCTGGGCAATGAGCAGGGAATGGAAGTGCTCGAGAAGAAGGGATCGACTGATATCTCATACAGTGTTCCGGGCCTGTGTCGATTTCGCGTGAACATATTCATGCAGAGAGGTACACACGCCATCGTCATGCGTGTTATCCCGACCAAGCCGCCGAACTGGGAAGAACTCAATCTTCCTCCAGGAGTTATTTCGTCTGCCGAGCTGAAGAATGGCCTTGTGCTGGTGACCGGGCCGACGGGATCGGGCAAGTCCACTACGCTGGCCGCCGTGATCGATCTGGTCAACGCGACGAAGCGCTATCACGTCGTTACCATCGAGGACCCGATCGAGTTCATCCACGACCACAAGCTGGGAACGATCCACCAACGTGAACTTCATTCGGATACACCCGATTTTGCATCGGCGCTGAGAGCAGCCCTGCGGCAGGCTCCAAAGGTGATCTTGGTAGGCGAGATGCGCGACCGCGAGACGATAGAAGTAGCGTTGGAAGCCGCCGAAACGGGCCATCTTGTGCTTTCGACTCTGCATACGATCGATGCGGCGAAGACAATCGACCGCATCATCGGTGTCTTTCCGAAAGCCGAAGAAGCCGCGATCAGGACGCGTTTGTCACAGTCATTCAGGCGGATCATCTCGCAGCGATTGATGCCAAAGATCGGCGGCGGACGAGTAGCTGCCATCGAGATTCTCGCTTCTAATTCACGAACACGCGAGTATATTGAGAAGGGCGAAAAAGACGGACGTTCAATCGTTGACGCAATGGCAGACGGGGAAATGGAGGGTATGCAGACCTTCGATAAAGAACTGGAGAAGATGATCCGCAATGGAGTCGTGAAAAGGGAAATCGCGATGGGCTACGCGACAAATGCGAACAATCTTGCTCTTTCGATAAGCGACCTGGACGGAATTCCGCCTCCACCTGTCGATCAGGCTTTTACACCGCCTTCACAAACCGTTGAAGCAGAAGTATTGATCGATGGATTTGAGAGGTAAATTACGAACGATTTGCTTCAGGAAGCAACTCGTAGTTACCCATTTCACGGTTATAAGAATCCAGAGCACCGACCGAATCTGCAGTAGCATCGAGCATTTGCTTCGTCATCGCTATCGAGTCAGAGAGCTGTTCGAAGTCTAGCAGTGAGAATTTTTCCGGCGTCGACATCGTTACGATCTCGTCATTCAAATAACTAAAGAAGTTCTCGATAGACTGAAGCTGCCCTTCGACCAGCTTTACGCTTCGTTCGATCTCGTCAAAAGACGCGACACGGCGTTTTAGGATCTCGACGTTCGTTTGCTGGATCCTACGCGTTTTCTCGTCGCCGGCACTTTCAGCGGCACGATATGCCTGTGAAAGTTGGTTGTGGACGGCCTGGCGGTTGATCGACTTTAAATGCTGCTTTCGACGCCGATAGACGTCGAGCAAGTCGACAAAATCTTCCCACCGCTGGTCCAGGGTCACAAGATTACTTGGCAATGCGCCGGCGCCGGTGAACTTCTTATAGTTGTCCTGGATCTTTTCCTTTAACCAGCGAAGGTATTCGACCGCTTCACGCTCACGCGGAGTGAACGTCTTGATGAGCTTTTCCCGAGCATTCCTGCTCGCGAGGAAAAGGCGCTCCTTTTCGCGGCTCTGAACGAGCTGGCGGTACCAAGGCAGATTTGGAAGTAGAAGCATGTAAGCGACTTCGAAAATAAGTGCAATGAGCAGCGGAATGACGCTTCCCGTATAAGCAGCGGCCACAGCGAAGCCAGCCAGGCCCCAAAAGTTGAAGGGTTCCTTGACCGCTTCTTTCGCGTAGCTCGTTTGAAATTTTGTTAACTGCTGCTGATATTTCGCGATATCCGCCATAAAGTCCGCTGCCCTAAATTGATCCGGCTGCAAATTGCTCCGAAGGTTCGATGCCGTTTTTATCAGTTCGACTGCTTGGCTTCGTTGATCTCATTCACGATCACGTCATCAAGCAGCGTTTCTTCACTTTCAGCGGGCGTCCCGGTACCGATCTGTTTGCCGCCAACTGTTCCCGACCCAGCACCAAGAAGCCCCATTTGCGATTTGTATTCGAGCAGTTTGTCCTGAAGCTGAATATCCATTGCCTCGCGTTCAATATCTTGCATTTGGGCGTCGACGGTGCTCGAGCCAAGCTGCAGCTTCGCTTCGGCAGCGGCAACGCGCCGATCGATCTTCTCGCGCATTTCGTTGAAGGTCGAGGAATCGTCGCCGATGTTGAAGGTCTCCATCGTCTGGGCAAGCTGCTCCTGCAGTTTTGCCTGCTTGGCGGCAGAGATAAGCTGCATCGCTTCAGCGGTGCGCTTTTTCATGTTGAGGACGTAATTATCGCGGGCCTTCAACGCTTGTTTTGAAGCAAGGGAGGCATGTTCAAGCTGTGCGCCTGTTCTTTCGAGGTCCATTTGCGCTTGCTGAAGTTGGCCGATATATGCGGTCGCAATGTCATCACGCTGCATTTTCACCGACGCCTTGATCTTCGAATCCAGATCGATGACCTGCTTTTCAAGGTTCTCGGCATTCTTGATCAACAACCGCTCGGTAGCCATTACCTGCGCCACCGAATTATTGAGTTCCGGCACGCGGTCGCGCATGTCGCGAATCGTTTGCTGAAGCACCAATTCCGGGTTCTCGATCTTATCGAGAGCCGCACCGGTGCTGGCCCGAAATACTCTCGTTATCCTCGCCCACAATCCCATTTTACCTTTCCGCTCCTAAAAAATTGTCAATAAAGCACTTCTTGCCAAAAATGCACTACGACAGCCTTTAATTCAAAGTTGCATTTTCCGAAACCCAGTATAGCAGGAAAACAAATATATGGAATAACAAACTATAGAGAGCCGAGATCATCACAAGTGTTCGAACTGCACGGTTTGCAAGATTCTGCCGAGCGAGCCGTTCAAAGTTCAAGCCACTCTCGTCAAATTGGACGTTGAGCTGGTTCGAAAATATGGTTACGCGATAAGATTGTGAAGCGGCACGCCCGAAAATGATCTCGAGCGCGGCAACCAGGGTGAGGAAAAGGAAGAAATGAGGAAACTAGTTGCAGTCTTAGCATTGGCCTCGGTCTATGTGAGCATTTTTGCTCCGTTCGCATCAGTTGCTTCGGCCCAGGTAACCGGGAAAGCGAGGGAAAATAGAATGAAAGATATACCGGGAGGCCTAACTTTTAGGCTGAGCGAAGGCTCCGCAGGAGCGGAAACGCGCGAAAAACAGGTTATTTCGCCATCGGACCCTATATCCGGTGACGCGGCAAGCAAGCTTCTCGGCCGCCTTCCGGCGATCAAGTCCGATCCTAACGACCAGACGGAATTTGCCAAGAGGCTCGGTACGCTGCCGGCACCAAAGACCGGCAACAAGATACCGGTCAAGTTTCCTTCGGACAGCGACCGCGCACTGCCCAATGCCACCGCCACAAAGAACACCCTTGAGGTGATCCGCTTTTCACCCGAAGGCGAAGTTCCGCTCGCCCCGGACCTGAATGTAACTTTCTCGCAACCAATGGTCGCCGTGACCTCTCAGGAAGAGGCTGCTAAGACCGCTCCGGTCGAATTGTCGCCGCAGGTTGAAGGCCGATGGCGATGGCTTGGCACAAAAACGCTGATGTTCGACACCGATAAGCGTTTTCCAATGGCGACAAAATTCACCGCGCGTGTTCCCGCCGGTACAAAAGCAGCGACCGGCCAAACGCTTCAAAAGGATTTCACATGGACGTTCACAACGCCTCCGCCAAAGGTAGAACAGACGATCCCGCAGAACCAGATAGTTCGCCGGGACGCGTTGATGTTCATTCGTTTTGATCAAGCGATCAATCAGGAAGCTATACTCAAAAGTTTGACTGTCACCGCCGGCGGCAAGAAGCTGCCGATCCGCCTCGCGACTCAGACCGAGATCGATGGCGATAGCACCATTTCCTATTCCGTCAAGCAATCCGAGCCGGGGCGCTGGATCGCCTTACGAGCCTTGAACAATGACGGCACGCCTGACAATGCTCTGCCTGGTGCCTCAGCTATCTATGTAAACGTCGAGAAAGGCACGCCCTCGGCCGAAGGCCCGATAACGACCGCCGCTCGTCAATCCTATAAATTCACAACTTACGGCCCGTTCAAATACAACCGAGCCTATTGCGGATGGGCGCAGAATCCTAACTGCTCGCCTTTCGATGCATGGTATCTCGAATTCAACAACCCGATCGATGCCGCAAAATTCTCAAAAGAGATGGTCAAGGTCGAACCGGCCGTTGAGGGGCTCCAGATTTACCCCTCGGGAAACAACGTTTATTTTCAGGGGTACAAAAAAGGCAACACGACTTACAAGGTAACGATAGACGGCGGCCTGACCGATACATTTGGCCAAACGCTCGGCCAATCCGCAGTTGCGACGATCAAGGTCGGACAGGCTCCGCAGAACTTCTATGCCCAAGGCGGCTCGATGGTCGTGCTGGACCCAGGTTCAAAACCGAGTTTCTCTTTCTACACGACCAATCACTCAAACGCCCGCGTCCGAATGTATCGGGTCAATCCTGAAGATTGGTACCAATTTACGCAGTATTTTCGCAGGATCAATTACGACGACGGGCAAAAGCCCGCGATCCCGGGCACGGTGATTTCGGACAAGGTTATTTCGATCAAGAATATAGCCGACGAACTGGTCGAGACGCGGGTAGATCTTACTGAAGCATTGCCCGGCGGGCTCGGCAACATCATTCTCGATATCGAGCCGACGGTCAGGAAGAATCAATACGACCGGTCGCGAATTTTCACATGGCTTCAGGCAACACAGATCGGCCTAGACGCATTTGTAGACAATCAGGAACTAGTCGGTTTTGCGACCGAACTTGGGACAGGCAAGGCTCTCAACGGGGTGCAGTTGTCGATCTATCCGAATGGGAACGCTATGGGTAGCCACGCAATAGTTGAGGAGCCTGAAGAAAAAGCCTTGATCGAATCTGTTTGGGATTGGGTAACCGGAACCGGCGGACCGTCTCTCGGTGACATCGAATCCTTCAATCCCGATGGTTCGGCCGTGGAGACCGAATCGATCGAAACTGCGCAGACCAGTTCGACCACTTCGAACGGTATTCTCAGGCTGTCGCTGCCTGACTCTTCATCAAGCAAAGGCATGAGCCTGCTGATCGCTAAACGCGGCAAAGATACGGCGTTCTTGCCTGAGAACACTGAATATTACTGGCAGGACACCGGGAATTGGTACAAAAAGCCTGACTATGATTCGCTTCGGTGGTTCGTTTTTGACGACCGCAAAATGTACAAGCCGAATGAAGAGGTTGCCGTTAAAGGCTACATTCGAAAGGTAACAGGCGGAAAGCTAGGCGATGTTGAGCCGCTTGGTGACGCGGCCCGCGGGATAACCTGGTCGGTCAAAGATCCCCGAAACAACGAGATCGCAAAAGGAGAAGGACAGTTGAACGCCTTTGGCGCGTTCGATCTTAAATTCAAGCTGCCGGACAACACAAATCTTGGTTACGCCCGGATCGATCTGTCGACCAACAGCTCCGTATCAGGCCACACATATTCTCATCAGTTCCAGATACAGGAATTTCGCCGCCCCGAGTTTGAGGTGACGGCAAAGGTCGATTCCGAGGCGCCGCATTTTGTCGGCGGTAAGGCGGATCTTTCAGTAGAGGCGAAATATTACGCGGGCGGCGGGCTGGCCAATGCCGAAACAAATTGGACAGTGACCGCGACGCCGACCAGCTATACGCCGCCCAACCGCGACGACTTCACGTTCGGCACCTGGGTACCGTGGTGGGGACGGTTTGATTATGGATACGGCCGCCCCTACGGTGGTGGAACGACTCAGAATTTCAAGGGAGTTACGGACGCCAGCGGCAAACATCAGCTCAAGATCGATTTCGACTCGGTCAAGCCGCCGCGGTCTTACACAATAACGGCGAACGCCGCTGTGCAAGACGTGAACCGCCAGACATGGGCAGGAAATACAACGTTGCTCGTTCATCCTTCTGACCTCTACGTCGGGATCAGAACTCCGCGAACGTTTGTGCAGAAAGGCGAAAATATCGTTATTGAATCGATCGTTTCGGATCTTGACGGAAAACTGATCGCGGGCCGCGATGTTGAGATCAAAGCGGTTCTGAAAGACTGGCAGTTCGATAAGGGCTCGTGGAACGAAGTTACGGTCGATGAACAGAATTGTGCGGTCAAGTCTGCAGCGGCAGCACAGAAATGCACGTTCGTTGCCAAGGCTGGCGGCCGTTACACGATAACCGCGACGGTGATGGACGACCGCGAACGATTCAATGAGAGCGAGTTCACCGTTTGGGTTCCGGGCGGAAACCAGCCGCCAAAGCGGAACGTCGAACAGGAAGAGGTTCAGATCATCCCGAGCAAGAAGGATTTTGCACCGGGCGAAGTTGCCGAATTGCTTGTGATCTCGCCGTTCGTTCCGGCCGAGGGCGTGCTGACCCTTCGTCGCGACGGCATCGTAAAGACTGAGCGGTTCTCGATGAAGGACTCGTCGATCACGCTAAAGGTGCCGCTCGATGAAAAATATCTGCCGAATATACTGGCCCAGGTCGATCTTGTCGGCTCGGCCGTTCGGCAAAACGATAAGGGCGAGGTTGATCCGAAACTATCAAACCGCCCCGCCTTCGCAAGCGGGAACATCAATCTTTCGATCACAACTGCCTCCCGGAAACTGACCGTTTCGGCCGAGGCAAAGGACAAAACCCTTGTACCGGGCGGCGAAACCAAAGTCGACATCGAGGTCAAGGACAACCGTGGTGAACCGGTCGCAAACAGCGAGGTCGCGGTAGTTATCGTCGACGAATCTGTGCTTGCGCTGTCGGGATATAAGATCACGGACCCAATGTCCGTCTTCTACACCGATCGAGGTGCGGGTACGTCCGATCACCATTCGAGAAAGGACGTTTTGTTGGGTAACCCGGATGACGTGAAGGCGAATCCACCGCCTCCGCCGTCGACGGCAGCTAATGAGGCCTTCTCGGTCGATGGGGCTCGGCAGATATCGGCCCTACCGATGGTCGGTCGGAAGATGAAGTCTGAGCTGCGAATGGCCGCGGGTGCACGTGACGATGCCTCAGAACAAGACGTTGGAGCGATCAGCCTTCGTGAAAACTTTAACGCCCTAGCCGTCTTTGCTCCATCCGTCAGAACGGACTCGAACGGGAAGGCAACAGTTGACGTCAAGCTGCCCGACAACCTAACGAGGTATCGCATCACTGCTGTCACCGTCGATCAAGGCAGGCGTTTCGGCAAAACCGAATCGAACATTACGGCCAAGAAACCGCTGATGGTCC
>JANNNS010000004.1:0-7801 GCA_031398645.1 Acidobacteriota bacterium
GGGATACTTCTTTCCGGCGACTCGCCCCTGCAGGTGCGGTTGTTCTCACGGTCTTTCTTCTGAGCGCGGTCGCTCTGGCCTATCTTCTTCCACCTTCTCAGACCCGAGAAACGGCTGCGATTCCTCCAAACGCCTTTTCAACTGCAGCGGTTAACGAATTGCCGAAGGGTTCTACGATCACTGTGCCCAAAGAATCGCAGCTACTGTTTGGGATAAAGACTCAGTTGATCGACACGAGGCAGATCACGAGTGGTTTGAAAACCACGGGAGTGGTCAGGGCCCGACCGGATGCCAAAGGAGTTGTGACCGCACAGGTGCCGGGAAGGGTCGTCCTTAATCAGGCGGTATCTTTAGGTTCTGCTGTTGGTCGCGGCGAACAGATTGGATACGTCGAACAAGTGCTGGATGTATCGGGACAGACCGGGCTCGAGTCGCAAAGACTGGATGTCGAAGCGCAGCAGCGGGAGGTTGAAGCGCGGAAGTTGGAACTTCGAAATACTGTCCTTTCGCTCCAGTCGCAACAGGCACAGTCACGAGCTGCGGCTGGGCAAGCAAGGACGCGTCTCGCGCAGGCGCAGCGTGAACTTCGAAGATCGCAGAACCTTTTGGAAGTCGGGGCAGTACCGCGAAAACGTGTCGAGGAAGCGCAAACAGCCGTAAAGGTTATCGACGATGAAGTAACTTCGGCCGAGAAGCAGGTCGTTTTATTGGGCGAGCAGATCAAATCCGCCCAGGCCGGACAAAGTATTTTCCGCTCGCCTACGGTCAGGCAGCCCATGCGGAATTTTCCGCTAATATCGCCCATAACGGGAATAATCGACCAGATCAAAGCCACGAGTGGCCAGCAAGTCGCGAGCGGGGTGGAATTACTCAACATCGTCAACTTGTCCACCGTCCTTTTAGAAGCTCAGGTTTTTGAGAAAGACCTCACTACGGTTCGAGAATCCACACGGGCAAGCTTTACATCTTCGGCCCTAGCCGGCGAGGTCTACACAATTGGTACTGCTGATGGTGATGGGAGACTTGTTTCGATCGGACAAACCGTTAATGAACAGACGCGGACCTTCCCGGTCATTTACGAGGTCAAGAATCCATTCAACCGGCTTAAGGACGGTAATTTCATTGAGATCACCATCGACACAAGTGGAGACCGCAAGGTTTTGGCTGTTCCGAAATCAGCGCTTGTTCGCGAGCAAGGTGAGACTTTTGTGTTTGTCTTCGATGGTGGTGAGACGTTCGAGAGGCGTCAAATCGCACTGGGGGCCGAAGGTGCGGAATTCTACGAGATAGTATCAGGATTAAAAGAGGGCGAGCGGATTGTGATTGAAGGCGTTTATCAGCTTCGCACTACGCAGGCTGGTGAATAGATCAGGAGAAGTGATCGCCAAGAAAATAATCGAGAGAAAAGAATAATGACAAAAATATTGATTTTGGGAACCGTTTTAGTAATTTCAGCATGTGGCATTCTCTTAACTGCATGTGATGTCGGGGCGAATTCGCAAGGCGTTAACAGCACGAATGTCGCGAATACGGTTGTCAGCGAAACGAATTCCGCGAACACGGCCGATTCGGATTCGGCCTTTAAGATTGATTTCAGAACGGAGCCGGGCCAGATTCAGGCTGGTGCTCCGGCGACGTTGGTATTCACCGTAAAAGACAGTAAGAGCGCGGTCGTGAAGGATCTGCAGATCGTTCATGAAAAGCCAATGCACTTACTGATCGTGTCTAAGGATCTCGCGGAGTTCTATCATGTGCACCCCGAACCATCCTCAGATGGGTCTTACCGAGTCCAGCACACCTTTCCAAGCGGCGGCGATTTCAAACTCTATGCGGACTTTACCCCGCCTAATGCCAAACAGGTCGTTGAACGGATCGATGTCAAGGTCGCGGGATATGAAAGGGCAAAGGTTGCGTTGGTCGCAGACAAGAAACTTGAAAAGTCGGTCGATGGTTTGAAGGTGACGATGAAACCAAGTGCGAAGATCGAAGCGGGACAGGAATTGAACCTCGACTTCGCGGCCTTCGACGCCGCTACTGGGAAACCGGCGACCGACCTTCAGAATTACCTCGGCGAACTGGCGCATTTCGTCATCATTAGTGAAGACCTCGTCGATTTCGTCCATGCGCACCCGATGGCGAAAGGCGAAAAGATGGACGGGATGAAGATGGACGGCGATAAAAAAGAAAAAGATCACAATGCCGACGGCCATTCGCATGGGAATGATCCTAAAAATGCTAACAAACCGAGTGCCTATGAAGTTTCGGCACATACTGCTTTCCCGCGTGCGGGGATCTACAAGCTTTGGGCGCAGTTTCAACGCGGCGGAAAGGTTATTAGTGTTCCGTTCATCGTAAATGTTCCGGCAGGTTCGGCTAAACAGGTGAAGGCGGCGAACGTTCCCGCGGGAGCAACGAAGATAACGGTTTCATCGAGCGGTTACGAGCCGTCGTCCGTTTCGTTCGTCAAAGGTCAACCTGTTAAGTTGGCTTTCTATCGAGCCAACTCGGAGAACTGCGGCGGCGAAGTCGTCTTTGCCAAGCAAAATATCCGAAAGAAACTGCCGGTCGGAGAAACCGTTCTAGTCGCATTCACGCCGACCGAAGCCGGCGAGATCGCGTTCGCCTGTGGAATGGATATGCTCCGCGGTAAGGTTATCGTGACCGAGAATTAGAATTTTAGGAAGACGAAAAGGGAGAAAAACAAAATGAACAAACCGAAAGTGTTTTTCGCAATGGCGGCACTTCTTGTGGCAACGGGCGTAGCGTTTATATTCGAGACGACTGTAGCCGAGGCCCATACGCGCACGGTTAAGGTCCAAGTGGACAAAAATGGCTTTTCGCCATCGTCGATCGACGCCGAGGCCGGACATAAATTGAATCTGGTTTTTAATCGTGCCGATGACTCCAACTGCGGAAGCGTCGTCGTTTTCCCAAAGCAAAAAATTCGTAAAAGTCTGCGTGTCGGTAAAGATGTGGTCGTTAGTATTACGCCGACCGAGTCGGGACAGCTAACCTTTACGTGTGGAATGGGGATGTATAAGGGCAGCATCGTCGTTAGCGAGGGCTAAACAACTTCAAATTAAGGGGGAAATGATGAAAACACTATTTTTATTGGCTACATTGGGCCTAGCGACCGTCGGCTTAGTCGGCTGCGGTCAGTCGGGCAGCAATGCCAATTCCATGAATCATAATTCGATGAATCATAACTCAATGGTGAAGAATTCAAATTCATCAATGAATATGAACGGCATGGATCATAATTCGATGCCAATGAATTCGAACATGTCGATGGACCACTCGCAGATGAAAAGCTCGCCTAATGCTGCGAGTCAGCCATACGACCTTCAGTTTATCGATACGATGACCGCCCATCATCAGGGAGCCGTTGAGATGGCGAAGATGGTTGAGGGCAAAACACAAAATCCCGACATCAAGAAGTTCGCGTCGCAGATCATCGCCGATCAGGAGAAGGAGATCGCCCAGATGAAAGATTGGCGCGAGAAGTGGTTTGCGGACAAGCCTGCCGCCATGAACATGGAAATGCCGGGAATGATGGAGTCCATGAAGATGGATATGGCAAAGCTTACAAATGCTAAAGACAAAGAATTTGACCTCGCATTTATCGACATGATGACGCCTCATCATCTTGGAGCGGTTACGATGGCAAAAGAAGCCCTGCAAAAGAGCGAAAAGGCCGAGATCAAAAGGCTCGCTGGCCAAATAATAAAAGCCCAAGAAGCCGAGATAAAGATGATGAGCGATTGGAAGACAAAGTGGAGTAAATAAATAGTTCCATTCGAAACTGATTCAAATGCTCAATGGAATTATTAAATGGTCTCTTAAGAACCGGTTGATCGTCGTCGCGATCTCCGCCCTTTTGCTTGTCTGGGGCAGCTACGTGGCGTTCAATCTGCCGGTCGATGTCTTTCCGGATTTGAATAAACCGACAATTACGGTTCTAACTGAAGCTAACGGCTTAGCACCCGAAGAAGTCGAGACACAGGTATCTTATCCAATCGAGACCGTGATGAACGGTGTTCCGGGCGTGTCACGCGTTCGTTCCGTAAGCGGCGTCGGATTGTCCATCGTGTACGTAGAGTTCGAATGGGGAACGGATATTTATCGAAACCGGCAACTTGTTTCGGAAAAGATAACCGAAGCCCGCGAACAATTGCCGGAAGGAGTATCACCGTTTCTCGCCCCCATCTCTTCGATAATGGGCGAGATCATGCTGGTTGCCGTCTCCAGCAAGGATGGAACGACAGATCCGTTAGAGCTCAGAACCTTGGCGGACTGGACAATTCGGCCCCGATTATTGACGATTACCGGCGTTTCGCAGGTTATCCCAATCGGCGGCGGGGTTAAGCAGTATCAGGCCCTTGTATCGCCCGAAAAGCTCAGACAATTTGGCGTCACAATCGAAGACGTTTCCGCCGCCCTGGAAAAATCGAACATCAACTCGACCGGCGGTTTTGTCGATGCTCAATCCCAGGAATATCTCGTCCGAAACCTCGGCAGGTTTTACTCGATCGACGAGTTAAAGCAAACAGTCGTTGCTTACCGCAACAACACGCCGATCCGCCTCGGTGATGTCGCCGAAGTAAAGTTTGGAGCCAAAATAAAGCGAGGCGAGGCAGGAACGAACGGAAAGCCCGCCGTTATAGTTTCAGTTCAAAAACAGCCCGGTGCCAGTACTCAGGATCTGACAGAAAAGGTTGACGAGGCGGTGCGGGAACTGCAAAAAACGCTTCCACCCGATGTTGAGATCAACCCTAATCTCTTCAGGCAGGCGAACTTTATCAATGCCTCGATCGGCAACGTCACTGAAGCACTTCGCGACGGTGCGATCCTCGTCGCGATCGTACTATTCCTTTTTTTGCTCAACTTCCGTACCACTTTTATAACGCTGACGGCGATTCCACTTTCGTTTATCGTTACTTTTCTTATCCTCTACGCCTTTGGAATTTCGGTAAATACAATGACCCTGGGCGGTTTGGCGGTCGCAATTGGCGAGCTGGTTGACGATGCGATCGTGGATATTGAGAACATCTTCCGCAGACTGGGCGAAAACCGCCTCCTCGAAAATCCTCGTCCATCTCTCGAAGTGATCTATCACGCATCGCTCGAGGTGCGCTCGTCGATAATTTACGCGACGGTAATCGTTGCGCTTGTGTTCATTCCGCTGTTCGCCTTGTCGGGTGTCGAAGGCAGATTGCTTGCTCCCCTTGGGCTCGCGTACATCACTGCACTCGTGGCGTCGCTGGTCGTAAGTTTAACGGTTACGCCGGTGCTTGCGTCTTATCTGTTGCCGCAAATATTTAAGCGAAGGTACGCTAAGAAAGTAAGTGTTCCGACCGAGATCGAACAGGACGCAGACGATGAGGCTTCCATTCTTTCGAGACTATGGCGGCGTTTTCGTTCTTCATCGGCGGAAGAACATGAGGACAGTTTCTTAGTCCGCTGGCTGAAAGAATACGACAGTCGGCTTCTCCATTGGACGCTACGCCATCCTTATAAAGTTATCGTCGGTGCAGCTCTTTTGTTTATTGTGACGATGGCTACCTTGCCGTTTGTTGGAACCTCGTTTTTGCCGGAATTTAATGAGGGAACGCTTACAGTCAATGTGCAGGCTCAGCCCGGAACCTCGCTGGCGGAGTCTAACCGCATTGGCCAAATTTCTGAGAAATTATTGCTAGAGGTACCTGAAGTTGTCTCGACGGGCCGCCGGACGGGAAGGGCCGAACTCGACGAACACGCTGAGGGCGTTCACTATACAGAAATCGACGTTGATCTAAAAAAATCCGATCGATCGCGCGACGAAATTCTTGCTGCAATTAGGGATAAACTAGCTATCATACCCGGCGTCTCAACGAATGTGGGGCAACCCATCTCGCACCGTTTAGATCATTTGCAGTCCGGTGTGCGGGCCCAGATCGCGGTTAAGTTATTTGGCGACGATCTCGCTACCTTGCGGTCAAAGGCTGAGGAGATTCGCAATACGATCCAAACCGTCGAGGGGGCGACGGACGTTTCGGTTGAGAGACAAGTTCTAATCCCGCAGGTGCGTTTTAATGTTGACCGGGTCAAAGCCGCCCAATACGGTCTCCAGCCGGGCGAAGTTACACGGACATTGGAAACGGCATTAAATGGACGAACCGTCTCGCAAGCCATTGATGGAGCGCGGCGTTATGACGTTGTCGTCCGTTTCGACGAAGCCTCTCGTAACAGTCTGGATGCACTGCAAAATGTCACTATCGATACGCCGCAAGGAACTCAGATCCCAATTTCGGCGGTAGCTGTTATTGAGAATTTCCCCGGACCGAACCAAATCTTACGCGAAGACACAAAACGCAGAATTGTAATCGGAGCAAACGTAGCCGGCCGCGATCTCGGCTCCGTGGTCAGTGACATTCAAAGCCGTGTCGCGACCCAGGTTCAATTGCCAACCGGTTACTTCCTTGAGTATGGCGGCCAGTTTCAGGCATCGCAGGAGGCAACGAGAACCCTTTCGTTACTCTCAATCTTCTCTCTGGTCGCGATCTTCTTTCTCCTGATAAAAGCACTGGGCGACTGGCGCGTAGCCCTGCAAGTGATGATAAACATTCCCCTTGCGCTTATCGGAGCCGTTTGGGCCTTGCACCTGTCGGGCGGCGTGTTTTCGATCGCGACAATGGTCGGCTTTATCTCGCTGGTCGGCATAACCTCCCGAAACGGGATCATGATGATCTCGCATTATCTTCACCTGATGAAAGAAGAAAGCGAGGATTTTACGGAACAGATGATCGTCCGCGGTTCCTTGGAAAGGCTCGTACCCGTCCTGATGACCGCCCTAACCGCGGGGCTCTCGCTGGTACCGTTCATCCTTGCGGCAGATGCTCCCGGCAAGGAGATCCTTCATCCTCTGGCGGTAGTCGTGTTAGGCGGCATCTTAACTTCAACCCTACTCGATCAACTTGTAACACCGGCTATCTTTTACAAGTTCGGACGTCCGAGTGCCGAGCGAGTGATCGCCGAACGCGAAGGACTCAGCGGAAATGACTTCGGCGAAGATGCCGACGTTCCGCCATTCGGAACGCGGACACCCCGGTTGGCAGATTGATTAACAAAAACTTGGGTCGAATATGACCGAAACAATAAGGAGAAACTTACGATGAAAATGAATATTAATAGACTGCTCATAGCGGCCATGGCTGTGATGGTGGGCGCTGGCGTTATCGCGTTTAGCCTTGACGAGAATGTTTCGGCGCAGACAGACGAAGTAAAAGCGGTAACGGATGTCTTAACACGTGAAGCCGTAGCGGTTGAAAAAGGCGATCTGGCCGCTCTCGATAAGATCTGGGCAAACAGCGAAGATGTCACGGTCTTTGAAAGCGGACACGCAAACTACGGCTGGACCGATTATCTCAACACCCATCTGGCGCCCGAACTTAAAGAATTTAAAAACACGAAGTACGCGTTTTCCGATCTCAAGGTAAAAGTTGAGGGCAAAACCGCGTGGGCGACATTTAAGTACAGCCTCGCGGCGGAAATGGGAACAAGAAAGATAGAAAGCGGAGGACTGGGCACGGCGGTGTTGGAAAAACGCGAAGGAAAATGGCGGATCGTCCACTGGCACTCCAGCGCTCCTCGCCGTGCTCCTGCACCAAGCCCGACGCCCAAGCCGTAATGTACTCTACCGCACACACTTTGAGGGTTTGAAGATTTATTCTGCTAATACGCTGCGGTCATCAGGCAAATTTCATTTGTCACTGCAGCCTACTAATGAATAACATAGGAGGGAACGATTATGGGTAATCAAACT
>JANNNS010000056.1:0-18787 GCA_031398645.1 Acidobacteriota bacterium
GAGTTCTCGCGGTCAGGATCCAGCTCAAGCTCGATAAAATCGTTTGCCCGGAGACGGTGTCCACGGTTCTCAAAACGCCCGTTGACCTCGCATTTCTCACCCTTTACAAGCTCACGCAAATAGAGTTTGCTCAGTGTCCTGAATCGGTCAAACAGAAAGTCTTCAAGGCGTTTTCGATTTTCTTCCGGCAGCACCTGGATGCCGACGCGCTGGTCCATACCCAAATGTTAACGCAAAAAGAATCGAGATGCAGTTCGCCGCCCGGGATCTGCATCTCGCCAATAAGGACTCGACAGTGAGGATCAAGTTTCTATAGTGACCGAGCCCGGAAGAATGTCGTCAATGGCACCGCGAACTCGCCTTTGCTCCAAGGTAGAAGCCGCTTTGAGAGTTATCGACTCCTCGAAAACATACGCGACCTCGCCGTGCTGCGAAGCGTCCAATCCAGCGATCTCGTCATCTTCGGTAACCCTAAGCCCAACGATCACATCGACCAATTTCAGGATAACGAAAGTTCCGCCGGCACCGAGCACAACCGCGATCCCGACACCTGCCAATTGGTTCAATAGCTGCGCGGAGTTACCCTCAAGCAGACCAACCGGCAAGGTGGCTCCCGACGCATCCTTGAAGATTGGATTGATCAGGCTCGTCGCGAATACTCCAGTGGCAAGAGCCCCTATCGTCCCGCCGACACCATGGATACCGAACACGTCCAACGTGTCGTCATATCCAAACAGCTTCTTCACCTCGACCACCATCAGATAACAGCCCACACCCGCTAACATTCCGATCAGAATGGCCGACATTGGAGTCACGAAGCCCGCCGCGGGAGTCACGCCGACGAGCCCGGCAACTGCGCCGGAGATCGCACCTATCGCCGTGGGCTTACCATTGCGAAACCAGTCGATCAGTATCCAGGCGAGCATTGCGCTTGCCGCAGCAAAGTGGGTCGTCACAAAAGCATTTGTCGCCAAGGCGTTCGGTGAAAGGGCACTCCCCGCATTGAAGCCGAACCAGCCGAACCAAAGCAGAGCCGCGCCGATAAGGCTCAAAACGGTGCTGTGCGGCGGCGTGGGCTCGTTCGCATAATCAACTCTGCGCCCGAGATAAAGCGCACACACTAACGCTGAGACCCCGGACGAAATGTGAACGACCGTTCCGCCGGCAAAATCAAGAGCCGGAAATGTTCCACCCAGAACTGCGTTGAGAAACCCGCCCTTACCCCAGACCATATGCGCCAATGGATAGTAAACAACGATCGACCAGAGGCATGTAAATGCGATCTTCGCGGGGAATCGGATCCGTTCGGCGAACGCACCGGTGATCAGCGCCGGCGTGATGATCGCAAACATAAGCTGGAAAACCATGAAAGTCTGCTGCGGGATGGTTGCGGCATAATCAGCATTAGGTTCCGGCCCAACGTCCTTCAGGAATGCAAAGTCGAGACTGCCGATAAATGCGTTGCCCTCGCCAAAAACTAGGCTGTATCCGACAAATGCCCACAATAATGTAGCTATTCCAACGCAGATCAGGCTTTGAAGCATCGTCGAGATCACATTCTTTTGCCGGACGAGCCCGCCATAGAAAAGTGCAAGTCCGGGCACCGTCATGAGCAGAACGAGGGCTGAACTCATCAGAACCCAGCCATTATCGGCACTTGCTTGTGCAGCGGCCGCGGACTTCTCGAGCGCCGCAATGCGGTCCGTCGCATCTTGCGCGCTGCCTATAAAGGGCAAGGCTGCCAAGACAATGGGTAAAACGAATAGCCGTTTAGTCTTCATCGATTTCAGCTCCAACAGGTTGTTTCCTCGCTGAGTGCACAGACCGTGCCACGACATTCGGATTCGGCTAATTGCTTCCCGTAACACAAGATAAACGTGCTCATGGCATTTCGTCCGTGGCATTTCCCATCGCACTTCGCTACAATATTGTAGCCGATCTCGGCGGCGACACTATTGCAGTCGTCGAATCCGTCTCGGGGACTCTTAGTGAAGCGGCTAACTAACCTTATTTACGCAGGTTTCATCATATCGGCCGCGATCACGATGACTACATTTTTGTAGTTTTATATGGACAAGCTCGTATCTACACTGAAGGATATCGCTGACCTCCTGACACTCGACTCGAATAGCACGGTGAACTTAAATCCCGTGGCCGACCGAATAGTTTCAGGGCTTGATCTCTGCCGTGCGTTCATTCTGCTTTATCGACCGCACAGCGAGAGACTGGTGGCCTCGGCATCCAGCGGGTTGAGCATTGCGGATTTTCGAAGGCTTGATACCCGGGCTGAGTCAGGTGTATTGCGGGAGGCGTTCGACAGTTCGCGCGACTCCGCCGTCGTTTCGATCGATTCGTTATCGACGCTCGACTTCCTGAAAACCGATGACGCGGCTGACTCGCTCATCCTGGTGCCGATAAAGAGTGCGAAACGGAATATAGGCCTGCTCTGCGTCCAGCCTCGCTCGGCGAACTCAGGATCTTCCGCGAATGTCTCTGCCCTTGAGCTAATCGGCTCACTTATTGGACAAGGACTGCGGGTTGAGATGGCCGTATTAAGCGAACGAGAAAAGCTTCGTGAAGAAAATCTGCACCTTAAGCAGGAGTTAAAGGAGAAATACGATTTCTCCCACATTGTTGGCAACTCTAACGCGATCCGCCTTGTCTACGACCAGGTCACACAGGTTGCCAAATCGAACGCTACTGTCTTGCTTCGAGGTGAAAGCGGAACCGGCAAGGAGATGATAGCGAACGCTATCCACTACAACAGCCTTCGCAGCAAACGGCCGTTCATTAAGCTCAACTGTGCTGCTTTGCCCGACACGCTTATCGAATCAGAGCTTTTCGGCCATGAACGCGGTGCCTTCACGGGCGCCGATCGAATGAAGCGCGGAAGGTTCGAACTCGCCGACGGCGGCACTTTATTCCTGGATGAGATCGGCGACCTTCCTCTTCAGACTCAGATCAAGCTGCTTCGTGTCCTGCAGGAACGCGAATTCGAACGGCTCGGCGGGACAGAGACGATCAAATCGAACATTCGCTTGATAACCGCGACAAACAAAAACCTTGAAGACGCCATCGCAGCCGGAACCTTTAGAGAAGACCTTTACTATCGCCTCAATGTCTTCTCAATACATCTGCCGCCGCTTCGCGAACGGAAGTCTGACATTCTATTGCTCGCCGAGCATTTCCTCGAGAAGTACGAGGCCGAACATGGAAAGCGGATCCGTCGCATCTCAACCCAGGCGATCGACATGCTGATGAGCTATCATTTTCCCGGGAATGTTCGTGAACTTGAGAACGCGATCGAACGCGCCGTGCTTGCGTGCGATTCGAACGTGATCCACGGACACCATCTGCCGCCCACGCTACAGACCGCCGAGGTCTCTGGCACAGTCACCGCACTTTCGCTGGCTTCCGCCGTCGATGCCTTTGAACGCGATATTATCCAAGACGCGCTGAAATCAACTCGCGGCAATGTCGCAAAGGCTGCAAAGATGCTCGATTCGACAGAGCGCATTCTCGGATATAAAATCAAGAAGTTTGGTATTGTCGCTTCTCGGTTTCGCCAATGAACAAGCTGGAGCTCTTCGTCCACGACCTCCCTTCGCCGGAATCTGCACGGCGTTTTTTCGATCAGTTCAGTGAACGGAATCCGTCACAAGTAAATCGGCTGCAAAAGAAAGAAGGCCTCTTTTCTGACATTCTGACGCTTGCATCCTACAGCCCGCTGCTCGCGACCACTCTTATCCAGAATCCCGAATATGTCACCTGGCTCGGCCGGAAACGTTCGGATTCATCCGTCCGTGACAAAGATGAACTGCTCGAATCCCTCGCTCGTTTCGCCTTGACCAACTCACAGTTGGAACCGAACGTTCTGTTTGCCCGATTTCGTCGGCGAGAACTGCTGCGTATTTTCCTCCGCGACATTCGACGGCTTGGGACGATCGCTGAGATAACCGAAGAAATTTCCAACCTCGCCGACGCCATTCTAGAGAACGCTCTCCGGTTAGCCCGGCAGGAGATGGACAACCGTTATGGAGCTCCGTTCGAGGTAGACGAGAAGGGGAGACAGCGTCCGTCTGATATCTCGGTCGTTTCACTCGGCAAGCTTGGTTCGAAAGAGCTGAATTACTCGTCTGACATCGACCTTCTTTTTGTCTACTCTGCCGATGGTTCTACGACCGGGACAGGTTCGCGCGGAAGCGTGACGAACCGCGAGTATTTTGTAAAGCTTGCCGAGACTATGACGCAGCTCGTTGGCAAAAAGAGCGGTGAAGGTGCGGCCTATCGCGTCGATATGCGCTTGCGGCCGCACGGACGGGTAGGCGCACTTGCTTTGTCGCAAAAGGAGACGGTCAAATATTATCTACAGGACGCCAGAAGCTGGGAGCAGCAAGTGCTTATACGTTCGCGTGCAAGTGCGGGCAGTGCGGCTATCTTCAAGAGCTTCTTCGCTGCGGTCGAGAAGATCGTCTTCAAACTCGGCCGTGACACGGGCGAGGCTTTGCGCGGCGTTTATCGTTCAAAAGAGAAGATCGATCAAGAACATCGCTCTGATACTTTGTTCGATGTAAAGCTGGGCCGCGGCGGGATACGCGAGATCGAGTTCATCGCCCAGGCTTTGCAATTAGCTCACGGCGGCACGGACCGCTGGCTTCGCGTGCCGCATACGCTCATCAGCATCGCCCGTCTTGCGGACCGGCATCACCTCACTGCGGATGAACTGTCGCGCCTTTCGAACGCATACGATTTTCTCCGCCGACTCGAACACATTCTTCAGATGGAGCATGGGCTCCAGACCCACTCACTCTCTGCGGACCCGGAAAAACTGGGTCTGATCGCAGCAAAAATGCGGTGTGCGGACCAGGCTGAATTGGAGGCCGCGGTCGCGTCGCACACCCATAACGTTCATGAAACATTTCTTCGAGTGTTTGGCGCGGATGCGGAGATAACAGCCGACGAATTCGCATTAGAAGCCGCCACTGAAAACGATGCGATACCTGCCAAAGAAGGCTCTCGCTCGAATTCGGCCGAGCATCTCGAACTGCAGGTCGTAACCTCGATCCAGAAGCTCGCGGACGCTCCAAAACTCACGTCCCGGCAGATGTCGGTCCTTCGCCGGGTGTCAGCCGTGTCGCCGAAATTCGCCGAGATGATCGCTTCGATGCCCCGTCTCGCGTCAAGCCTCAAAATCCCGAGTGAGACGATCGTCGCGACCGATCATAAGGCGGCATTCGAGTCTGAAGTCGAGTTCGAAGCCGACCTTCCGACCGTCCTCGGTTCGATGCGTAAAACATGGTCACGCCTGTTGCCTGAGATCGCGATCGCGGACATTTATCAGGTCGTACCGGTCAGCGAGATTCGACGCTTGCAAACAAAGCTTGCCGAGGCGAGTATTGAGACGGCCATGCGTGCAGCGACGCTCCCGCTGGGCGGTTTGGATGCTGCGCCGACGGTACTTGCCTTGGGCAAGCTAGGCAGCGGCACTCTCGACTACGATTCCGACCTTGACGTCATTCTTGTCTACGAGGAAGGATCCAACGCAGTCGTTACGGCAGAGGTGTACAGCCGTGTCGTCGAACAGTTCGTCACTCTATTGTCCGGAATGACCCGCGACGGAAATCTTTACCGCGTCGATCTTCGGCTTCGTCCGCACGGCAAGAATGGCCCCACCGTCACTACGGCTGGAGCACTGATCGACTACATTGAACAAGACGCGTCTATTTGGGAGCTGCTTGCGTATGTTCAGATGCGTGCGGTTGGCGGAGGTTCTGCCGCGATCGAGACTGTCGCCCGCGAGGCGATCAAGCGGCGTGCGTCACGTGAGGACGTTGAAACTTTGAAAAGTGAGTCGCGCAGAATGCGTCTTCGGTTGGAGGAAAGTCACGGGCGAACGCAGGGTGGGCGTGAGATAAACATTAAGTTTGGATCGGGCGGCCTTCTCGACATTTATTTCGCGGTCCGCTTCCTGCAGTTGGCCAACGGCGACGCGATCGCTCCCGAAGTGCGTTCTACATCTGCAAAGCTGGCGGCATTTCAGGCCGCCGGACTTCTTTCTGCCGACGATTTTGCCTCGCTTCACGCCGGCCACGAGTTCCTTTCGGCACTCGACCACACGATCCGCCTTATCGTCGGGCGTTCGTCCAGGTTCCCTCGGGCAAACTACACCGCGGTCGAACACATAGCCGAAAGAATGAGTCTCAGCTCGGTGGATGAGCTCTACCAGCAGCTAGCGCTGAATCGGATCAACGTCCGCTCCGCATTCGATAATGTGTTGGAAAAATAAGTGGGAAGGCCGTCTCCCACTACAGCCTCCCCGTACGGAGCGTCATCGGGCGACGACGCTTAATTCCGCAACTAAACGGTAGTTCACTTTGTTCCCACAGTCAAGTTAAATCGAGACGTTTCGTAACAAAAATTCGCGCGCACCTGCCCGTTTAGCCTGCAAATAGCTAGAAACCAAGTTAATACTGGCTGAAAACAAAGTTGAATCGATTTCGGACACAAAAACTTTTTGCAGAGATGTTCGTTCTGACTGCATTTTGCCAGCAATCCGTGGCGGTTTTGACATCCTATTCGCCGATACACGGCCATTTTTCTTTCCGATCCGCCACTCTAAAATTAAGGGTATAATGGAGGGGATGAACTTTAGGCCGATAGTTCTGCTTTGTTGCCTTCTGGTGTGCGTCGGTGTGACGAGCGCACAGTCCGGGCGGACGAAGAACTACTCGGAAAGCCGGGCTGTCACCGAACGTGTAAAAGCTCCCGCCGCAAAACCTTCACAGGACGACGACACAAAGCAACCGGTCAGCGTCGAACAGCCAGAAATGGAAATAATCAAGGTCGAGACCGATCTGGTCATCGTGCCATTTCGCGTGACCGATAAAAAGGGCCGTCCGATCGCGGATATCAAGCAGAGTGAAGTAAAGATCTTTGAGAACGGTGAGGAACGCGACCTTGCTTATTTTTCGGACGTTGATCAGCCCTTCACCGTAGCTCTTGTGCTGGACATGAGTTACTCGAGCGTCTTTAAGCTAAAGGAGATCCAGGACGCGGCGAAGAAGTTCGTCGCCCAACTCCGGCCCGAAGATCGCGTGATGGTCATATCGTTCGCCGAAAAGCCGATCGTGCTGTGCGAAGCGACCGGTGACCGGCGGATCCTTAACATTGCTATCGAAGGGGCACGCATCGGTTCGGGAACGGGGCTTTACCTCACGCTCGACGCGGTGCTCAACGAAAAACTCAGGCGCGTTTCTGGTCGAAAGGCGGTCGTTCTTTTCAGCGACGGCGTCGATACCACCAGCAAGTTTCACACCGCGGCGTCGGTTGGCAAAGACATCGAAGAATCGGACGCGCTGATCTTCCCTATCAAATACAACACCTACGACGATGTGCAGAAAAGCCGTCGCTCAACCGCTCCGATACAGTACGACGATGACGACAAACCCTATACCGTTGACACACGGCCGGGCATTGGCGAGCGCCAGGAGGATTACGCCGCGGCCAAGGAGTTTCTCACGAACATCGCTCAGGATACCGGCGGCCGCCTCTATAACGTCAATTCCACGACAAATCTCGACGAAGCCTTTGCGAATATTGCAAAAGAGCTTCGCAAAATCTACAGTTTGGGGTATTATCCTAGCAGCGAACGGGAAAGCGGAGCATCGTTCGACATTAAGGTTCGCGTCTATCGCCCCGATCTGAATATTCGTACAAAAGAACGTTTCACAAGGCGCTGACTCTTAGGTTAACGTCCGCACCGATTTCTCTCCCGCCCTATCCAACTCTAATTGAACTTTCTCAGGAGACACGTTTCATGAAAAGACCACACATTTTAACCATCTGCTTCCTTGCAATGGCCTTCTTGATCGCCTCGGCGATGCCGGCCGCTGCACAGGAGACGATGAACAACGACGAGGTGATCACACTTGCCAAGGCCGGGCTTAACCCAACGCTTATCATCGGCAAGATCAAAACCTCAAAGACGAACTTCGACCTCTCGACCGATTCGCTTATCAAGTTGAAACAGGCCGGTGTGTCCGACGAGATCGTCGGCGCAATGCTCGAGGCCAAAAGCGGGAAAAGCATTTCGGCAAGCACTGCTCCGGCAGGTCAGGTTCGAGGCACGGGCGACCCTAATGATCCGATGTCGCCGCATAATTACGGGATTTACCTCTACGAGATGAAGGACGGCGGCCCGAAAATGACGCAGCTTGCCGCCAATGTCTCGGCGCAGAACCGCACCGGCGGCGGTTTCACCGCTGCGGTCACGCCATTCGGCCTCGGTAAGGTAAAGACCAAAGCGAACCTTCCGGGACGAAACGCCGGGCTGCAGATAACGGAAGTCGCGCCAGTGTTTTACTTCTATCTTGATATGACAAGCGGCGGATTGAATACGGCGAGCGGCATTCCTTCAACGCCGAATGAGTTCACGCTTGTTCGATTCAACCAGCGCAGCGACAATCGCGAGGTCACAATTGCGAAAGCGAACTCCTGGGGAGCAAAAGGCGGCCTCTCGGACGAATATGTCGTCCCCCTCAAGGCCGAAGACCTCGGCAACGGCATTTTTAAGGTGACGCCGCAGGCAGACCTGAAGAAAGGCGAGTACGGATTTATGCTGGTAAACTCCGGCAACTCCAACGCCGCCGCCGGAATGGGTTCCAAGTTCTTTGACTTTGGCGTGAACATGACCCCATAGCCAAAACCTTTTGCTAACAAAAAGAAGCCAGCTGAACAATTCGGCTGGCTTCTTTTCATCTTCCCAAAGCATCCTCGCTTCCTCGATAGCTTAGCTCTGTGGCCTGGATTCGCACCTCCTTCGGCTACAAAATAAGATCATTTTAGAGCTATAAAGGTTCAATGTAAGGCTACATAAGTTCAATGTAAGGCTACATGAGTTCAATATAAGCCTACATAAGTTCAATGTAAGCCTACATGAGTTCAATGTAGGGCTACATGAGTTCAATGTAAGGCTACATGAGTTCAATGTAAGGCTACATAAGTTCAATGTAAGGCTACATAAGTTCAAAGTAGGCTTACAAAAGTTCAAAGTAAGGCTACAGAAGTTCAAAGTACGCTCACTTGGCTTCAAAAGCAGGGTTACTTTGGCTTCGAAGTAGGCTTACTTTTTGTGATTCGGCCTTGGAGCACGCAATTATCGACTTATCATGCGGCTCGTCGTAAGTTCGCATGCTGGATATGCACTTCGCATTTATTGCTCGTCGGTCTATGATGAAGTAAGATGAGGGCGCTTGGCTCGATCATCTTGCCGCCGGATCATGAGCAATTCTACGATCACTGACAAGTCCATCCAGGAACTCGTGTCCTTTCCGGACGACTACGCACTTTTCGCACCGGACGGAGCGTGGGACCTGCATGACGGAATAAAGTTCGTGACGGAAACGATCCGCTATTGCCGCGAAAATAAGGTACGCGGGTTGATCGTTGATGTCCGCTCGGTCATCGGGTTGAAGAACCCATCGGTCGCAGAAAAATTCTGGTACACGCAGGACTGGGCAAAGGCTGCCGAACGCGACGTCGCCATCGCGCTGGTCGCGAACCGCGATCTCATCGACCCGACTAAGATCGGCGTGACAATGGCCGAGAATGTAGGTTTGCGATCGCACGTCTTCGACGATATGGAAGACGCGGTCGAGTGGATCAAACGCTATCTCTAGACAAGTTCCGAAAGACGTCCGAGTGATACATTCCAGCATCCGACACAATACACAGTTTTCTTGAGTTCGCCTTCGTCCAGAGTGCTTGTTTTAGGCAGCCGTCGGGCGATCATCTTCTCGTCCTCGGAAAGCCTCTTCCACTCCCGAACCTTCATACCACCACATTTTGGACACGGCGAACCCGGAATTAATTTCGTCATCTGATTTGTGCTCTTAAGTCGTTTCAGTTTAGTATTTTCTGGTTCAATGCAGAAGCCCGCGCGTTAGCAAGGGCGTGATGCGGGCGTTGAGTGTTACGCCCTGGCTGACGCTCGGGCTTCTGCAATTAGTTGCCGACCTTGTCCAATATGAAAAATACGATATTTGCGACTGCGTTCATCTTCGTAGCGTCCGTTACGGCTGTGTTTTCACAGACTGAGCCGAAGTTCGACTTCTACACCCGCGGCGAGTACCGCACAAATGTGCCCCGGCCACAGTCTCTGTTACGTTACGACGTTGGCGACCATCACACGACCTACGCACAGATGGAAAAGGTCATCGATGAGATAGCAAAGGCGGCACCCGACCGGGTGAAAGTCTTTGACATCGGCACAACGCCCGAACATCGAATGCAGCATATCGTCGCCATCTCGTCGCCCGAGAATATGGCACAGCTCGACGAGATAAAGGCGAACACCGCCCGGCTAACCGATCCGCGAAAGCTGACCAAGGCCGAGGCCGATCAGATCGCTCAGAATACGCCGGCGATCGCGTGGATGGCGTACACCATTCACGGCAACGAGTCATCTTCGTTCGAGGCCTTTATGCAGGTTGTTTATCAACTCGCCGCTTCGAACGAACCGACAACTCTGGATATATTAAAGAACACCGTCGTCCTAATAATCACGGGTGAAAACCCCGACGGCCACGAGCGCTTTGCCACCTGGTATAACTCGGTCGCCGTGGGAAACGCCGACCGAATGGCCATCGAGCACCGCGAACCATGGTCGATCTGGGGCCGCGTAAACCATTATCGTTTTAATCTGAACAGAGATACGCTTGCGATGACGCAAAAGGAAACGAAGAACTTGGCGAAAGCTTACCGCGAATGGAATCCACAGCTCGCGGTCGATCATCACGGCCAGCCCTCGCAGTACTTTTTCCCGCCGACTTCCCTGCCGCAGAACCCGAATCTGCCGCAGCCGATGTTCTCGAAGTGGGAAGCGATCTATGGCCGGGCGAATGCTGCGGCCTTCGACAAAAACAATTGGGACTATTACGTCCGCGATGTGTTCGACGCGTTCTATCCAGGCTATTGGGATATGTATCCGTCGCTCAATGGCGCGATCGGAATGACCTATGAGACTGACGGCGGCGGATTTAAGGGGCTGAAATGGACACGCGACGACGGCACGATCGTAACGTTTCGGTCTTCGATAGCCAAACACTACGTCGCGTCGATGACCACACTCGAGGCCAACGCGAAGAATAAAGTCGAGCGGCTAAAAGACTTCTACGAGTTCCGTGCAAAGGCTATGGCCGACCACGCTCGGGCAAAAATGAAACGTGTTGTCATCGTCCCTGATAGCGACCGCGTCAAGTCCGCCGAGATGATCGATCTTTTAAAGCGCTCGGGCATTGAAATAAAGCTCGCTTCGGCGTCATTTAGCTCGTCCACCGCACATTCCTATATGGAAAAGAACGCGCCGGCGACGACGCGAACATTTCCAGCTGGTTCGTACGTGATAGATCTCGATCAGCCGCAGCGCATATTGATCAAATCGATCCTCGAACAGGACACTCCGCAGGATAAAGCGTTCGTCGAAGACAATATGGCCCGCTTCAAACGTAATCAAATGCGTGGAAAAGGCCAGGCGAAGGAAGATTATGGCTTTTATGACATCACCGCTTGGTCGTTGCCGCTTGCATTTGGTGTGACGGCATATTGGACCGAGGATTCGGGAACCTTCAACGGTGCGATGGTCTCCGACGATCATACGCAGAACGCCCGCCGTGGGACCGTTTCCGGCCGAGCACAGATCGCATACATCATTCCTTACGAAACCGATTCGACCAGCGCCTTTGTAATGAAGCTTCTGCAGGGTGGCAATAAGGTCACGGTCGCTACCAGGCCGCTCAACGCCGGCGGACGCAACTGGAAAGCCGGAACGTTTGTGATCAGAGTTTCGCGAAACGCCGCGACGATTCACGACTCGGTCGCAAAATACGCCGCCGAGATGGGCGTCAATGTTACCGCCGTCAACTCGGGCTATTCCGAGGAAGGCGACACCAGCGTAGGCGGCGAGGCAGTGATATCGCTGCAGGCCCCAAAGATCGCTATCGCAGCCGATGAGGGCGTGGGTCAGGAATCATTTGGCTCGATCTGGTGGACGCTTGAGCAGCACGGCATCACATTTACACCAATGACGATCGGCAATATTCGCGGCGGCGGGCTTAGGAACTACAACGTCCTTATCCTGCCCGACGGATCGCCCTCCGGATATTTTAATGCGTTCGGCACGCGCGGCGTCGCCGCCCTGAAAGAATGGGTTGCCAACGGAGGAACTATAGTGACCGTCCGAGGAGCGTCAGTCTTCGCGGCTCTCAAGGATGTTTCGCTAACCTCGACCAAACTTGTGGGAAGCGATGATGATGACCAGAAGAGCAAGGCATCGGAGACGAAAAAGGACGCACAGCCAACGCCGACGCCGACGCCGACGCCAAGATCCGAACCGATCGAGCCGCCAACCGACCGCACGCAGGGCATCGGGCCGACGCTTCCGCCGATCGCCTCGCCGTCGGCTGACGCCAATATGGTGCCCGAGGGCCTTCCCGGCTCGATAATGCGGGCAACCGTCGATCGGACAACGTATCTAAACTACGGCGTCGATCAGGACGAATTGCCGGTCATCCTCGGCAGCGGATATTTCTTCCGCTACTCAAAGGAAGGCACGAATGCACTTGTCTTCGACGCCAAGCCGAAAAAACCGCTCACTATCTCGGGCTTTGTGTGGGAAGGCAATACCGAAGAGTTGCTGAAAGGCACGTCCTACGTCATCGATGAATCGATGGGCCGCGGGCATGTTATTCTGTTTGCTGAAGATCCGTTCTTCCGGGGACTTTTCCGGTCGACGACGCGGCCGTTCTTTAATTCGATCTTATTCAACGGAGTTTTTTAGTTACGTCATTATGTTCACAGTAAAAGCGGGTTACAGCGACGATATCGAACTTAGGACCAGCATCGACAAAGTTCGTGAGTTTTTTGCCGATGCCAGCAATTTTGCGGCATTGATGCCTGGTGTTGCCAGCATTCATATGGATGCCAAGGGCGTTGCACATTGGAAGATCGAAGCCGATATCCCCGTGGTCGGCCAAATGGTGCAGAAGTTCGCCGTCGAACTCACCGAGAATAATGAGGAGCGCGTCGAGTGGTTTCCGGTTGCCGTCGAAACGCAGAATTTCCTGCGTTACTCAGCAGATTTTCTCGAAAAAGCGAAGAATGTGACGATCGTCCACTTTTCGCAAATGGTCGAGTTAAGGCGAAAATCCGCCCGCGACCTACATATGTTTGCGGGACTCGCCGGCGAGAGCATCATTAGCAGCGAAATGACGAAGAAGATCACCGAAATGATCAAAGTCTTCATCAACCGGGCGAAAGAAAAATTGGAAAAATAACTTCAACTATAAGCAAATTGCTAAGTTAATACGTTCGGCTCCGTTTCTTCGCGTTTTGAATTGACGGAGCCGATTTTTTTGATATACTCTTATTGAAATTGATTTTCAATTTCTTCATATAAATGCTTAATAAAGAGATTGCGGTCGAGAGGCCGATCACCCAGAGCGAAGAAAGAAAAGTTGAAGTTTGTGTTGACGGCGACGAGGCCGTGATCCGGTTGTCGAGTTATGCGAATGGGATCGGGTGGTTTGCGCAGAAGACGATCACGCTGGATGCGGATATGCTCGATGCGTTAGCCGATCAGCTTGCGGAGGCGAGAGGCAAGATCACACGCGACTCCGACGCGATACTTTCGGCAAGCGTTCTGGAATTTTAGATCTTCGGCATAATTTATCAACATTCAAAAAGCCCGCTTGTCGTCAAACAAGCGGGCTTTTGCAATAACTGCGACGTGATTTTAGCCTATACCTCTTTCAGGACGATCTTCTCGGAATTGATCCTTGCGGTTCGCTCCGATGTAAGCTTCTCTAGCTCTTCGACATGCATCTGCTCATCGGCGATCTGCCCTTCCAGCCAGAACTTCTGCGGCAGATCGTTGTCATCGCACGATGCCCAAGCGGCCATGTAAACATTCAAAGCTTCCCTTTCGAGTTCGAGGTCCAGCTTTAGCATCTCGCCAAGATCGACCGACTGGCGGATAGTTCCGGGTTCGACCGTCGGCACACCGCCCAGAGCGACGATCTTGTCTCCTAGCGTCTCCGCGTGATCCTGAGCTTCCTCGGCCTGGTCGCGGAACCAATCCTTGAACACCTCGCGCTCACGTCCGGTAACCAGATAGCTGTGCTGCGAATACTGGATCACCGCAGCTAATTCCAGGCTCAGTGCCTTGTTCAAATTTTCGACCAATTCCGTTCGTGCCATATAGTTCTCCCTTCAGCGCTTTTCAACGCCAATAGCACAAGACTATGTCCTGGCGACCCATATGTCAAGCTAAATTGTTTATTTTCAACATGTTAGAAATGAAAGTCAATTTCAGTTTCAGCAGATGGAGGCCCCGATGGGGTGAGCTTAGGTGACAGCTCCGCCGTCCACGATGACGACTTCGCCGTTCATGAAGCTGTTTCGGTCGCTGCACATGAACGCGGCGATCTCAGCTAATTCGGCCGGGCGGCCGGACCGGCCTTTGGAGACCCAGAAGTCGTGCATTTGCAGCAGCCGTTCAGGCAAGGTGTTGCCAAGATCGGTATCGAAGATGCCCGCAGCAATAGCATTAACAGCTATGCCGAAGTTAGCTGCCTCTCTAGACAAACACTTCGTGAAGCCGATCATCGCTGCCTTTGATGTTGCGTAATGGACCGAGGTGGGTAGGCTGCGTATGGCTCCTACCGACGTGATGTTCAGAATGGCCCCAACTTTGGCCCGGATCATCTGTTTATAAAAGGGTTTAGTTACGGCAAACAGGCTCCCTACATTTGTGTCGACTACCCAATCCCACGACTTATCAGTCGTCGTGGCAAAATTGTCGCCCTTATTAACGGCAGCGTTGTTCACCAGAACATTGATCGGGCCCCACGCGTCGAAGATCTCGCGGGCGATGTGCTTCATGCCAAAACGGTCGGTGACGGAGACATTAAATGCTAATGCTTTGCGGCCAAAGCCCTCGATCTTTGCCTTGACCTCCTCGGCCAGATCGGAGCGTGAATGGTAATTAAATGCGACGTCCGCACCTTCGCGTGCGAATACCTCACAGATTGCCGCCCCGATCCCGCGTGTACCACCGGAAACGAACGCACGTTTTCCTTCAAGCAAAAGACTCAAAATTACTCTCCGCGATGAAAATGGAATCCAATATCAAAAGAAAAGGTTAAAGAAATAGGGGTGATCTGACAAGTCGCCACAATTGAATACTATGCGGAGGCAGGTGCGGTCTTCAATGCCGGATCGATCGGAGCTGTATTCGCTGGCAGCAGCGCCGCTATTTCACGGACTATCATGTCGCGTGAACCGGGCAACGCAATTCCGGCGGTCGCGGCCTTTAGATCACTATACCGCCGCGAATTTCCGATCAAGGATTGGATCGTCGGCACGATGTCCGAAGCCTTGTCCAGCAAAATGCCGGCGCCCCGCTTTGCCAGAAGCTTTACCGTTCCTGCTTCCTGCGGCATTGGCGGCGTCGTGGTATCGGCAATGATCGGAAGGCGGCAGGCAAGAGCTTCGAACGTGGTGAGCCCGCCGAGCTTTGAGATCATCACGTTCGCGGACTGCATGAGCTTCTCGATCTCGTCGGAATAACCGATGACCTTTACCGGGAACTTGGCGTGCTTGGCGATCTCTTCGGCTTCAAGTCTCAGTTCTTCATTCTTTCCGGCTAGAAAGATCGCCTGGACATCTAGTTCGCCTGCCGCCAGTTCCTTGAAGATCTTAGGAATATTGCCGCCGCCGACCCACCCTGCATTTACAAATACGGTGAACTTGTCGGGATCAAGCCCAAACGCACGCCGTGCATCCTGGGCCGCGGCCTCATCCACCTCCTGAAACTTTGGATTCAGCGGAAGCCCGGAGATCTTTATCTTCTCGGCCGAAACCCCGTAATCCAGGAGCTGCTGCTGAGCCTCTTCATTCGCGACCAAGTAAAGCGAAACGTCGTCACATGCCCAACCCTTCCAGAAGCCATAGCACGGGTCGGTAACGATGGTCACCAGGGGCACCTGCGATGTAAGCCCGAGTTCGCGGATAAGCCGTCCAAAAATGTGCTGCGTCAGCGGATGAACGCTGACCACAACATGCGGGCACCATTTCTCGAATTGAACTCGGAGAAAGCCGAGGCATCGTTTGTGAAAGAACTCTCGCGTCTCAGGCCGAAAACGGTTCACGGCCCAGTAAAGGTACTTCATCCAATGCTGGCGGTTCCGCAACGTCCAATTGTAAATGTTTACCAGCCGGTCTGTTACGTGATGCGATTCTTCAACCGCCTTTACGATCCTGACAACAGACGAATCACCATGCCAAAATTTCTCAAACCCTTCCGCCAACGCCTGGGCAGCCGAACGGTGCCCGCCGCCGGTGTCCGAAGAAATGATCATTATTTTTGGCGTGTTTGGCTGCATTATGGCAACACTATCTTCAATTGTTTGCAAATTCTAGCCGCAGTGAACTCGGGAATTTCCGTATGTCGCGGCACCGAAGTTCGCTTTCCGGTTTTTGGATTCTGCCATATCGAATGACTACCGCCTTCCCGAAGCATCTGACACCCGTGCTTTTCAAGATGCCTCAGAAGGTCACGCCGCTTCATAACTCAAATCCGGCGACACCTTGACCTTTGAGGCTGCGGTTAACATCAAATGAATCGGTTCCTCAAGATCGGCCTCTGCATCACTTAACTCCTTATCCGGCGTCGGCAGCGACTCTCCCAAAGAAAGATTTGTTTCAGCCATATCTACCAAAGCACCAGCCAACTGTCGCCGAGCTTCTTCTAAATCCCTGCCGGACGAGATCACCCCCGGAAAATCAATAACTTCGGCATGAACTCCCTGTTTCAGAAACTTGTACGCTGCTTTGTATGTAAACATAACTCAGGCTTTAAGAGCGACTTCCTTCGCCGCTAAAAACGCCATACTTTTCGCGGCTTTCTTCATCTGACCTTCGAGTTTCTTTATCTTGATCAAATGTCCCGCATTGAAAGGCAGTGACGGATAGTAGCAGTTCGATTCGTGGGTACAGTGGCACCCGGCACCTGCTTCCTTTCGGCGTTCCTTCATCAGATCCGTTTTCCAAGCCGACTGGAAGTCCCAGTCATAGTCACGAAGGTTGAGCACATCGGCCTTGTTCTCGCACGAGGACAGCACGCCGTTGTCGTAAATGACCGCACCGGCACTGCCGGCGTAACATTTCAGCTGCGCCTTATTTTCCTCTTTGGTCTTCGTGATCAGGTCGTGCATGTAAATGTCCACAGCCGCCTTAAAGAAGCCCGACTTTCCGCCATAGCTGTTTTTCAGGACGGCATTCTTCGTATCCTCAAGGATCATGTTCGAAAGCTGAGCATACCGATTGTGGTCAAACTCAAGTTCCTTTGGGTCAGCCGATGGCGGACGGATGTAATTGATGTTCACCTTGTCCGGCTTAAGGTCATACTTCAAAAAGTCGTACCAATCGAAGATCGTGTCTTCGTTCGACGCCATTACGCAGGTGCAGGTCTGAATGTCGAGCCGCGGATACTGCTCGTTCTTCATCTGCTGCAGCGTTCGGGCAGTGTGTATCGCCTTATCCCAACTTCCCTCTTTCCGGCGGATCTTTTCGTGAGCATCCTTCATCCCGTCAATGCCGAGAGCGACCGTCACATTCAGATTCGGGCATTCTTCCAGTATCTGCGTCACATCGGGGAAAATTCGCTGGTGGATCTGCCCATTCGACATAAGATAAACGGAGTCGAGCTTATTATTCTCGTAGAAAGACCGAACGATCTGAGGCAAATCCTTTCGTGTGAACGGCTCGCCGCCGGCAAGCACAAGCACACCCAAATTTCCGCCTAGGGTCTCGGAGATACGAGCGATCTCGTCGGCCTTCATTTGAAGCTTCTTACGCGGCCGGTCATCCAATTCCTCGGTGAAGAAACAATGCGTACACCGCATGTCGCAAACACTTGTGACTAGGATGTTCAGGAAAACGGGCGAGATCGGCCGTCCGACCAGAATGCTTGCGTATCGTTTGAAAATTTCTTTCGTCGTAAAATCCATTAGTTACCCTCTCCGCAACCTTTAACTTTAGCGTAATTTACGCCGCTTCGGCAAGGTTAGTTCCAAGTGCGCCGACTTTGCTAAGATGCCTGCTCTGGCCTAGCTGTTTCGGTGTTTTAGCTCTGCGTACGCTAAACTCAAGAAATGTTCCGTCGCGTTTACCTCGACAACTCCGCAACTACACCGGTCGACCCCGATGTGCTTGCGGCAATGCTCCCTTACCTGACCGACAAATTCGGCAATGCTTCGAGCATCCATTTCTTCGGTCAGGAAGCGAAAGCGGCCTTGGACAAGGCTCGACATCAAGCTGCTGCGTTGGTCAATGCACGGCCGAATGAAATGGTGTTTACCTCCGGCGGGACCGAGGCCAATAACCTCGCCGTTCGCGGACTAGCGGAAGCGAACAGGAAGTATGGAGACCATATCGTAACGTCGGCGATCGAGCATTCGGCTGTCAAGAGTGTTTGTCAGGATCTCGAGAAACAGGGATTTAGGGTCACATTTCTGCCGGTGCATGAGGATGGAATAGTAAGGATCGACGAGCTAAGGGCGGCGATCGAAGATCGAACTGTCCTTATCTCAATTATGTTCGCCAACAACGAGATAGGCACGATACAGCCGGTCCAGGAGATCGGAAGACTCGTCAGTGAATTGCGATCACGTGGAAAGAAGATCTGGTTCCACACGGACGCAGTACAAGCGGCCGGCAAGATCAAGGTTGA
>JANNNS010000057.1:0-9228 GCA_031398645.1 Acidobacteriota bacterium
CAATGGCTGGCCCGGCGATCGTCGACACACTCTTCGGCGATGCGAATCCGGGCGGCAAGCTGCCGGTCACATTCCCGCGTTCCGTCGGCCAGATCCCGATCTATTACAACCAGAAGAATACCGGCCGGCCGTTCAAGGCGAGCGAAAAATACACGTCGAAGTATCTTGATATCGACAACACTCCCTTGTATCCGTTCGGCTATGGACTAAGCTACACAAAGTTCGCGATCGAGAACCTAAAGCTCGATAAGCTGGAGATATTGCCCAATGAAAAACTGCGGGTCACCGTTGATGTGCGGAACACTGGCAAAGTAGCGGGTGATGAAGTGGTGCAGCTCTATATGCATGATCTGGCTGCAACAGTTACGCGGCCGGTGAAGGAACTTCGCGGGTTCAAGCGGGTGACGCTGCGGCCGGGTGAGAAGCAGACCGTCGAGTTTTCATTGGGACGGAAGGAGCTTGAGTTCCTCGGACGCGACCTCAAACCCGTCCTTGAACCCGGCGAGTTTCAGGTCTTTGTCGGCAGCAGCAGTGAGAGCGGCCTGCAGAGTACCTTCTCGGTCGTCGAAAGATATTCGCCTCCGCGGACCAAGGCCGCCGTTTCTACAATTCCGGTTGAGCCGCCGCCCGCTGCTCCGGTGCCGACCGCTCCCGTCTCACCCGAAGACCATGCATTTCTGGAGGATTTTCAGAAGCGCAGTTTTCAGTATTTTTGGGATCACACCAATCCAGCAAACGGACTGACGCTTGATCGCACCTCTGCGACCGGCGAGCCCAAGCCCAAAAGCCACAATTCCTACAACATCGCAAGTTCCGGAGCATCGGGCTTTGCCCTGACGGGCTATTGCATCGCGGCAGACCGGGGCTGGGTTCCGCGTCAGCAAGCGATCGAGCGGACACGCAATGCACTCGACTTTTTTGCTAATCGGGCACCGAAGGAGAAAGGCTGGTTCTATCATTGGATGGACTATGAGACCGGCGCCCGACGCTGGAACAGCGAAGTTTCTTCTATCGACACCGCTCTGCTCTTGGGCGGTGTTCTTTCTGCGAAGCATTGCTTTAAGGACAACGCCGAGATCGTGCGTCTTGCCGATCAGATCTACAAGAAGGTCGATTTTGACTGGATGCTGAACAAAGATCCGTATTTGCTGTCGCACGGCTGGCGGCCCGAAAACGGATGGATAGCGAACCGTTGGAACGACTACAGTGAACAAGCGATGCTGTACATTCTTGCCGTGGGATCGCCGACCAGCCCGATCCCGCCGCAGTCGTGGTACGCCCTGAAAAGAGACTGGAAGGAATATGGCGGCCAACGATATCTCGCAGCCGTTTCGCCGCTTTTCATTCACCAGTTCTCACACGCGTGGGTCGATTTCCGCGGCCGCCGCGAGACAAAGCCGCCTTATGTCGATTATTTCGAGAATTCAGTCAAGGCGACCAAAGCGCAGCAGCTATTTTCCGCAAATGTTCTGAGCAAAGACTTTCCAAAATACTCGACAACTATGTGGGGCCTGACCGCTTCGGACAGCCAGCGTGGATATATCGCGTGGGGAGCTCCGCCGCGTGAACCTGCGATCGACGGCACCGTTGTGCCGTGCGCACCCGCCGGCTCGCTCATGTTCGCGCCCGAGATCACGCTGCCGGTCCTGAAAGAAATAAAGGAAAAGTACGGCGACAAGGTGTACGGCAAGTACGGCTTTGCCGACGCGTTCAATCCGAACAACGGCTGGGTAAACCCTGACGTGATCGGTATTGACCTGGGCATCTCACTGCTAAGCGCAGAGAACCTTCGTACAGGCAAGGTCTGGTTCTGGTTCATGCAGAATGATGAGGTTCGCCGGGCGATGAAGCTCATTTCGCTTGAGCGCACTTAGCCGCACAGGCCCGGTTTAACACGCCTTCGGGTTTTCTGGTAGTATCCTTGCTTGAAAACCGAACATGACACCATCTGAACATCATTCAGGCGTTTGGGAAGAACGCTGGCACCCGCTCCGCGAGGAGTGGGTCATAGTCGCAGCCCACCGCCAGAACCGGCCGTGGAGCGGTGAAAGCGTTGAGCACAACGAAACCAAACTTTCCGAGTATGCCAGTGACTGTTATTTGTGTCCCGGCAATCTCAGGGTTAGCGGAGCACACAACCCCGAATATTCGTCGATCTACGTTTTCGAAAACGATCATCCCTCCGTCGGGCCCAACGCTCCGCAACCGCCCACGCCTGCATCCGATCTTTATCGAAACCGAAAAGCGGACGGTGTTGCGAGAGTTGTTTGCTATAGCCCGCGGCACGACCTGACGCTTGCCGAGCTTCCAAAGGGCGAGATCGAAAAGCTTCTGGCCGAATGGCAGCGGCAATACACTGACCTTGCCGCGATGCCGAATATCAAGCATGTCCTGATCTTTGAGAACAAAGGCGACGCGGTAGGCGTCTCGAATCCGCATCCGCATTGTCAGATATATGCGACCAATTTTGTATTTAAGACCATCGAAACCGAAGCCCGGGCAAGCGCCGCCTATTTCGCCGAGCATGGACGGATGCTTTTTCAGGACATCATCAAAGCAGAAATCGCGGACGGCCGAAGAATAATTGCAGAGAACGAGAATGCGATCGCGTTCCTGCCCTATTTTGCCCGATATGCGTACGAGGTATACGTAGCGCCAAAAAGCACGCATCCCAGTTTGGCCTCATTGAACGCTACGGAAGTATCAGATCTGGCTGCCGTTTTGAAGGAAACGCTGATCAGGTTTGATAACTTGTGGGAGATGCCCTTTCCTTATGTGATGCCCGTGCATCAGGCTCCGACCGACGGCGGCGACTATACCAAGTTTCACTTTCACATTCAGTTTCATCCGCCGCTCAGAAAACCGAATTTGTTGAAGTATCTCGCTGGGCCCGAAATAGGCGGCGGCAATTTCTTGAGCGATACATCGCCGGAAGAAAAGGCGGCTGAGCTGAAGGCCGTTTCCGCGATCCATTACAAAGAAAGGGCCGAATAGGATATGGCTGAGGCACAAAAGCTGGAAGAGATACTCGGGCATCTGCGTCGGCTGCATGCGTCGATCCGCGATGCCGTGGTCACAGCCTGTGAGCGATCCGACGTCTCTGAACTTGCTATGATCGCCCACGATGACGAGGGCGACACGATCTACGCCGTCGACCGAGTCAGCGAGGACCTGATCGTCGATTTTATCGCGGAACACATAGCATCGGTTCAGCCGGTAGTATTGATCGCTGAAGGCATCGAAGGCGGTCGCATGGTTCTCCCCGCGGGAACGAATGCAGATGACGCGGTGTGGAGGATAATTTTCGATCCCATCGACGGAACCCGCGGCATTATGTATCAGAAACGTAGTGCGTGGATACTGACGGGAGTCGCACCTAACGAGGGTGAAGACACGTCGCTGCGCGATATCGTCCTCGCCGTTCAAACTGAGATTCCCTTGGTAAAGCAGCATCTGAGCGACGTATTTTGGGCGATCCGGGATTTAGGAGCCTTCGCCGAACGGTACGACCGCCTTTCGGGCACAACGGTCCCGATCACTCTTCGGCCGTCGCGGGCGAAGTCGATCGCCCACGGATATGCGCAGGTTTCACGTTTCTTTCCGGGCGCACGCGAGGAACTTGCGGCGATCGATGAAGAAATTGTTCGCGGAGCGCTGGGTGAGGTAGTTCCGGGTAAGGCTCACTGCTTTGAGGATCAGTACACCTCGACCGGTGGGCAGTTGGCTGAGCTGATGTATGGCCACGACCGGTTTACTGCCGATCTTCGGCCGTTGATGGAGAGCCTGCTTTCAAAACGCGGCCTCTCATTGGGCATTTGCTGTCATCCTTATGATATTTGCACAGAGCTGATCGCCCGGGAACTCGGCGTCATCGTCACCGATGAGATGGGGCGGCCGCTCGATGCCGTCCTTTCGATCGAGCCTGATATCTGCTGGGCTGGTTATGCCAATGCCGATATCCGCCGCGAGATAGAACCGCACCTGACCGAAAGCCTGCGCAAGCGAGGCTTGATCTAATGCCCTCGCCGATCCCAAAAGATCTCGAAACAGTTTCGGGCCTTGATCGGTTTTGTGACATTCTGTCGCGAACCGTGTCTGAGAGCGATCTGTTCGATCAGAACCGGCCGATCATCATTACTCGAGCTCCAGGTAGGCTTGATCTGATGGGCGGCATCGCAGATTATTCGGGCTCGCTCGTGCTGCAATATCCGATCAAAGAAGCGACATTTGCCGCGATCCAGGCGTCGGCTGACCGGACCATCAGGATCGAGAGTATTTTGCCTGAGGAGTCGACGGAAAGGCTTGTGTTTGAAGCCAGCTTGGACGACCTACTTGCCGGCCGCAAACTTGGCAGCGTTGACGACGCAAGGTCGTTCTTTACCGGCGGTGATAATTGGCCCGCCTATGCCGTCGGTGCCTTAGTGGTGCTTGCGAATGAGCGAAAGATCGCTTTCGAACACGGCGTTCGCATCCTGATCTACTCCGAGGTTCCGCAGGGAAAAGGCGTCAGCTCGTCAGCAGCGATCGAAGTTGCGGTGATGAAGGCAGTGGTCGAGCAGTTCGGGATCGAGATCGAAAGCCGCGAACTTGCATTGCTCTGCCAAAAGATGGAGAACGGTATCGTCGGTGCTCCGTGCGGAGTGATGGACCAAATGGCGTCAGCCTGCGGCGTTGAAGGAAGCCTGATCGAGCTTCTTTGCCAGCCGGCGGAATTGCGCGGGACGATCGACCTGCCGGATGAAGTAGAGATCTGGGGCATCGACTCCGGAATTCGCCACTCGGTCGCGGGTGCGGATTACGGCACCGTTCGAACCGCCGGCTTTATGGGCTATCGAATCCTGGCTGAGACGGTGGGGCTATCTGTTGACGTATTGGGCTACGGACACGTACGGATCGACGATCCGAAGTGGAACGGCTATCTCGCAAGCATTGGAACTGCTGAATTTGAGGGCGGCTTATCGGCACACCTCCCAGACGTGCTCACAGGAGCAGAATTTCTCGACCGTTATGGCGGGGTGAGCGACCTTTACTCAACGGTCCGGCGTGAAAGCGAGTATCCGGTGCTTGCCGCGACGGCACATCCGATCTATGAAAATTCTCGTGTCCGTCGCTTCGCCGAGCTATTGAAATGCCCTATCGGTGGGCCTGAGCTGCGGGATCTAGGCGAGCTGATGTATTCATCACATAACAGCTATTCCGCATGCGGGCTCGGCTCGGATGGTACCGACCTGCTCGTCAGTCTCGTTCGCGAAGCCGGTTTCGCGAAAGGGCTGTACGGTGCAAAGATAACTGGCGGGGGTTCGGGTGGAACTGTTGCGATATTGGGTAAGAAAGGATCGGGAGACGAGGTGGCTGCGATCGCTTTGCGATACGAAGCACTCTCGGGGCGAAAGACACGTGTTTTTACGGGGTCTTCGCCGGGAGCCTTTCAGTTCGGGTTGCGCCGTTGGGAGCCTGTCTAAAGAAAAAACCCGCCAGTTGGCGGACCGGCGGGTTCTTCGTTCGCGTCTACTCTTGGAGGAGCATTTGACGCACGAAACTTTGATGTTTCAACTATGGCTTTCTCGAAGTGACTGACGTCGAACTACCTGACCCTGAACTTTTCGTCCAGACCACATTTTGTCCCTGTCCTTTCGCCTTTCCGTTCGACGTACTGATCGTATAAGCAACCGCTGGCTGAGAAAGCACCCTGTAACCGTTCGGCACTTCGAAAAGTGACGGATCGGGTTCGCTGCGGACAATATTCGTCAACCGATAGATCTGTTCGCCGAACCGCGGATCGCTGTGCTTTGACATCACAACAAGCTGCAGATCCTTGGAAAACCACTTTTCATAGATCATTTCGATCGGGCGTTCGTTGCCGATGTCGCCAGTAGGGATCGTTGTTATTGTCCTGACGCCCTCTGCCTCGACTCCCTCAATATTCTGAATACCAAGCTGTTCGGTACGCGTCTCATATTTTGAATGCGTAAAGCTCGGGAAAATGTGAGTGCCGTTCTGTCCTGCAACTATCGTGTCTGCGTAAACCCGAGCTGTCTCAGCAAGTAATTTGGCGTTCTCTGCGTAAGCCTTAGCATCTTTTGATGTAATTCCGACTGCCGGGGTTGCCGCGTTTAATTCGGCCTTTAACTTGTCGGCCATGGCCGCCTGGGCAGCTGGTGCCACGGTAAGCGTTCCAGCCAATTTGGTCGTCGGCGACAGCACACCGATGCGTGCCGTTTTCAGGTTTGAATCGAGCAGAAATCGTTGTCCCAACACGGGATCAAGTATCGTGATGCCCGAGCCGACCGAATAGAAGGAGCCTAGAGAACCGCCCGAGCCACCCGATATTTCACGGCGAAATCGGCCTTCGGTATTTCGATAGAGCTTATTCGTGCTGCTGCGTACGATCCGATTTCCATCCGCAAGGACCTGAACGCTTTCATTGACGGCATCGGCCGAAAAGGGCGAACCTTTGACGATCTTTTCGGACATTGCCGAGGTCTCTGCAAAGACCTTTGCTGCCGGGGCTGTCTGGCCGCTGGCTGCTGCTCCAAGTAAAACAAATAGTGCTAAACACGCTAGAATCTTCATGACTTTCTCCTAAATTTCTATTCAACAAGCCTTATCCCGCGGGGAATTCCGTCAGAGCCGACGAGAAGATCGGCCTTCACCGCTTTTGTGCCATTTTCAAGCGGCAGATCAACACCCATCGCAAATAATGCAGATCGAGGCATTTCTACCCGGACTACGCGGCCGTCGAGAACGGCATCTTCGGCATTTGTCGCAGGCCCAAGCGGGTGAAAGGCTGCCTCGGGCGGCGGTAGCTGTTTCGGGCGATCAAGTCGTGCTTTCGGCTCCACCACTTTTTGCGTCGGCTTAGCCAATACGGCATGAACAGGCCGTGGTTCGTCGGGCTCGGGTTGCCTTACGGTCGGGGCGGCAATTTGAAAGGGCTTTGGTTCTTCCCTAACGGTCAGATCCACTGGAGGAACACGTTTCTTGTACTCCGGCTGCGAACTGAGGTAAACAAAAAGCGGAACGGTGAAAAGTATAGCCACTGCGGATGCGGCAAACACCGGAACCCACGTGAAGCGAGGTTTCGGCTCGAGGACTTCGGCATCTGCAACTATCTTCAAGAGTACGCTATTGAAAAGATGGGGATTCGACACGATGCGATCGATCTCATCTTCTCGTACGCTCCCGGCTCTTACGACCGATCGTCCGAGCTCGTCAAGATCTTTATTTGTCAGCTTTCTACCTTTCATGTCTCCACACAAAAGGACGTTCTCCGCCCTTTCCCGGTTACATATACTTCTTCAAAATGCTTCTCAGGCCGTGCCGGGCTCGCCATGCGCGAACTTTGGTCTTCGATATCGACCAGCCGAATTGATCGGCTGCCTCGGCTACGCTCATTTCCTCTACATAGAGCATTTCCAGCAGGGCACGGTCGTCCGCCGCGACATGCGACAGGAGTTTGTCGGCGAGGTCGCGGTCGACCATTTGATCTTCACTGCTGGGATGGCCAGATGTGTCAAACTGAAGGGCCTCAAATCCACCGAGATCTTCGGCCAGATCCTCGGGCTTGCGTCGCTGCCGCCGCAAAAGATCGAGGCAAGAGTTGGCCGTTATTCGAGCGATCCAACCGACAAAAGAGAGGTCGTGCTCGCCGCGAAATCTTCTCAATTCCACAAAGGTCTTGGCAAACGCGATCTGGATCACCTCTTCGATCTGCTCAGGCCGCCGCATGTATCGCGCGCCGATCGAGGCGACGAGCTTCTTATGTCTATCAAATAGGTCTTCAAATGCGGTTCCGTCCCCGGCAAGGACGAGCTCGACCAACTGCGCATCGGTACGCTCGGCGCGAACAGGCGTCTCTACGGCCTCTTCTTCTGCCAGGTGAATGAGCGTCTCGTTTTGCAATGCGGTTTGAAAAATTCCCATCGGCGATGTCGGATCTGCATTAGGGCCGCTGAAATACCAAGACGTCGCGGCAATTGATCCGGTTACGAGTTTCGACAGCATCGTTGATACGCATGCAAGGGCGGGTTGGTTTGCCTAAACGCGAAAAAACCGGCCGCTGTCGACCGGTTTTCGCGTTTTCTATTCAGAATTCAGCAGCCCACTATTCTTCTTCCGGAGGCCGCATTCGCAGCAGTGTGCTGAACTTTGCAGGCTGGACCGGCCTTAAGCGTTCGGAATATTGAGGAGGGAATTCCGCAAGCCCGTTAAATCTTGCCCGCCGAACAACTTCTGTCACGTTGTCGAGGCTAAGTATTATCATGCCGTTATCGACCCGAACATCGTTGAAGATGACCGAGTCGCCGACATTGATGCTGTAATAATTGCAAAACGATTTCGCCCGCAGGTAGTAGTTCTGCGACGTTCCCTGGCGCTTTAGTTCGTAGGAATGCTCAACGTCGGCCTGGCTGGGTTTTAGGCCGATCAGTCGGCTTGACCGTTCGAACAGCAAAATAACCGCGTCGGGTTCGCCGAGTTCGTTGACCGCCTTCTGGTTTAGTAAGAAATGGCCGCGTCCGTTTAGCGAAACGCGTATCATTTCGGCACGGTAATTAGATTTCTGCGTGAATTCTTCCCATTGAAGATCCATCGAAACGCCCTCGCTTTTGTGAAAGATTTCTCGATCATATGAGAATGCGGAGTCGGGAAGAAGAACCTTCCTCAGGCTGCGACAGCATTTACAAATGTTTGAGACAGTTGATGATAAGCCTGAAAATCGAATTTGTAAACGCGAAATGCGATTACCGCCTTCCATCGCCCAAGATCAGTTTTCTACGTGCTTCCACGATCAGGCCTGGCCGTTTCGAGGTGACGACGATCTCGCGTTCGGTGCGCGTTTCTTCCAACGGGATCTTTGGCGTGTACGTAACGACGTACGATGAATCGATCATGCGGGCCACGATCGCGGCTTTCTCGATCATTTCTTCCTTCGTCTCGGGAATAATAATCTCGCCGTTCGTGTTGGCTGCTAGTTCGCTAAGCTGCTCTTCGCTGACCTCAAGGTCGTCCTTTCTTGCACGCATTGTCTTAAGGAGCTTTCTGTCCAGATTGATCGTCGGCCCGATCTTCGGAGCCCGGGCCACATCGCGCACGCCGTTGGGCAGGCCTGCGGCGACCTCGTCGGGCATGGCCTTTGGCGGCGGTGTCTTTGAGATCATTTTGGTGCGGGTGCAGATCAGCGCAAGCAGATAGGCAGCCGTCATTGGTCCGTAGGCCGGTGTGCCGTTC
>JANNNS010000087.1:0-24315 GCA_031398645.1 Acidobacteriota bacterium
CACTAAATCCAATACTCTCAATGAAAAAGCAGGATCTTTCCGAAAAGTAAGGGTGTTCGGGATCATCTCCATGATTCCAACTCCCGGGCTTAGGATCGCAGGCGACCAGGTCATTCCCTTCTGAAAATTGGTGAACAAGACCATTCCCACCGGAATCGGATTCGTTCCTTGCGCTCCGCCAAGTGATTCAGGTGTAACGTCTTTTTCCCTTGTTGCTCCGAAATAACGCATCGAAATATCTCTCGGAAAAGGTTTTACCAACCCATCCGGGTCGATCACGGCGTACTCGTCGGAATAGTACTCTGCCCCGTGTTTCACTAGCTCGGCTGTCAGGGTCGATTTCCCGGCGAAACTGGTGCCTGGCAAGATGACCGCCTTTCCGTTCCACCCCACGACGCCGGCATGAATAAAAACGTGGTCCTGAGCGAATTCAGCCACCTCCAATCGAAGGGCGCTGTTAAGGTATTTGAAGAAATTTCGCTCAGACGATCCGGCCGAGATCTCAACACCGTCCTTGTACAGTCGGTAAAGGCCCTGCGAATAGTCTACGCCAAACGACCGCCCATTCCTTCCCTTTTCATCTTCAAAGATCTTAACCCGCCGTCCAAAGGCTTTAAGGACCGTTTCGCGGGCCTTGGACAATAAACCAGGGTCGTCCGCCTCGAGCACTAAACGCACTCCGAAAGACTCAAAACCTAAACCCATGTCAAAGTCACGAGGTGCACTAGTTCGTTCTTCTGACATCAGAGACAATTGCTCAATAAAACCGTCGAATCCTGCAACACTAACACCTTCCACTGTTTACGTCAAACTTTTTTTCTCTGAGCAAGCACGGGTATGATCACCCCAGTAAGGACCATTATCAAAACCAGCAATACGTCGGCAATTCCGCGAAATTGGAAGGCGATAAAGTAAAGAAGGACGATAAATGCTCCAGCACAGTTGTACAAAGAGCTAACAGCAGCATGGCTTGATCCTCCGATCACCAGTTTCTGATAGAGATGCTGGCGATGAGCGACCCAAACCTTCTCCCCATTCAGCGCTCGTCTTAGAAAGGTAAACACGGAATCTACAACGAACATCCACACAAAGACGAACGCCGCTATTGCGACCCACGGTCCGCCTGAGTCAGACCCTTGGCCCGCCAGAAGCGGCATGGTAGCGAATGTGAACCCCAAATAGGCACTCCCGACGTCGCCCATGAAGACGGAAGCCGGCGGCCAGTTGTGGAAAAGAAATGCGATAGCGGAGGCGGCAACGGTGAAGCCGATCATAGCTATCGTTTGGTCACCAGTTAAGTATCCGAGGATTCCCCACGCCAGGCCTGCGACGACTGCTTGTCCACCGGCAAGGCCGTCGATCCCGTCCATGAAGTTGTAGGCGTTAGTGAACCACACGATCCAAAGGAATGAGAGGAGCGATCCGACCCATTCCAAGGGTATCGGTCCGATCGTGCCAGCCAGATTAAATATCGATAATCCGCCATACTGCCCGACTATCAAGCCGGCAGCAACCCCGTGAATGAGCAGTCGTATCACGGGGGCAACCCCACGGACATCGTCCAACCAGCTGATCGCTGCGACCAAGAGCACCGAGCAAATATAGACCCATTTGATCTCGACCTCGAACAATCTGCCAACAAGAAGATATGTAACGAGGCAGACCGCGACCATGACCACGCCTGCGCCGCGTAGGGTGGGCGCGACGTGAGAGCTCCGCTCGTTCGGGATGTCAAACATCCGATGATCCGCTCCAAAGTATCGAAAGGCGGCTATTCCACCGAAAGTTGCGGCAAATACGATTCCAAACAGGATTAATTCGAACATCTCTCTCGCTTTCGTCAGTCAACAAGAATGGAGCGATATCCCTCGATCGCAAGTTCTACGGAGTATTTGCTTTCGGCCGCGCTTCTTGCACGTCGGCCCATGTCGGGCAACTCGATAGCTCGTGCCTGAGCGTTTACAACGGCCTCAGCAAGTTCTTCAGGTGCGGCAGGCGGAACGACCCACCCTACGTTTTCCTCTTCGACGATCAGGGCGATTTCCGAGCCCGCTTCGGCGATGGCTAGTATTGGCTTGCCTGCTGCCAGAATATTATAGGTGCGGCTCGGCATGGAAACACCCAACATTCCGTTCACCAGCGAAACAAGGGCTATATCGCAGGCGTTCAGGAAAACGCTCTGTTCGCTTCTGGGCCGTGGATCGAGAACCGTGACGGTCCTTAAACCCCTAACGCCGATCTCATTCATAAGCCAAGGCCGCTTCGCGCCGGTGCCAAGGAAAACCCAGTGAATCTCTTCACGGTCTCGCAAAATGTCTGCGGCCTGGATGATCGCTTCCATTTCGTTGGGCGGACCCATATTTCCTGCATAAAGAATGACGAACTTATCCGCAATCTCCAATTCCTCCAGGAGGCTATTATGTGAGCGGGGAGCGGGAAACACCGTCTCGAGCTCAGCCCAGTTCGGTACCACGGATATCGGTACATCTAAGCCGGCTGTCTTCCGTCGCATAAGTTCGAGCATGTCACGGCCGACGACGATTATTTGTGAAGCGTGTTTATGAAGCCATCGATTGAAAAAAGCAACAGACCGGGCAACAAGTGACCGTTCGCCGACCTTGCCGGCAGCTATCAGAATCTCCGGATAGTTGTCATGAATAAGCAGCGAATAGACGGATCCGCGCATCTGTGCCGCCAACGCAACAATAAAGGGGACGGCCGGAGGGTTCGTTACGACCAAGACACGGTCTCCCTGTTGGAACCTACGAATAGCGGAAATAAATACTGAGAAGCTCAGCGTGATCATATTAATTATCCGGAAGACGATCACGTTCTTGTCCAACCTGGTACCCGCAACCCTAAAGATCTCAACCCCGTTTCGTACTTCGTGTTTGGGTGCCGTGGTTCCGCGTGCAGAATAGTTAGGTTGGCCGCTTATGACCTTAACGTCAAAATCCGAGGCCAAACCTTCCGCTATACGGGTTAGGTAATAACCCGTAGAGGTTTCCTCGGGAAAATATAGCTCAGAGATCACCCAAAGCCGCCTTTGGTCTTTTTTTTCGATTGACATCAGATTTTGGCAACGTCGACGATAAGCCGTTTAGCCGCAACATTCGCGGGATATGCGGTTAAGACCTCTTACAGAATATATCAAACTGTTTCAGTCTGTTATATTCGGGATATGTGTGGAATTGCCGGAATTGCCGGATCGCTAGATCAAGAGGACGCATCCGTCAGACTCAGAAAAATGTCGAAGCGGATGGCCCATCGCGGGCCGGATGCCGAGGGATATTTTGCTGAAAGAGGCATCGCCCTGGGTCATAGAAGGCTTTCCATCATTGATCTTTCTGAGAAGGCCCACCAGCCGTTGTTCGATTCCACCGAGCGTTTTTCCATAATTCTAAACGGCGAGATCTATAACTACAAAGAAATTAAGGCCTCACTTCCCGATTACCCGTTTGTCACTGATTCCGACACCGAAGCGATCGTTGCGGCCTACGCCACCCATGGTCCTGCATGCCTTTCCATGATCAATGGAATGTTCGCCTTTGCGATCTGGGACCGTGAAAATGCCGAGCTCTTTGTCGCTCGTGACCGGCTCGGTGTGAAGCCGCTGTATTACACTCTTACCGATGACGGCGTGTTCATTTTCGCCTCCGAGATCCGAGCTATTTTGGAGTCCGGCCTCGTTCAGCGAAAGCTGAGTGAGACCGGCTTGTACGATTATTTGATGTATCAGTCGACCTATGCGCCAGCCACGATTGTCGACGGGATCTTCCAGCTTAAGGCCGGAGAATATTATGTCTTCGCGAAAGGCGAGCTTTCCTTCACATCTTATTGGAAGATCGAGGAGACAGATACGGACCGATGTGTCGATCAGCTTCCCGAAGTCCATAAGAACGTGCGCGAGCTTTTGACCCGGTCCATAGAAATGCGCCTTGTTAGTGATGTTCGATTAGGAGCGTTTCTCTCCGGCGGGATTGATTCAAGTGCCGTTGTTGGATTGATGTCAGAGGTTTGTGATGAGCCCGTCGAAACCTTTTCGGTCAACTTTGCCGAGAAAGACTTTGACGAATCCGCCTACTCCGATCTCGTTGCAAAGCGGTTTCGAACGCGGCATACCAAGGTTTTCCTTTCATCTAACGATTTTCTGGATGAACTTCCTAACGCTCTAAACGCTACTGATTCGCCGTCCGGAGACGGAATAAACACGTACATAGTCTCCAAGGCGACAAAAAAAGCAGGTATCAAGGTCGCCCTTTCAGGGCTCGGTGGTGACGAGTTGTTCGCAGGCTATCCGAATTTCTTAAGGTGGGCGAAGACCAAGCAGGGCGTTCTTCCTAAAATTCCTGCCAGCCTGCGTCATTACGCAGCAACTGCCCTCGCAGTGTCGAGCAATTCCAGGCGTAGGCGCATGGCTGATCTTCTCAGCGCTCCTAACTTTGACCTACACGAAATATATCCGCTATTTCGCCAAGTTCTCTCTGAGACCAACGTAGTCGAGTATCTTGGGAAGAAACAGGTTACCGTTCTTCGAGACATGCTTGAAGAAAAAGCTTCCGCGATCGGCGATTACCCTCTCTTGAGTCAGTTTTCTATCGCAGAGATCGTCGGCTATACGCAGAATGTACTGCTAAAGGACACGGATCAGTACAGCATGGCCTCCGCTCTTGAAGTGCGTGAACCGTTCTTCGATTACAAACTCATCGAATATGTTTTGCGGATCCCGGACGAACTCAAGTACCCGAAATACCCGAAGAGCCTACTGGTAGAATCACTATCGCCTTTGCTGCCGCAGGAGATAGTTCATCGTCGCAAAATGGGCTTTGTCTTACCTTGGGACCAGTGGATGCGCAGTGAACTTCGAGAGTATTGTGCTGTGCGGATAGAAAGACTCGCAACCCGCGGGATCGTCAATTCTGAACGCTTACGAACAAACTGGAAGAATTTCCTCAGCGGGGCCGGAGGCGTCACGTGGTCTCAAATGTGGCATCTCGTCGTCCTGTCAGAGTGGCTGGACACTAACGGGTTTTAAGCTAATGAAGCTACTTTTTCCAGTCGAGGTATTCTATCCGTCGCAAGCCGGCGGCCCAGCCAATACGGTGTATTGGCTCGCAAAGAATCTGAAGTCGCGCGGTTTTGCGCCGATAGTTGTAGCCTCCGACAAAGGGCTTGGCAAGGAAGTCATTCGGGATCGATGGAAGGAAAGTGATTCCGGGCGCCTGATCTATGTAAAGACTCGACAGTTGCACGTGCCGATCGGACAAGCGGCGGTCGCGCTGAAGCAACTCATTGGTGCCGATATAGTCCACCTGTCCTCGATCTTCTATCCTGCCGCTTTCCTTACGGCAGTAGCAGCCCGCTTAATGAGAAAGAAGATCGCGTGGTCACCGCGAGGCGAACTCTCTGAATACTCACTCAACTATTCCGGAAAGCGAAAAGCTCCCATTCTGTGGGCAATACGAAAGCTAGTTGGCAATTCGGCGGTCTTTCATTCCACTTCGGACGATGAGACCGCCGACATAAAGAGACAGTTTGGCGAGTTAGTGCGTATTTTTCAGATACCGAATTATATCGAGGTCGAGCCTGAAGCGATGGTTCCTAAGTCGAAGTACCTTCTGTACTTGGGCAGGTTCCACCCCAAGAAAGGCATCGACGAATTGCTGAGGGCGGCAGCCATTTCCGATGCGTTTAGAGGATCAGACACGATACTCAAGATCGCAGGACGGGGAAAGCCTGAGTACGAGCAAGAGCTCCGTGACCTAAGTCGGGAGCTTGGCCTTGGTGATAAGGTCGAGTTTGTCGGACACCAGGAAGGAAGAGAAAAAAATGAACTTCTTGCGGGCGCCTATTTCACGTTCATGCCCTCTCACACGGAGAATTTTGGAATTGTCGTGCTTGAGTCTCTCGCACAGAATACGCCTGTCGTCGCTTCGATCCACACACCTTGGGAGGCCCTTGACCGTGAAGGATTGGGTTTCTGGACAGATAACTCCGCGCAAGCACTTGCCCAGATCATTGACAGGATTCTCGCAATGGATGAAACAGAGTACAGCCAATACCATCGCAAATGCCGCGATTTCGTGCTGACTCATTTTGACATTCGGAACAACATGGACCCGTGGCTTGAACTGTACGAGTCTCTACGCTGATCGCGGGCTAAAGGTGCCTTCGGACGCTGTTGTACCCCAGAACTATTTTGCTTACCGTCTGGGAGACATTTTCGACCAAATACTCTTTAGGGGCGGTCCAATTCGTCGTCTGAGAAAGCGCAAGTGAAGTCGTTCTGACGATCGAAGCCGGGTCGGACCCGCTAAGAACATTGCTCCCACATTCCACCGTTTCAGGCCGCTCTGTCACGTCCCTGACGGTTATGTTGGGAATGCGAAATATTGCGCACTCTTCCTGGACCGTTCCGCTGTCCGTGAGCACAGCGAGAGCATTCTTTTCAAGCTTAACGAAATCGAAGAATCCTAGAGGGTCAAGCAGCCTTATCTGGGTTTCGTCAACGCGGATGTCGAATGTTTTCAACTTCTCTGCGGTTCGCGGGTGAACGCTGATAAGGACCGGCTTTCCAAATTTACTGGCTATCTGTGAGATTCCCTCGAAGATCTCTGAGAGCCGCTCACGTTCAGACGTATTTTCATTCCGATGAAGCGTGACAAGGAAATATTCAAAAGGGCTGACCGAAAAATTATTGAGGGCTAGACTTGCTTCTATCTGGTCTGAGAACTGAGAAAGAACCTCGTAGATCGGGTTTCCGGTCACGTAGATCTGAGCTCCATCGATGCCTTCAGCGATCAGATTTGCCCTACTCCGTTCGGTGTATGGCATCAGGATCGTACTTGAATGATCGATTATGCGGCGGTTTATTTCTTCGGGTACGCGATCGTCAAAACACCGGTTTCCCGCCTCCATATGAAAGACCGGTATGCCTCTCCGTGCCGCAGCTATAGCCGAAAGAGCGCTGTTGGTATCGCCCAGGATCAGAACTCTGTCAGGCATTTCAGTTGCCAGGACGTCGTCGATCTTGGATATGATCTGACCGGCTTGTTCACCGAAGGTCGCGGAACGAATACCGAGGTGAATATCCGGCGCGCGCACCTCGAGATCGCGGAAAAAGATGTCGCTAAGGCTCTCTGCAAAGTTCTGTCCGGTATGGACAGTAACGTGATCGCAATGTTGGTCAAGGACCTTCATTACGACGGACAGGCGTATGATCTCCGGACGCGTGCCGAAAATGGTCAATACTTTCATATAGAACGGTCAGTCAGAGGTGAATCGGTCGATCTCTGATATCGAAGAATCGAGAAGTTCGCGGAGCTCGCTGACCGACAGATTGTCATCCTTCGATGAGTATTCCGCGGAAATTCCGTCGTCCGAAAGTGTCGCCCTTAATTCGGGCAGCATGGGCTGTATCGCGTAATAATCGCCTACCCGGCGAGTACGGAAGCACTCTTCCTCCGACACCATTATTTCATGTATCTTCTCACCCGGACGGATACCGGTGAAAACTATCGGGAGATCCTCGTCTTTCATCATTGCCTTCGCAACGTCGACGATTTTTGCCGAGGGAACAACCGGAACGAATGTTTCACCGGGCAATCCGTCTTTCACCACCGCAAGCACCGTATCGACAGCTCGTTCGAGGCTCAGCAGGAACCGCGTCATTTCTGGCAGCGTAACGGTCAGCGGTTGCTTCTTTCTCACCTGCTCGGCAAACAGCGGCACGATCGAACCGCGAGATGCGATCACGTTACCGTATCTGACGCAGAGAAAGGTCGTCTGCGGATATTCCCTGTTCGCCTCAACGAAAACCCGCTCTTGTAAAGCCTTCGTCATGCCCATCACATTGATCGGCTTACAGGCTTTATCCGTCGAGATGCCGACAACTTTGCTCACATCAAGCCGGTTTTCCTTGATCGAACGCGCCACATTGTGGGCGCCTACGATGTTTGTCATTACCGCCTCAAACGGAAAATACTCGCATGATGGGACCTGCTTTAGAGCCGCGGCGTGAAAAACTATATCGACGTCTTGCAAGGCGGCGGTAACTGCAGTGTAGTCACGTACGTCGCCGATCCGGAAATCTAGAATATCTTTCGCTTTATGGTAAATGACATCGTCAGTCGCTACGGCCCGGTCGAGAAACTCAAGCCGCATGAAATGCTGTTTGGCTTCATCACGCGAAAAAACGGTGATCCGTTCAGGAGGGCCGCTCTTACCAGAGAGTAATCTCTTGACCAAGGTCTTTCCCAATGATCCAGTACCGCCAGTTACGAGAATGCGCTTATTACTTAAGTCGTGAGTGTTTTCCATTTGTTATATGGCGTCGGATCCGATGCCATTTCTTCGATCATTCGATCCCAGCTTTCAGGGACGAATCTAGTTCTGGCGCGGAACGCGGACGAGTCGAGGCTTCGGTCGATCTCGAACTCCGGATCCGGCACTATTTCAACGTTTACTCCAAAGTGTTTTTTGACCAGCATCAACAGATCATATTTGTTGATCGGGTCGCTCGACACGTGGTACAGGCCGCTTAGCTCGGGAAAGTCGAAGATCAGCGATCTAATCAGATCAGCCAGCACGACCGTCGGAAAGCCCGAATAGATCGCTCTTGAGTATCCTTTGACCGTGTTCCCTTCGTTAGAAAGGAACCATTCGATAAGGCTATGGCCGGTGTTCAGTTCTCGCCCAATTATGGATGTTCGTAGCGTAAGGCAGTTCTCTCCGGTCACCTCGCCAAGGTGCTTGCTCTTCCCGTAAAGATCAACTGCATTCGGCGTGTCGGACTCAGAATATTTCCCTCTCGCTCCGTCAAAGATACAATCCGTGCTGATAGATATCAGCCGGAATCCAAGCCTACCCGCCCATTCGGCGAGTTTATGAGGAAAGATCGAGTTTACGGTCAGCGTCTGGATAACGTCCTTAGAAGTGCGGAGCTGTTTGACGATCCCTGCTGCGTTGATAACCACATCGGGACTTGCAACTTCTAACGCTCTACGTACAGAAGCGTCATCGAACACGTCGACATTCTCGATATGGTGTCGGGCATCCAGAAAACCATATCGTTCGATCTGCGCGAAATCATTTCGGAGTGTTCCCCACACTTCCGCGTGGGTACCGAGCTTTTGGATCAATTTATGGCCAAGCATTCCGCTGGCGCCGAAGACAAGGATACGCATTTACAAGAAAATAGGTGAACTCTAAATGGCCGCGACCATGTTATCGACCAACTCACACCAAATATGGCCCACTGTGATGTGGACCTCTTGAATCCTGGCAGTTCGGTCAGATGGCACGATCAGACATGCGTCCGACAGCGATGCCAGTTTCTTTCCCTTTGAACCGGTCATACCAAGAACCCGGCACTTACGCTTTCTTGCCTCCATAACGGCAGCCAAAACGTTAGGGGAGTTGCCGCTCGTGCTTATCGCGATCAAGAGATCTCCTTCAACAGCCAAAGCTTCGACTTGGCGGGCGAATATACGCTCAAAGCTGTAATCGTTGGCAAGTGCCGTCAGGGCCGATGTGTCCGTGGTCAAGGCAATGGCTGGCAGTGCTCTTCGCTCCGTCTCATACCGTCCGACGAATTCGGCGGCCAAGTGCTGAGCATCCGCAGCACTCCCACCGTTCCCGCATATCAGGATCTTTCTTGAAGCTCTTACAGTGTCGAGGATAAGGTCCGCGCACTCCGCGATCGACGAAGTCATCGTCGCGATGACGTCCTCAAGCACCTGTCTATGCTGTTCAAGCGAAGCTAGGATCGGATCGCGGGTCGCTTCGCTCGCGATCTGAGGAGGATCCATTCGATCAATTATTCCGGACGAGGAGTAGCCTTCCCGAAGCGGCAGCGAATACACCGCTCCACCATTATTCCTAACAAATTCGGATCCCACGATCTGATCGATGGGCCAGTCCCCACCCTTCACTAGGACATCGGGTTTAAGTTTATGAATAAGCTTCTCGGGGGTCAATTCATCAAATACTATTACCTCATCGACCGATCTTAGTGCCAGCAAAACGGCTTTCCGGTCTTCCGCCGTCTGGTACGGGCGACTCTCACCCTTGATCCGGCGAACTGAGGAATCGCTATTAAGTCCCACGACAAGACGATCTCCAAGTGCGCGAGCCTGTTCAAGAAGCTGAATGTGGCCGCGATGAAGAATATCGAAACAGCCATTCGTAAATACGATCATAAAACAACAAAGACGGATCAAGCCTCAGTGGCTACGGCACGATGCCCAAGGGCGCGGGCAACAAGTGCAACGATCAGAAGCCCTACTGCGGCCGTAATTCCCACCTTAAAAAGGAGAGGTATCAGCAGCCCATAGAACCCCTCGTAGGATATCGAGACCAGAAGCATGAAGTAGAAGGTCGACCTCCAGACAAGTCTCGTTTGATTTTCGATCAGAGAACTATAGATAAGCCTCAGGACGATGCCAAACAGGAACATCCCGATCGGCACACCAATCGGCCCAAAGTTTCGGAGAAGATCGCCGATCGGAGTTATGGGAAACGAGTTCTCCCCGTAGTTAAAATAGAGATCGCTGTATTTTCTGGGTTCAGATGCGACCGGCTTGTCGGTCCACAGCACTCGCGGAATGAAGAACGTTGAGATGTCCTTCCAAATGTTATTGTCGAGGCCGTAGCTCTCTTCGTACGGCTCGAGCTGTTCATAATTAGAAACAACGACCGCGACCGAACTCAGGGTATCGAGCCTTTCTGCCAAACCCATCAAACCAAACTCCAGGCTGTTCTTCAGGTCGAATCGACCCACTTGGTCGAAAGTGTCAAAAATATTCTCCGTGTATTGGCCGATCGATACTGTCGATTCAGTGCCCTTAACATGCCGGAAAGTGGTTCCGTAGACCATTCCGATCATCAGACAGGCCGCCAAAACGAAACCCGAGATCACGGTCTTTTTGAGGCTCAGTTTACGCCCCGAAAGGACGAATGCAAGCATCAGTATCATGAACGCCTGGAATAGGCCGGCGCGATTCCCGGAGAGAAGGGCCTTGGCGATCGAGGCCGCAAACAGAAGAAGCATCACCAAGATCGATTTGACCTCAAATTTTGACTGCTTGAAGATGACGAACCAAAGCAGGAACGTGCCTTGCATCCAGAATAGAGTCGTAAGAAAGATCAAGCCGTCATAGGACTCGATCACCTCCGTTTTCTGATAGCCCACAACCCCAAGCACCAAACCAACGCCAGAATTAAAAATACCTAGTACGAGAAGAAAGATGCCGGGCAGTACGAGGTTGGAAGGATCAAAATCTCTCTTTGGAAGAAGGCGGTAGATCCGAGTACCAATTTTCGACCCGACGGGAAGAAAATATCCCGCCGACATTCCTACGAAACCAAGCATGATCAGAACTACCGTATACGGCAGATTGTACTGCGGATCCTGGATAAAATTGAAGAAGTATGGCCGCGACCACCCGGCGGTCAACATAAAGCCGCCTACTACAAAAGCAGGAAAAAAGTACGAACAGCTAGCGAAGACGAGAGGATCAAACAGTTCCCATCGTCCCTGGTAGTAAAGGATTAGGTTCGGGATCGCCAGGGTCATGCCGAGCGCGATTATCCATGGCAGGAGATAAAGATGCGGCAGACTTGAAGTCAGGTCGCTGTTGAGAAGGATGCCTATACCTGCCGTTATGATCACGGCAGCCATCAGGATCAGGCCCGGTGCCACTGATCGCGATGGAGCAGGCTTAAGGTGAATTGGTGCTGCGGTTGCCATTCTATTTCCGTTCGTGACCAAGCTTCTCCCACACCTGACGCTCGCGGCCGTCGTAGGGGGTGAAACTATGGACTAACCTATAATTTGCGGTCAGGTACAAATATAACGGCTTAATTCTATCATTTTTGGGGTCTGCGGCCATTTCCTTCGTCCATGTCCCGTCCCAAATAATGTATCGGGTTTCTGTCCTCTGTAGATCCCCGATAGCTTGCTCGACATGCTCCGGAGGCGAATAGCCAGAATTCAGCAGGATCGATAATTTGCTCGGATTCTTTAGATGCAGCGGGAAGTTTACATGAGAATTATACGTCTCAAACACATAGTCGCCCGGAGATGTGTGGGCCAGCATCCACTCATAGCGCTCACGAATTACTGGTGAAAGAAACGCGATATTGCCGCTCGGCGTTTGAAGGATGACGGCGTCCCATGCGGTTTGCAGTCGAACGCCAAGTGCTATTCCAAAAAGAGCCAACACGACCACTGCAGCTAAAGACACAATTTGCCTTCCGAAACTTGCTCTAAAAAGTAAGTAGGCAAACACGATCAATGCCGGCATCGAGATCTGAAACAATCTGCCTGCGTTCGGTCCCGGAGTTCCGATCGCTAAGAAAAGTCCCGTTATGCAAAGCAGCATCGGTCCCGCTACGTCCGCGAATGCTGAAGCCTTTCGCCTAATGACCAGCACGACCAGGCCAGCCAGATAAACAAAAGGGACCAGGAGATAGTAGAACCCAGCAACTGCGGTCATCAGGACCCCAAAGTCGCTGATCTTTCGAAGGGTACCCAGATAGGTCTGGATGCTATTTGTTGTTGGGTCCTCTATGTAGCTTACTAGGAAGACAACGGTGCTTTGAAAGAAGACGTCTGGGCCGGCGGATACTATACTCGGGGCAAGCAGGACGAGAAGAGCCCCGCCGAAGCTGAGACTCAGGATCAATGCTGATTGAAAAAACCGCAGCCACTCGCCGTTCTTAATTGCTATTTCAATGAGAAGAAAGAGCCCTATCGCTGCCACGGCTACGAGACCTCGCTGCTGGGTAAAATAGCTGGCAAACGAGCACGAAATACCTGCAGAAGCTATCCGATAATATGAGCGCGAACGCAGGAGTATCGCGATCGCGAGAAGCACGAACAACGGACTGAACATCCGATGTTCGCCATCTATTCCATACCACCGAAAGCCGAAAAAAATATATAGGGCAGAAGGAAGGTAGGCGTACCAGTTGTTACCGACCACTTGTCGCCCAATGTAGAGTCCCAGTACGGCCGCAGCCATACCATGCGACAGGATCAAAAAACTCGAGATCCAATACTTTGCCCCTACTAACGTCATCGCTAGAAAATAGAGGACAGAGCCGCCGGGAAAGGTAAACTCGAAGAAATCCCGATACAAAACCTCACCCTCAAGGATCCTCTTTGCGTCATTCAGAAGCGCGACGTGGTCCCCCTCGTAGAAGATGGGTGTGAGCGGAAAGAGGAATAGATGCAGGTAGAGAAATACAAAGCAGGCAATAAGAAACAGGGCGTCTGCCCGGCGAACACCAAAAGTTCTGGAGGAGTTTTCCTTAGTTCCTGTCACTTTTTGAACACTCCGGGCTAGGACACGACGCGGCTCTTGAAGGTTTCGCTAAGTGGCTTCTCGGCCTGGTTCACCATCCACGAACTCTCTACATTTTTACGAAGGACTAGCCGGCCCAAAAATACGCCAAATCCAACTACGGCATCAAGCTTTGTCGGCGCGGAGTCCCACATTGCACGGAAGCGACGCCTCAGGTTATGGGGATGGCCTACATCAGTGACTAACATCCGCATCTTTTCCGGCAAGGTCGATCTTGTGACTTTAACTGGCAGGTTATTCGGCTGACAAAACACTCTCGCCCGCGGGTCGATAATGAGTTTCCACCCGAGTTTCGCCAGGCGTGGAGTGAATTCTGCGTCTCCGTAATTTGGATAATGTTTAGAGTTCATTAGCCCTGCCTCTCGAAAGGCGTCCGCGGGCACAAGTACGCAGTTCCCAACGATAACGTCAACGAGCCAAGGCTTATCAGGGATCGTCCACACAGTCTGCTGGTACCAGTGCCGCCAGCCTCCGAGCCGAGTCTCCCATACTGGCGAAACCTGGAAAAGCTGGTGGGGAGTGTCCCATAGAAGCAGAAGAGAGCCCACGACCGATCGTTCGTGCTTCTCCGCCGTCTCGATCATGAAAGCCAGGGCATCGCTGTCGAAAACCTGATCGTCATTGATCATCAAAACGTATTTGGGGCTATGTTTTAGAGCTGCCTTTACGCCCACGTTCGTTCCTTCAGTAAACCAGAGGTTTCCGTCCCCACGAACCACCTCGACATCCGGGAACTGTTCACGTATCGCTTCACTCGTACCGTCGGTTGAACCGTCATCCACGATGACCGTGTGAATGTCGAACCCGTCGGTCCTCAGACGTCCGATGCTTCGAAGGCATTGCAGAGTGATCTGCTTCCGATTGTGGACCGGCGCAATGATCTCTACTCTAAATCTGGCTTTATCTTCCTGCACTTGTCTAAACCGCTTCGACGAACCCGCCGACAGGAATGACCCTTATGTTTTTATGGACCTTTGCCCGATCAAGCTGTCGCCAACAATCGACTATGATCAAAGGCTCTTCTGGTATGAATGCCTCGATGCACCGCCGATAATCCTCAGACATCAACGTCAGGACACAGACTGGTGAACTCTGGAGGCATTCTTCGGCCGAGGCTGAATATGCGACCTCATCGTCGAATAGCATTCGGGTGTTTTCAATGGCCAAGTAGTCAAAAACGGTCACGTCAACGTCTTCGATCACTAGTTCCTGCAACAGGTGGATGGCTGGAGACTCTTCGATGACCGCCGTCTTTTCTTTGAAAGCTAGGCCCAGAACAGAGACCTTTTTTTCCGTGCCGAGTTTTGATCGAACGAAATTTGCAAGCCGCTTATTTTGGTCGATGTTCACGTTTTCGACGGCCTCGATAAGACTCGGGTCGAGGCCGAATTGTCTCGATATTGTCATGAACGCCTTTGTGTCTCGCGGGAAACAGGTTCCGCCGAATGCGAGGCCAGCGCGAAGATAATATGGCGAGATCCGTTTATCGGCCCCGATCGCATTAGTGATCGCATCAACGTCCGAACCCGGAATGCGTTCGCACAAATTCCCGAGTACGTTTGCGAACGTTATCTTCATCGTTATGTACGCATTCAGGCTCACCTTCGCGACTTCCCCGCTGATCAGCGACATGCGGGCGAACTTAGGCTGGTTCCGGCAGATCAATCTATGAAGGGCTTCTACGCGGTCACCCGCCTCGGACCGACTTTCGCCTATGATCACCAGATCGGGATTGCGAAAGTCCCTGACGACGGTCCCCAGCGCGACGAAGTCAGGATCGAAACATACATCAAAATCCTTCTTGTATTTTCTTCCCGAAAACTGCTCTATCAGCGGGATAAAGGTCTTTTCGGTCGATCCAGGTACGACCGTTGAACTGATGACAAACAGGTGATAGGGTTTACTGCTTGCACCAAAAGCCACGGATAAGGACTTCAAAGCGGACTTCACATAACGGTTTGAAAATCGGCCGTCACCGATGCTTGGGGTTGCCACTAAGACAAACGTGACATCTGTTTCCTCTATCGCGGCAGCGTGATCGGTGCTCGCCTTGAAGGCGGAGCCAATTGTCTTTTCGATAAGTTCCTGATATTCCGGCTCAACGAGTGGTGTTTTGCCCGAGTTGATCGAATCCACCACGTTTTGGTTAACGTCGATCCCGATCGTTTCAATTCCCTCATCGGCGAAGCAAAGCGCCAACCCTAAACCTAATTTTCCGAGCCCTACGACGGAAACTTTATCGCTCATAGTATTTTATTTCATTGCAAAACAGGCGAGGCGGCGAGAAAGTCAAAGCAAGTTGTGCAAGACAGCCTCAGGGGCCCGTGTACAAAATATCAATGGTACAGATTCGTGCTGATTTTAGCAAGACACTGTAGCCGCGTGTCGTAACCGCTAAATCAATTTTCCGCTAATACTTAGGCTGACTCGACTAGAGTGACTCCTTAACACTCCTGCTTGCGAAAGCTCACGGGCTTTTCATATACTTTAGCCAAGAGATCTGTTCGTTATTGCAAATTTCTTGGACTTTGATTTTTATCAAGATTATGGCGATCTATGTGGTTGACCTGGACGGAACCTTGTGTGATACGCAGAAGAGCGAGTTAGGCTTCTGGCGATATCTCGAAGCAACCCCTTTTCCCGATCGCATCGAGAAGATTAACCGTCTTTTTGATGAGGGTAATACAATAATCATTGAAACAGCTCGCGGATGTACCTCCGGTAAAGACTGGTATCCTGAGACTTTCAGCCAATTAAGCAAATTCGGCGTTAAATTTCACACGCTAAGGACTGGCGTCAAATACGGTGCGGATTTTTTCATAGACGACCGGGCGATAAATGCCGACGATTTCTTCAAGTAGGTATCATGGGAATTGCCAAGAAGGTCCAAAAGTCCGGCCCGTCCACAATAAAAAAGCTTTTCTACAGATCAGTTCCATTTTCCTATCGGTATGAAAGGACCTACCGTAACACTCTGCGACAACTACTCGCGAATGAAGAGCGTGACACGGAAGTCCTTTTAGCTGAGCAGAACACCGCCTTTCTTAATCTGCTTGGCCACGCCGCTCGAAATATCCCTTTTTATCGAAACTATTTGCGCGAGAATGGGCTGACGATCCGGGATTTCGAATCTGTCGCCGATATAGTTAAATTGCCGGTCGTTAATAAGGAGATCATCAATTCAGACCCGCGAGCGTTTATCGACGAACGGCTGGATCATGACAAACTCCTCGAGTTCAAAACAAGCGGTTCGACGGGCACAAAGTTTATTTTTCGCGGCACCGATTCGATGTACAAGAAAGAGGCGGCATTCGTTACCAGAGCGTATCGCTCGCACGGATCGAATCTATACGATGATTGGTCATTTTGGATAAGACGGTACGTTCCTGCGTCAGACCGAGATCCTCTATTCAAAGAAGATCCCGAATTGCGGCGTATCTACATGAGTGCCTATCACCTGAATAACCGGAGCGTTCATGAATATGTTGAGCTGATAAATCGTTACCGGTTCGAGACGATCTCGACCTATCCGTCGTCTGCCTATTCGCTTGCGTGCCTCCTTGAAGAGGAAGGTCTTCGAATACCGCACGTCAAGAGCATTCATCTCGCTTCAGAGATGCTAATTGACGCTTGGGCAGATAAGATACGGTCGGTCTTACCTGAGGTTAGGTTAAAGGCTCATTACGGACAGATGGAAAAGACCGCGTTTTTTCATCAGACCGAAGAATCAGACAACTATGTAGACGATCTGGAATATGGCGTCACGGAATTCGTCGATTTTAACGGAGTAAAGAAAGTGATCGGTACGGGCTTTCTGAACGAAGCGATGCCGTTCATCAGATACGATACCGGCGATACGGTCGAGCTTCTGGACAATTCTGCCCGCAAAGGCACGGGACTCCCTGAAACAGTTCGACGCTTCATAGGCCGAAGCGATGACATTATTATCACGCCTGAAGGCAATCGACTCCCGGGTGTAAATTTTTACACAATGATGTACAAGATTCCTTGGATAAAGATGTTTCAGATAATCCAGGAAGAGACCGACAAGGTGAGGGTGAAAATAGTGCCCTACGGAGCGTGGACAGATGAAATGGCTGACACGACAAGGGTGAAACTCTCAGAACGCCTGGGTTCCATGAAGATCTATATTGAGGAGTGTTCGGAAATTCCCAGAAGCAGCAGCACGGGAAAGATCCGCTGTATCCATAACGCCGTCGTATGAAACATGATGCCCTAATCGATTCCCTGCCCATCTACAATGTCTCGAATAGCGCCAAACTTGGCTACGCTGAGAAAGAGACATGGATAAAGCTTGACTGGAATGAAAGCCCGAGAAATGCGTCGCCAAAGGTCATCGCAGCGATAAATGAGTTCTTGCGTGACCGCAGCCTCGCTTATTATCCGGACGTGACATCAAACGAGCTGATCTCGGCGATCGCCGAGCAACAGAAAGTACCTAAGGAATGTATCTCGGTCTTTAACGGCTCTGATAATGCTCTTCAGCATATTTTCTACACATTCCTTTCAAAAGACACTTTGTTCACGACGATCCAGCCTACCTATACCCAGATCTTGCAGTTCGTTAATTTCAAAGGCGGGACGAGCAACTTTTATTTTCCTGACAATGTGCTTGATATCGATTATGAGAGATTCGAGAGTGATTACGTCCGCGGTTCGGATGTTGCTTATCTGATCAACCCGCATAATCCTACCGGACATTTACTATCGAGGGATTTTTTACACGGGTTGGCCCGGCGAAATCCTGGAACTCTTTTTGTTATCGACGAGGCCTATATGGAATTTGCCTCCTCTGACGAGAGCTGCATATCTCTAGTTGAGACCCAACGCAATATCGTTGTAACGAGGACGTTTTCGAAGGCGTATGGATTGGCCGGCATCCGGCTGGGTTATGCGGCCACGCATAGAGACAATCTTGATATGGTCAGAAGGATCAAGAACGAAAAGGACATCAATACCTTAGCCCAGATAGCGGGCGCCGCTGCGGTAGCCGACGTTTCCTATCTGGAGGAACACGTGAAGATCATTCTTGAAAACAGGAAGTGGTTTATCGACAATGTTCCCCGACGTTATAGTCCGGTGAACTCCGAGGCGAATTTTGTCTTAATTAACTACAAAGACGACCCCCGACTGGTCGTGCGGTTTGAGGAAAGCCGAATTCTGGTAAGGGATCGCTCCGATCAGCACGGTTTGCACAACTATCTTAGGGTAACGATCGGGACCAAGGATCAAATGGAACGAGTCGTAAGTGTTCTAACAAGTCTCGGGTCGGAGGCGGGGGCTTAAACTGCCTTGCCCGCCAGCGGCTTCATTTCAAGCGATCTGGCAACTTCTTGCTCGATCCATTGATATGTGGTCCTAAGCCCATCTTCAAGGGAAACAGCCGGCTCCCAGCGCAGCACTTCGCGGAGCTTTGTATTATCAGAATTCCGTCCCCGAACACCTTGCGGGCCGTCGACATGCTTCTTTTTGATCTTCACGCCGCTGATCTCGCTGACAATGTCTGCCAGCTGATTGATAGTGACCATTCGATCCTGCCCCAGGTTCAGTGGCTCTACGAAATCAGACTGCATCAGACGGAAAATGCCCTCGACACAGTCATCGATGTAGCAAAAAGAACGTGTCTGCTCGCCGTCCCCCCATATCTCGATCTCAGAATTCCCGGTTAATTTTGCGAGTGCGACCTTTCGACACATTGCAGCAGGTGCCTTCTCACGGCCGCCTTCCCATGTTCCCCGCTCTCCGAAAATGTTGTGGAAGCGAACGATGCGAGTATTGATGCCGTAATCCTCGCGGTAATGCGTGCAGAGCCGCTCGGATACAAGCTTCTCCCATCCATATGCGTCCTGCGGGAAAGCGGGATAAGCATCTTCCTCCTTTAGCGGCGTGACGTCGGCAGTCACCTGGAGGTGCTCCGGGTAAATGCAGGCTGAGCTGGTGTAAAGATAGCGTTTAACACCATTCTGGTGAGCAGCTTCAAGCGTATGCAGATTTATGAGCGAATTATTGTGAAGGATCTGCGCATGGTGAGCAGAAATGAAACCCATGCCGCCCATGTCGGCAGCCAATGCAAAAACTTCTTCGACTCCGTCAGTGGCTTCAAGACAGGCCTCCCAGCGGCGAAGGTCAAGAAGACGAAAGTCATCGGCATCCGTTACACCGAATTCGGGTTCTTTAATGTCGACTCCGCGAACCCAATAGCCTTTTTTCTTGAGGAAAGTGACAAGGTGGCTTCCAATAAAGCCGCCCGCACCCGTGACCAACACTTTCTTCGCTGAATCCATAAAAACTAAGGTCTCTAAGAGAAACTAAACCGTATCGTCCGTGTTGTAGGAATTTCGGTGGTAGTAGGTTTGATAGTAATGATAGTTATCTTGCGAACGCAGATTAACGTTGTTCAAGACAACGCCGAGAATTCGCGAGCCTACGTCCTGAAGCAGCTGCTTGGCTCGGCGCACCACTTGGCGGGAGCTCTTTCCTGAATGGACAACCAATATCACACCATCGACCATGGATGCGATCAACACGCCGTCCGTAAAGGACGTTATCGGCGGCGAGTCAATGACAACATGACTGTAATGTTTCTGCAGTCGCTTGAGAAGCGTGGCCATCTGCTCAGAACCAATGAGTTCGGCCGGGTTAGGCGGGATTGGGCCCGAGGTCAGGATGTGCATTTTGGTGCTCTCATCGACCTTAACGACCCTGGTAACGTCCGCATCAGTGGACTCACTGGAAAGAAGCGTGCTTAATCCTTCGCCGTTGGCAATTCCGAAAACCGAGTGCAGCCTCGGTCGGCGCATGTCAGCATCCACGATCAGGACCTTGGCGCCGGTCTGCGCCAGGCTGATCGCGGTGTTCGTTGCGGTCGTCGTTTTACCTTCAGACGGCAAACTCGACGTAATAAGTAACGACTTGGGTGCATGGCCCGCGGTCGACAAAAGGATCGAAGTCCTTAGCTGGCGATAAGCTTCGGAAAGTCCGGAACGAGGATCGGAGTGGATCAACAGTTCGGAACTTGAATTATCATCCAACTCCTCATTCGCCCCGACGAGAAGCAGCTTCCGCTTAGGCAGCGAGTCGATAGTTGGTATGGCCGCAAGAGCCGGAAGTTGTAAGACGCTCTCGATCTCTTCGACGGTTCGGATGGTGTCGTCAAGGTATTCCAAAAACAGCGCTAGTCCCATTCCGAACAGTGTCGAGAGAATCAGGGCAGCAAACACTGTCATTACCCTTCTGGGTGCGACCGGCACGTCATTAGGGATGGCAAAGCCCGCGACGCTAATGTTGTTATCCGAACCCTGCGAAGCAATGTCATTTCCGCTTTGATTGTCCTTTAGCTGCTTCAGGAATGTTTTGTTCGCTTCCATCCCCTGCTCAAGCAACTTGATCATCACGGCTCCGCTGTTTTGACTCTGGGCCTTGGCGTACTGAGCGTTGTATGCCGCCTGGATCATGTCCTCTTTGTCTTTAGCCTTGGCGTAGTCGGTCTGGAGATTGTTTAACAGATTTTCCGTGGCCCTCTTCTGATACTCCGATATTTCCTCGTTGTTCTTTTTGAGTACGCGAGTAAGTGAAGCTTCCAGGCTCGCTATTTGTGTGTCGACCTCTTTAACCGGGTCAGCGGTCTCCTTATATTCCTCAAGCAACTTTGCTCTAAGGGAATTCAGATCCGCGATCTTTTTCTCGGTGTCATTGCGGTAATTGGCCGTCGAATTCTGTTTCTCGGTGATGAACCTTGCGCTGTCTGCCTCAACCAGCGACCGAAGCTTCTCGGGTGAACCCTTGACTGAAAGTAGCTTCGCTTCAGCGGTTGTTCGCTCAAGCTCGGCAGTCAAGCGGTCGCGGTTTAAGCCCGCCAGCCGCTCTATCTCGATCGTTTGTTCGCCCGTCGTCTTTACAATTCCTTCTTTCTTTTGCAGTTCGACGAGCTTGATCTCATCGTTTCGGATGTCCGTCTGCAGGTCTGCAATACGGCCCTGAAGGAAGTCGCTGGTCTTCCGGCTCGTCACTGTCCGACGTTCCAAGTTATAGCTGGTGAAGGTCTCAGCAATGCCGTTAGCGACGAAAGCTGCGAGCTCAGGACTCGAACTAGTGAAAGAGACATCGATCAATCGGGTGTCCTTCACAGTTACTCGAGCTTCGCGAACCGGCTCGATGCCCAAGTTCTTTTTTAGAAGCTCCACGTATGGGGCCAACCTTACCGCCTCGGCGATCTCCTCGGAGGAAACAAGCACTGAACTGCTATCTGAAGCCGCCGTCCCACTTCCGGCCGGATCCTTGCGCGTTTCGTCCCGAGCCAGGCCCACCGCCTTTAGCATACCTGTGAGCGCGGATGAAGAACTATCGGCCTTTGCCTTTTGAAACTCGGCGTTAGTGTCCAAACTATGCTCTTTAATTACACGGCGGAGCAACGAATCACTACTCAACAGTTGCAACTGAGTATTAAAATACGACGGGTCCGCGGTAAGGAGCGGACGTTGGCGGTCAGTCTGCAGATCAGGATTCGTTTGTTCGAGGTCGACCTGAACGGTCGCTTTCGCCGAATAGATATTGGGTTTACGCGCCATGTAGATGGCGGCGAGCGTCGTTATAAGGACTGCGATGCCGATGACCAGCCAGATCCGTTTACGGACGGCCCTCCAATAGTCCAGGAGCTGAAGCCCTTCCTGCGGATAATCGCGATAACCCGGATATCGACCCGTCTGGGCTACGATCTGCGGCTCGAACGGCCTTTCGAACTCAAAGAAATCACTCTTGCTCTGAGGAACTATCTCTCGGCTCTCTTTCATATTCCTGCCTGTTTAATATCCCCGGACCAGAATGCCGCCAAGGCCTTGCGTAAAGCTCCTCGTCACACTATTTACGATACTCTTGGCCCTATCCTCAGATACGGCCACTATATCGTTGGGTAAAAGGTAGCGATCTTGCTCTTTCCCTTTACTGACAGCATTCATGTCGACTACTATCTCTTCTCGCTCAAGACTTCCCGGGCGTTCCCGAAGAATGCGAACCTTGTCCTTATTCGAAGCCGGCTTAAACCCTTCGGCTGATACAATGGCCTGGGTCAACGTAAGCGGTTCCCGCATTTCGACCTGTCCCTGCTTGTTCACGTTGCCGTATACGAAGATCAGATCGGCTTTGAGCACCGAAACGATATCGCCGGGCTGCATGATAAATCGCTCTTTGCCTTCTTGAAGGTCGCGTATCCGGAAACTGTACAATGCCTCAGTTTCGGTGTCGGGGCCCTGATTCTGGCAATTGGCGTTACTGCCGCCGCGAGCGACCAAAACCCGAGAGCCTGCGTCCTTTGAGGGCCCACCTGCGAATGCAATGACTTCCCAAAGATGAGCCTTTCGATTCAGAAAAAATGGGCCGCCTTTCTCAACGGCTCCAACCACCGCGACCGCTTGAGACAGCTGTTCGGTCGCGACAACCTGAACCTCGGGGTTCTTCAGATAGTCTTTGCGGTATGCGGCGGCAATGTCATTTGCCAGTTCTCGTTCAGTTTTGCACACTGCAGTGATCGGTTCGCTCAGGCGAAATAGGTTGATCGTGCCATTCGGGTTAACTGTTACATTTTGGTTGAGGTCTGCATGCCGGAAAACTTGAACGCTGAGCTTGTCCCGATAGCCGATCTTGTATCGTTCATCCGACCGTAGAGAAGCGGCCGGCTCCGAGGCAACGGAAGCTACCTTCTGGGTTTCCTGCGCAAGACCGGACGGAGCAACCCACAAGAGAACCGAAAATAGACCAATTAGCTTGAGACTTGAAATCATAGACCACTCCTTAAAACCTAAGTAAAGCCAGGAATTTTAAGGCTTTGGATTATTTCGCCTGGCGAAAAGTTGTTCCCTAATCGTATAACTTCATTTGTGGGAACGGCCAAAACAACAGTTTAACAAACGGGACAACCTTTGAAAACCGGAGATTTTAAAACTTCCTACATTTTCGTTAGACTCGATTGAGGCCTGAAGGCAGTAAATGACGATGGATGACGCGACGCCGATGCTTCGGCAGTACCTTGATATTAAGAAACTCTACCCGGGCACGCTGCTAATGTTCCGTCTCGGAGATTTCTACGAGCTTTTCAACGAAGACGCCATTATCGGAGCCCGCGAACTTCAGATCACTCTCACCGCGCGTCACAAGGATTCGAAGAACCCGATCCCGATGTGCGGAGTTCCCCACCACGCAGCCGCAAACTATATCTCGAAATTAGTCCGAAAGGGCTATCGAGTGGCTATCTGCGAACAAGCAGAACCTGCGGTAAAAGGAACGAAACTGGTCCGCCGCGAGGTAGTACGCGTTGTTACACCCGGCACCGCGATCGATGCGCAGTTGATCGAGAATAAAGAGTCTGTGTACCTTGCATCCGTTTGTGAGGCCGGCGGATCGATCGGAGCTGCTTTTCTCGAGCTCTCGACCGGCGAGTTTGTTACGACGCAGATCTCAGGCCCGGACCAATGGCCCAAGCTGACTGGCCTTCTGGACGGGTACGCCCCTCGCGAGCTGCTTTTTCCTCCTGAACTTGCGACCGAAGTTGGCCGATATTTCGGAAGGCCTGATCAAGGCGGCCAGCTCCTGTCTAACGAAGGGGCCGACGAAAGGGCTGCCAAAAGCCCGCGGGCCTTCGGGTTGTCGTTGACTCAGCTTGAAAAAGACGATTTCGAACTTGCCGATGGGGAATTACTGCTTTGCTCTCAGTTCAACGTGCGCGAGCTGAAGGGATTTGGGTTGGACGACAAGCCTGCTGTGGTTCGAGCGGCAGCTGCCTGTCTAAAGTATGCCCACTTTACACAGAAAGCATCTGCCCTACATGTGACGGCCATCAAGCATTTCGAATCTTCTGACTGCCTTGTTTTAGATCAATTGACGCTAAGAAACCTTGAGATAGTCCAGCCACGCAGCGATGCCGGTAAGCGGACGC
>JANNNS010000095.1:0-13347 GCA_031398645.1 Acidobacteriota bacterium
GCCATTTGATTTCCGACCGCAAATCCCGCACCGAGCCCGGCTCCAAGTCCGGCGCCGCCGCCCTCGTTTTGAGCAGCGTCACGCAGAGCATCGGCAGCCTGAAACTGCATATAGGTCTGAGCGTCGCCGAGAGCACCCATCGAGGCCCGTTTGTCCATTGCCGCTTCGACTTCCGGCGGAAGGCTGATGTTCTCGACGTAGAATTTAGTTACTTCCAGGCCATAGCCGCTGAAGTCTTCGTTGATCTTCGCCCGGATCGCTTCACCGACCTCTTTGTACTGGGCGGCGAGGTCCAATGCCGGGATCTTCAGTTCACCCAGCGCATCGGAAAACTCAGTTACGATCGCACGCTTTAACTGGCCATCGATATCCTCGGTCTGAAACTTTGCGTTTGTGCCGGCGATCTCTTTGATAAACTCGCTCGGATCGGCGACCCGCATGCTGTAGGCTCCGAACGCTCTGAGGCGAACTATGCCGAAATCGGCATCGCGAAGCATGATCGGGTTCGATGTGCCCCACTTCATGTCCGTAAACTGTTTAGTATTAACGAAATAGACCTCGGACTTGATCGGAGAATTAAACCCGTGCTTCCAGGCTCCGAGTTTCGAAAGGATCGGTGTATTTCCGCCCTCGACCGTGTATCGGCCCGGCGTGAAAACATCGGCGACCTGGCCTTCAAAGACAAAAACGGCCGTCTGCGATTCTCGGACGATCAACTGTGCGCCGTTCTTGATCTCCTGCTGGTAAACCGGAAAACGGTAAAGCAGTGTGTCGCGCGAGTCATCGAGCCATTCTATGACCTCGATAAACTGGTTCATCGCCGCTTCTTTGACCTTGTCGATAATGCTCATTTAATAAGATCTCCTTCTGGTGTATCTAACGATAAAATATGACACAAAGTTCGGTAATTTGAAAGATACAGTGGTTCGAATCCCGACCCAACTCCTGAGTGAGATATATGTTTCATAAGAGCAACATTGTGCCGTCCGACTCCTTGTGCTAGCGTAATAACAATGATAGATCTAAAACGGAAGCTTGAAATTTTGGCTGACGCGGCGAAGTACGATGCATCATGTGCATCAAGCGGATCTCACAGAAAACGGGCCGAAAAGGGAATAGGAAATACAGAAGGAATGGGCATTTGCCATAGCTATACGCCGGACGGCCGGTGCATTTCTTTGCTTAAGCTGCTCCTTACAAATGTTTGCATCCTAGACTGCTCTTACTGTATCAATCGGCGATCGTCCGACGTTCAGAGGGCACGATTCAAACCCGAAGAAATAGTTCGCCTTACCATCGACTTCTATAAACGCAACTACATCGAGGGGCTCTTCCTCAGTTCGGGAATTATTCAAAACGCCGATTACACGATGGAACAGCTCGTTCTTGTCGCAAAAAAGCTGCGCGAGGAGGAAGACTTTGGCGGATATATACATCTTAAGGCAGTTCCCGGAGCGTCACCGGAGCTTCTTAGGCAGGCAGGCAAGTATGCCGACCGGTTAAGTGCGAACATCGAGATGCCGGTGCAGCAGGATCTGGACAAGCTGGCGCCCGAGAAAACTATATCCGAAATAGAAGACACGATGGCCGAGGTCAAAAGCGGCATCGACGAATCAAAAGAAGGAGCAAAGACAGAAAAGCTTCCGCCCGCATTCGCTCGTGCCGGCCAGTCCACGCAACTGGTGGTTGGTGCAAGCCAAAGCAACGACGGCGTGATATTGACGAAGGCTGAGGCTCTCTACAAAAAGTTCCAGCTCCGCCGTGTTTACTATTCCGCCTTCTCTCCGGCCCAGTTTACCGACCCGGAACTCGCAAAGGACCCGACCCCGCCGATGCGCGAGCACCGCTTGTATGAAGCGGATTGGCTCATTCGACACTATGGTTTCGCTGCTCATGAAATAGCGAGCAGCCTTGAAAATGGCAATCTCGACCTGACTAAGGACCCAAAACTCGCCTGGGCACTGAAGCACCGGGGGCTGTTTCCGGTCGACGTGAATCGAGCGTCGAAGAGTGTGCTGCTGCGAATTCCGGGAATCGGCGTTCGAAATGTGAATCGGATCTTGAAGATCCGGAGATTTCACCGTATCAAGCTCGGTGACCTTGTCCGGCTGAAGATCAGCATGAACCGGGCAAAGTGGTTCATAACGGCAGCCGATCACAACCCGGACGTCTTTCGCCTGGACAGTAGTTTCGTGCTCGGCCGTTTCCGCCCGCAGAACGTACAGCCGTCGTTGTTCGACACTGGTATTTCAAAGGCCTCGGTGATCACCGGCGAAATTTGACAGATGATCTACGTAGCTTTGGATAACAGTTTTGATTCATGGCGAAGCACCGCAAGAAAAATGGTGCTTGGTGGAGTGCAGCCTGGCGAGATAGCTTGGACCGATGGATCGCAAAACGGCTTATTTGAAGAATCAGCCGTTCCCAAACCGATACGGACCAATTTTACCGTTCCGGCAGCGTTCCTCAAGCTTGCCGAAGCGGCCGCATGCTTTGACGACGCCGAGCGGTGGCCGCGGCTTTATCGGATATTGTTCCGTCTCGTTCATGAGAACAAAGATCTGCTCGAGATCGAATCTGATCCTGATGTTCGATCGGCCCGTCTGATGGAAAAGGCCGTTAACCGCGACGTTCATAAGTTTCACGCTTTCGTCCGCTTTCGCCGGGCAGAATGCGATGGCGAAGAGATCTATATCGCCTGGCACGAACCTCAGCACTTCACGGTCGAACGTGCGGCACCGTTCTTCAAACGGCGCTTCGGCACGATGAATTTCTCGATACTTACGCCCAAAGGATGTGCCCATTGGGACAAGAGAGATCTCGTATTCAGTGCTCCGGCAGAAAAGAAGGCGGCTCCGTCGGCGGATGAGATGGAGGATTTCTGGCTGCTGTACTACCGGTCGATCTTTAATCCTTTTCGGTTGAAGATCAATGCGATGAAGAAGGAATTGCCCGTGCGGCATTGGCCCACGCTGCCCGAAGCCGCTCTCATTCCTGAACTTATAAGCAAGGCTCGCAGTCAAGCTCCGGAGCGGCTTCCTGCTCTTCGGCGGAAAAGGTAAACGGCCGCCAGCGCGGTTACGCCCCCAACCACGTCGAGAAGAACGTCCCACCCGGAAGACGTGCGAGTAGACTGAAAGCTCTGGTTGAATTCGTCAATGGTTGCGACCGCGATCACAAGCAGAAAGGTCAGCAGCAGCCAGTTCCGCGATGCAAATACCGAATTGAAACGGGTAAACGCTCGGGCGGCAAGAATGGCCAGAATAGCGTACTCAAAGAAGTGAGCTGCCTTGCGGATGAAGGCATGAACAATAAGGAATGTGTCAGGTGCTGCTGAAGGAAAGAAGAATTCGATTAGCGGCCCAATAAACCGAGAGGTCTGTGCCATTGATCCTGCGCCGCTGCCGAGAAATAGGATAACGCCAATCCATAAAATAAGAGGCGCGTAAGCGAATATGCTTCCGCGCCAACTTTTATTGAAAATATTTGGACTCAAATCCTATCGTCCGACTTGTTTGCACTTCAGGCAGGGAGATTATGCTGCTGCTGCTCCGGACACAACTTCGATAATTTCCTTGGTGATGGCTGCCTGACGGATACGGTTCATGTTCAGGGTGAGCGTGTCGATCAGTTCACCGGCGTTCTTTGAAGCCGAATCCATCGCGGTCATGCGTGAACCTTGTTCTGAGGCGACCGACTCAAGCATCCCGCGGTAGATCTGCGTTTCGACCTGTTTGGGCAAAAGCTTTCCAAAGATCTCGGGTGCGGGCTGTTCGTAAATGTACTCAGCCTGAGAACCCGCCGACGCTTCTCCGTCGCCCGAGGTTCGCGGGATCGGCAAGATCTGCTCGATCACGGGCTTTTGCGAAAGCACGGTCTTGAACTCGGTAAAGACTATAAAGACCTTGTCGATCGACTCGTCCTCGGTAAATGTCTTGATCAGCTTGTTCGCGATCTCGACGGCGTCGGCGTGGACGACCTGTCCGCTGCCGGTAAGGCCGATGTACTCGTCGGTAAACTTAACATCACGGCGTTTGAAAAAGTCGCGACCCTTGCGGCCTACGGCGATCATCTCAGAGGACTTTGATGAATTCTCTTTCAAGAATGCCTGGGCGGCCTTAATGACGTTCGCGTTAAATGCGCCAGCCAGCCCTTTGTCCGCACTAATAAGCACGATCAGATACTTCTCGTCACCGCGCTCGTCGAGCAGCGGATGTGAAAATTCGTCCGCGACCTTGGCACTCAGGCCACCGAGGACCTCTGACATCTTGCCGGCAAACGGACGCGAAGCAGTAACGCGATCCTGTGCACGTTTGAGCTTTGCAGCCGCGACCGTCTTCATGGCCTTAGTGATCTGCTGTGTGTTCTTGACCGACTTGATTCGTCGGCGCATGTCTAACAAACTAGCCATTTTTTAATTTAGGCCGCTGCGGCTCCTGCCTCCGCCTTGTTCCAGCGCGTCGCTTTAAAATCCTCCACTGCTTCCTTCATCGACGCCTTCATGCTGTCATCGATCGACTTCTTCTCGCGCATGGTGTTCAACACGCCGGGGTGCGATTTTTCCATGAAGCTGGTGATCTCTTCTTCGAACCGCTTGAGGTCCTCCACCGCTATGTCATCGGCCAAACCGTTGGTCACGGTCCAAATGATGAGCACCTGCTTCTCAACCTCCATCGGCTGGTACTGGCCCTGCTTCAGGATCTCGACGGTGCGTCGGCCGCGCGCGAGCTGCTTCAGCGTGGCGGCATCGAGGTCGGAGCCGAACTGCGCGAACGACTCGAGGGCGCGGAACTGCGCAAGGTCGATACGCAAAGTACCTGCGACCTGCTTCATGGCCTTGATCTGTGCCGCACCGCCCACACGGGAGACCGAGTTACCGACGTTGATAGCGGGCCGAACGCCCGAGTTAAATAGATCGCTCTCAAGGAAGATCTGTCCGTCGGTGATCGAAATAACGTTGGTCGGAATGTATGCCGAAATGTCGCCGGCCTGTGTTTCGATGATCGGCAGTGAGGTCAATGAACCGCCGCCGCGTGCATCCGACATCTTTGCGGCACGTTCGAGCAGGCGTGAGTGGAGATAGAAAACGTCGCCGGGATATGCTTCGCGGCCCGGAGGACGGCGAAGGAGCAGCGAAATTTCGCGGTAAGCGGCTGCCTGTTTTGACAGATCGTCGTAAATAGTCAAAGCGTGGCGGCCGTTGTCGCGGAAATACTCGCCCATTGCGCAGCCCGAGTACGGAGCAAGAAACTGCATAGCTGCCGGATCTGATGCCGACGCGTTTACGATGATGGTGTAATCCATCGCACCGTACTCTTCAAGCTTTTGACGAACCTGAGCGACGGTCGATGCCTTCTGGCCGATCGCGACGTACACGCAGATAACGTCCTTGCCCTTTTGGTTTATGATGGTATCGATCGCAACAGCTGTCTTACCCGTCTGGCGGTCGCCGATGATCAGCTCACGCTGACCGCGGCCGACCGGGACCATCGCGTCGATGGCTTTAAGGCCCGACTGGAGCGGTTCTTTCACCGGCTGGCGGTCGATGATACCGGGAGCGATACGCTCGACCGGATTGAAGGTATCGGTAACGATCTCGCCCTTGCCGTCGATCGGGTTACCGAGAGCGTCGACCACGCGGCCGATGAGAGCATCACCAACCGGCACGCTCATGATGCGCTTGGTCCGCTTTGCTTCGTCGCCTTCTTTGATCTTTTGGAAATCGCCGAACAGCACGGCTCCAACCTTGTCTTCTTCAAGGTTCAGGGCCAATCCGCGAACGCCGTAAGGGAACTCCAACAGCTCGCCGGCCATTACTTTTTCAAGCCCGTGGATCTCGGCAATACCGTCACCGACCTTGATGACCGTGCCGACCTCGTCGACAGTCATGCTTGCATCGAAGTTCTCGATCTGGGCACGAATGATCTCATTGATTTCGTTAGCTTTAATTGCTTCCATTTTTTTGTTGATCGTTGATGGCTAATTGTTGCTGTTAATCTGCTCCGAAGCGTTCGGATCCAATTAACGACATCCCATTAACCATTAACTAGTTCTTCTCTAAGATTCTCTAATTGGGTCTTCACCGAGCCGTCATAGACCGTCGAACCGATCTGCGTAACGACACCGCCGATAATTCCTTTGTCTACAATAAATGCAGGCTTAATATGTTTGCCCGTCACCTTGGCGAGATTTGAGCTGAGTTCGGCCTTTTCGCCTTCGCTCAATTCCCGGGCAGAAGTTATTTTGGCAACGACGTTGCCGCTGCGAGCCTCAAGTTCGGAGTCAAAGCGGGTGTTGATCCCTTTCAGGTCGCTGAGTCGTCCGTTGCTCAACAGGACGCGCAGAAAATTTGAGGTCGTTCGGCTGGGCTTGGTCCTGGCGATCAGGTCATTGAGGATCGTTTCCTTTTTAAGGTGAGCGATCGACGGGTTGACGAAAAGCGAACTAAGTTCGCTGTTTGACGCGATCATTACTTCCCACGTCTTCAGTTCGGCTTTGACCGCCTCGGCATCTCCGGATTTAGTGACGACATCAGCAAGCGCGGCGGCGTAGCGTCGGGAAACGGTTTCAGCACTCATTTCAGTTCAAACCTCCGATAGATGAGATACCGCTTTTCACAAGCTGCTGATCTTTTTGCGTGTCGATCTGAGCCTTAAGTTTTTCCTCCGCAAGCCGGACACTTTCCTCGGCCGAAAACCGCCTAAGTATTACCATCGTCTGCTTTTGCAGCCGCGAGACCTCGCCGCCGGTCTGTTCCCGCAGCTTTTTGATATCAAGGTCGGCTTGTTCGGAAAGGCGTCGCTTTTCTGCCTCGGCTTCTTCGGCGGCTTTTATCAGGATCTCGGCTTTTTCGTTCTCGAGGGTAGCAAGTTTGGCCTCGGCAGAGGTCAGGCTCTTCAAAGCAGCTTGTTTTTCTTCTTCCGCTCTGATCAACTCGGCACGTATCGCGTCACGCTTTGCCTTGAAGGCCTCGCCTATAGGCTTTTTGGCGAGATAAATAAGAATCCCGACAAAGATTGCGAGGTTAACGAACTTCCAGGCCTCAAAGCCCGGATAATTCAAATACTTGTCATAAAACCCGGTGCCGCCACCCGCAAGCAACACCACCGAATTAAGAAAAAGTGCAAACATATGAATAATCAGCCTGGCGCTCTTCGCGCATTAAGCCTTCAGAATATTAGCTGCGATGCGGTCCGCCATCTGTTCGGCTTCGGCGGCGATCGTTGAACGTGCAGCGGCGGTCTGTGCCTCGATCTGCGCCTTTTGCTCTGCCATCGATGCTGCCGTTTCTTCCTTTGCCCGTGCGACCTGGGCCTGGCGTGCCAAAACCGCCTCCGCCCGCTGCTTTTCGATCAGTTCGTAACCTTCGCTGCGTGCTTCCAGCATCGCTTTGGTATAGCGGCTCTCTTTGTCCGCAACGTCCTTTAGGATCGTCTCAGCCTCGCCGCCGGCACCGCCTTTCTGCTTTTCTCGAGCCTCGATCACTTTATTGATAGGCCGGAAAAACGTACGGTTCAGCACCCAGATCATGATAAGGATCAGGGCGATGTGGATGAAAAGAGTTCCGTCCGGGAATAGCTGAATCGATTCGGCAAAGGCCAGCAGAAACATATACAATTTTGATAAATTACTATTAAAATTCGGACCAAAAAACGTCCATTGCTCAAAACATTAGAGGTTACCACGCGCCTTTTTGGTGGTCAAGCAAGCCGTAGTTTAGTGTCGAGCCGTTTTGAGTTCTGTTCGTCTATTTTGCTTCGTGGCGAACGACATCAAGCGAAGCCACCAACCTCAGAAACTAAACAGAGCGATTGTGGTAGAGTCGGAGCACCGTACGTATGTCCCATGGACCAAAACAGAGAGCACAGCGCAACCGCACGATAGACCTGACACAAGCTGAGGCCGACCGTTTGAGAGGGGCGATGAGCATGTCCGCAGACACTGACAGTATCGACCAGGTAATCTGCGGAGACGCATTCGAAGTTCTGACAAGGTTGAAGCCATCGAGCTTTGACCTATTGTTCGCCGATCCACCGTATAATTTGACAAAAAAATTCGGAAAAGAAGGGTTTACGCGAACATCGTCCGACTCCTACGAAGCCTGGCTGGAATCCTGGTTGAGGCTGTGCGTGCCGCTGCTAAAGGAGACAGCAAGCGTCTATATCTGCGGCGATTGGCGAAGTTCGTCGGCCATTCAGCGCGTCGGCACAAAGTACTTTCGACTTCAGAACCGCATCACATGGGAACGCGAAAAGGGCCGGGGGGCCAAGGCAAATTGGAAGAACGCGGCCGAGGATATTTGGTTCTTTACGGTATCCGATAAGTACACCTTCGATCTCCGCGCCGTAAAGCAGCGTCGCCGGGTGATCGCACCTTATCGAGAAAGCGGACAGCCAAAGGATTGGGACGATACTTCGGACGGCAAGTTCCGCGACACTCACCCCTCGAACATCTGGACGGATATCACCGTTCCATTTTGGTCGATGCCCGAGAATACGGACCATCCTACCCAAAAGCCCGAGAAGCTGCTCGCGAAGTTGATCCTCGCCAGCTCTCGGGCCGGCAATCTTATACTCGATCCTTTTGCCGGGAGCGGGACGACGGCGGTAGTCGCTAAGAAGTTAGGGCGCAGCTTCATCGCGATAGAATCGGACGAGATCTACTGCCTGCTGGCCGCAAAACGTCTGGAACTTGCCGCTTCTGATCCGTCGATCCAGGGCTTTTCGGATGGCATCTTCTGGGACCGAAATGCCGGAAGGTAAGCGGTGCTGCCGTTCGGTTCGGCGATCGGCATACTTGAGTTTAGTGACTAACCATTTCATTATTCATTTAAGGCCGCTGCCTGGAGAAGAATATGTCTAGCCTTGCCTGGATACTGATATTGACGCTCGTCTTAACGGCCCTTGGAAGCCTGACGCTCTTTCTGATCACCGTTAAATATTATTGGGGCGATCGCGGTACGCCGCCGCTGACCGGTGAACGGCGCAAGCAGCAGAAGGAAGAAGAGCTTAATCAGCGAGCCAAGCAGATAGAACACGCGAACAAGAATCCAGTACGCCCACGAAATCCGGATTTTTGGGATAACAGGAAAAGAAGCTGAACAGAATACCCAATGAAGATAGCGACCTGGAATGTAAACTCGATCAATGTCCGAATGCCGCAGCTGCTGGACTGGCTAAACCGCGAACAGCTTGACGTAGTATGTTTTCAGGAGACGAAGACCGTTGATGAAAACTTTCCGCTAGCTGCGCTTGAAGAGGCTGGCTACAACGCCGTGTTCGACGGCCAAAAATCCTACAACGGCGTAGCGATCATCTCAAAGTTTCCGATCGAGGATGTGCAGAAGAATTTCCTTGATGATGACGACGACTCGCCGAAGAGAATGATCGCCGCGACTATCAAAGGCGTTCGCATCGTGAACACCTACATCCCGAACGGTACCGATCTTTGGACCGATAAATTCACTTTCAAGCTCGACTGGCTGCTTCGGCTGAGGCGCTATTTCGACGAAACTTGTTCGAATGAAAAGGACGTTCTACTGTGCGGCGATTTCAATGTTGCGATGGAAGAGGTCGACGTCTGGAACGTGCCCACGTGGCAAGGCAAGCTCCATTTTACCAAGACGGAACGTGCTGCGATGTTCAACGTAAAGCAGTGGGGCTTCGTCGACCTTTTTCGCAAAATGAACGGCGATGCCCAGGAATTTTCATGGTGGAACTACCGCGAAGGAGCCTGGCAGCGAAACCGCGGCCTTCGCATCGACTATATCTGGACCTCGTCGTCCCTCGCGGACAAGTGCACCGCCTGTCACATAGACAAGGCACCAAGGGCTCTGGAAAAGCCCAGCGATCATGCTCCCGTCGTCGCAGATTTCGCAATTTAGTTGAGGTTTCGGGCCAGATCCAGTACTGTTGCAGCCCACAACAACTAAAGGAGAAAAAAGAATATGAGCAATGCAGCAGCGTTAGCAACCGAAAGAGACGCGATCTCAGCAACGATTCAGATCTACATCAACGGTGGAATTTCGGGCAAAGGTGATGATATGAAACCGGCTTTTCACGAAGGCGCCACTATATATGGCTACATCGGCCCCGATCTCTTCGGCGGCCCGATACAAGGCCTTTATGACTGGAACGACGGCAACGGGCCTGCGGCGGACCTGAAAGCAGATATCGCCAATATCGACATCGAAGGTACCGTGGCCACGGTGCGGGTAGAGCTCGACAACTGGACTGGACATAAGTTCACCGATCTCTTTACGCTCTTGAGGACTGACGGAGAGTGGAAGATCATCAGCAAGGTCTTCTACCTTCATCCAGAAGCGTAGATCTCACCAAATTGAAGATAGCAACTTGGAACATCAACGGCATAAACTCTCGTCTCCAGCACGTCGTCGACTGGTGCACGAAGAACGAGCCGGACGTTCTATGCCTGCAAGAGCTGAAGTGCGTTGATTCTAGGTTCCCGCTTCAGAAACTACGGGCGACGGGTTTTCCCTACATTGAGTTTCACGGCGAGAAAGCCTACAACGGCGTCGCGATTCTCTCAAAACATCCGATCGACGATGTGCAAAAGAACTTTGCCGGCGATGCCCAGGACGCACCACGCAGATTGATCGCCGGTACCATCGACGGCGTTCGAATAGTAAATGTGTATGTGCCGCACGGGACGGCCCTGGGGACTGATAAATTCACGTTTAAGCTAGACTGGCTTGCGAGATTAAGAGAGTATTTCGACGACAATTTTGACGTTGATGACGACGTCATTCTGAGCGGCGACCTGAACGTTGCCCCGCACGAACTCGATGTCTGGAAGCCTTCACTCTGGAAGGACAAGACCCATTTCAGCAAGCCGGAGCGGGAAGCGATCTTGAACTTAAAACGTTGGGGGTTTGTCGATGTTTTCAGGCAGCTCAACGACGACCTGAAAGAGTTCTCATGGTGGAGCAACTTTCACCATGATTTCGAAAAAGACCGCGGCCTTCGCATCGATCACATCTGGGCTTCACCGCCGCTAGCGGAAGCCTGTTCTGACTGCTGGATAGACAAGGAACCGCGTGCACTTGAGAAACCAAGCGACCACGCGCCTGTCGTTGCCGAGTTTGCAAACTAGTAGCTGCCTCGGCTTCCGCCCGGCTCAACCCATGCCGCAGCATTCCAAATCTTCCTCTTTTGAAATAGAATAGCTTATAAATTTCCTCAGTCAGGTCTCGGTAAAACATATGAAAAAGAGCATTCTGGCAATTCTTCTGTTCTCAGCATTCGCTTTCGGCCAACGTGAGCTTGGCGTTCGGCCGACGGCGACCGGCGGGCCGCTGATGCCCGAGCAGGCCGCGTATGACGTTCAGTCGTACGACGTCAGCTTGAAGGTCGATCCGAAGGCGAAATGGATCTCCGGCACGACCGTAATGATCGCCAAAGTGGTCGTACCGACGAGCGTCATCGTCCTGGATCTGGACACGACCTTTAAGATAGACAACATCTTCGGCGAAGGAAATAACCGCCAGGCCGCGCTTAAATACGAGCGTCGCGAAGGGAAGATATGGATCACGTTCCCAACCGCAAAAAAGGCCGGTGAGACGTTCGAGACGCTGATCACGTATTCGGGTTCGCCGCGTGTCGCTCCGCGTCCGCCTTGGGTCGGCGGCATTATCTGGGAGAAAACACCGAGCGGTGCCGACTGGGTCTCGGTCGCCTTGCAGAACGACGGAGCTGACCTCCTGTTTCCGGTAAAAGATCATCCGTCGGACAAGGCATCGACCGCCACGATGCGGATAACGGTTCCCGACCCGCTGGTTGCGGCCGGCCCGGGAAAGCTTGAAAGCACGACTAAGAATGGGGACGGAACATCGACATACCTGTGGCGCATGACGAACCCTATCCCGAACTACTCGATCCTGTTTGACGCCGCACCGTATCGCGTCATCAAGGACAGCGTTAAAAGCATAACGGGCGAGATGATACCGATCGAGTTTTACATCCTGCCGGAAAGCTATGAGAAGGGCGCAAAGCTGATCGAGGAGACCAAGAAATATAACGCTTTTTACGAGAAGTACCTCGGGCCGTTCCCGTTCCGATCACAGAAACTCGGCATTGTTGAGACGCCGCATCTTGGCATGGAGCACTCGACCCATCTCGCTTATGGGAACAAATTCCAATATAACGAACACGGTTTTGATTGGCTTCAGCTTCACGAGTTTGGCCACGAGTGGTGGGCAAATCTCGTGACGGCGGATGATTGGCGTGATTTTTGGATCCACGAGGGTTTTCAGTCCTTTATGGACACACTTTATCTCGAGCATCTCGGAAAGAAGGACGCCTATTTCACTGCGATGAAGGGTCGGGCGAAGGGCACGCGAAACATGCAGCCTGTGGCACCGCGTGAGGCAAAATTCTCATACGAGGTTTACCTTGCGGGGCCCGATTTTGTAAAAAGTGACGGTGACATCTATACGAAAGGTGCGGTCGTACTTCACACACTGCGTTATCTGATCGGTGACGAAGCATTCTTTCGTTCGATCCGGCGAATGTGCTACCCGACTAAGGCGATGGAAGCCATCACCGATGGCCGCCAAACACGCCTAGTCACAACCGACGATTTCCTAAAGATCGCCGAGCAGGAGTCGAAGATGAAGCTCGACTGGTTTTTTGAGATGTATTTGCGCCAGCCGAAGCTTCCGAAACTTGTTGTTCAAGAGGCTCTCTCGAGTTTTACGTCGCAGCCGAGCAGAATTGTCCTGAGCTGGGAAACGCCAAGCAACATGCCTTTCCCGATGCCCATCGACGTCGAGATCGACGGCAAAGCCCAGCGGGTCGAAATGAAGGATGGGAAGGCAGCGGTCAACTTCAACGGCAGCACCGCTCCGGTCGTCGATCCGAAGGGCTGGGTGTTGAGGTCGGCACAATAGCTGCCGGGACAACCTTCGACTCCGGCCTAGATGAAGCTGCGAAAAGGCAATGTCTATGTTGTACAATGGTTTAGACTGTTTTTGGGCAATTTATGAGTATTTCAACAGTAGATGTTCAACCGTTGGCCGTCGAGGTAGCGTTTGCGGAGGATGCGGTGAATGTTGGTTTGGCAGACGGGCGCATCATATCGGTTCCTCTTAGCTGGTTTCCTCGGCTTAAAGCCGCGTCCAAGGGCGAGCGTAAGAACTGGGAGCTGATCGGCGGCGGCCTCGGCATTCGCTGGGCCGCGATTGATGAGGACATTTCGGTCGAGAGTATGCTTCGGCTGCGCTAGAGGATCCTGATGTCCGCAACCACTATAGAATGGCTCGTCGTCGTCATTTTCTTCGCCTGCCTTTTTTCGATCTCGCTTGCCGAGGGCGGCTGGCTTAGCAAATTC
>JANNNS010000326.1:0-6321 GCA_031398645.1 Acidobacteriota bacterium
CTTAGTGCCCGGCTTGATGTTGTGCAGCGGCGAGTAAGCGTACAGGGCCTTGAACTCGTCCGGCTTGTCCGGCGAACCGTAATCGGACGTCCAAGCCCAGCCGATGGTGAACTTGGTAAAGCGGACCATGTCCATAACGCCGACGGCGGGAAGTGCGGCTCCGAACAGATCAGGACGCTGGTTGAGGACCGCACCTACGAGAAGTCCGCCGTTCGATCCGCCCTGAATGGCAAGCTTGCTGTTGGTCGTGTACTTATTCGCGATTAGATATTCACCGGCAGCGATGAAATCATCGAACACGTTCTGCTTCTTGAACTTGGCTCCGTTCGCCCACCAGTCCTTGCCGTACTCGCTGCCGCCGCGGATACACGCCACAGCATAGACACCGCCCATCTCAAGCCACGGCAGACGTGCCACCGAAAAGCCCGGCGTCTGTGCGATATTGAATCCGCCGTAACCATAAAGCAGCGTCGGATTGGTGCCGTCGAGCTTGATGCCTTTCTTATGGACGACGAACATCGGAACACGCGTGCCGTCCTTTGAATTGTAAAAGACACGCTTTACTTCGATCGACGAAGGGTCGAACTTCACCTTTGCCTGACGGAAAATCGTGCTCTTGCCGGACTTCATATCGTAGCGATAGATGGTCGGCGGTGCGTTGTAGCTGGAATAGCTGTAAAACGTCTCGGTCGCGTCACGACGGCCGCCAAATCCACCGGCAGAACCGATGCCCGGAAGATCAACGTCGCGAACGAACTTACCGGTCGTCTCGTAGATCTTGATCTTGGTCGAAGCGTCCTGCATATAGTTGAGGACGAACTGGTTGTTGACGAATTGAACGCCGTTCAGCGTGTCGGCCGACTCCGGAATAACATCCTTCCACTCAGGCGTTTCCTTCAGGACGTCGACCGAAACGACCTTTCCGCGAGCTGCATCACGATCGGTGCGGAAATAGAACGTCGAGCCGTCGTTGCCGATGAACGAGAAGCTGTTCTTGAGATCGGTGATCAGCGGCATGATCGGAGCCTTGGCCATCGTCAGATTCTTGAAATAGACCATGTTCATCCGCTCGGTACCCTTGCCGACGTTGATCAGAAGCCAGTTGCCATCCTCAGAAACTCCGCCGCCAACGAAATATTCTTTGTTATCCGGACGCTCGTAAACGACGTAGTCTTCCGATTGCGGCGTGCCGAGCTTGTGGAAATAGAGCTTCTGGAAATATGTGGTCGTCTTTAGCTCCTGTCCCTTTTCCGCCGGCGGATAGCTGCTGTAAAAGAACCCCGAATTGTCCTTGAGCCACGAGACACCGCCCTGACGGTTAGGTGCCAGCGTGTCCGGCAGATACTCGCCCGTCTCGGTGTTCATTATCCGCCACTCGGTGCGGTCCGAACCCGATTTGGAAACACCATATGCCCAAAGCTTTCCGTCATCCGTAAACGATGATCCGCTCAGGGCCGCAGTGCCGTCGGCAGCCAGCTTATTCGGGTCAAAGAAGACCTTGCCCGGATCGTTGATCGAATTGGCACGGTACAAAACGCTCTGGTTCTGCAGGCCGTCGTTCTTTGTATAGATATAGAACCCGTCGGTGATCTTGGACGGAGCAGAGAAACGTTCGTAATTCCAAACCTCGGTCAACCGTGCCTTGATCGCTTCGCGTTCGGGAATGGTCGCAAGGAATGAACTCGTGAGCTGATTCTGGGCCTCGATCCAACTCTGCGTGTCCGCATTCAGCGGAGCCTCTTCCATCCAGCGATAAGGATCAGCGACCGAAACGCCGTGATAGTTATCGACCTGAGCCACTTTCTTAGGCTTGGGATAATCAAACTTCTTTTGTGCGGGAATGCTTGTAACAACGAAGGAAAAGATCAGTAAGAACAACGACAGCTTCTTTAACATCGAGTAGTTCACCTCATTGAAGATTTTCGATAAGTATAGACGCACGCGATGCTTTATCCAAAATGCGGGTTAAGTCGATTTTTAACGCAGAGGACGCGGAGAGTTAAACCTCAGAGATCGTCGAGGCAAACACGCCGCGAGTCCAGAACTCCTTTTGTGGAAAATAGCTCTAACCACAGAATCGGAAGAATCAGCGGAATAACGAGGAAACGTAACGAACTCCTAGCTCCGTAGGAGCGGCGTGTTTGTAGCATCGTTCATCATTGGAATGTAGAACCCTGTAGGGGTGACCTGATGAGGCCGCTCCTACGGAGCTTTCGTCAAAAATATCACGCATTCCGTTCTACAAACAGGCTGCTCCTACGGAGCTAGGGGACCACGAATAGGAAGAATAGAATGGAGGAAAATTAGGTTGTTTAGTGAAGCGTCGCCTGCTCACGCGGGGCATCCGTCGGAGCTTCGACATGGTCGTTCGTTTCGGGAGCTAGACCAGATGGCAGCCAGTTGTGCCGCTTGTACAGCAGCTCTTCTATCTCCTGTACCGGCTTCGGCTTGGCCAGCAAATAGCCCTGGCCGTAATCGCAGCCGAGATTCTGCAGCACCGCAAGCTGTGGATGGGTCTCGATGCCTTCGGCGATCACCCTCATCTTCAGGTTCTTTGCCAGCGAGATCACCGTCTGCAGGACCTCTGAATCTTCTCCGTTCTCACCCACACGAATGACGAACGAGCGGTCGATCTTAAGCGTATCGAACGGCAGCCGATGCAGATGACTGAGGCTCGAATAACCGGTCCCGAAATCATCGATGCTCAATTGGACACCGATCTCTTTCAGCTTATTTAGAATAGCGATCGAATGCTCGGCGTTCTCCATCGCAGTGCTTTCCGTTATCTCAAGCTTAAGCGAGCCGGGCACGATGCGTGACTTCTGCAATGCTCCGACGACATCGTCGATCAGCTCATTCTTAGCAAGATGCTTGCCCGAGATGTTCACACTGACCATCAGATTCTCATATTCCGGGCCGATCTGCTGCCATTGCTTCAGCTGAGTGCACGTCTGGTGGAGGATCCAGACCGTAATAGGAAGGATAAGGCCCGAGTCCTCGGCAATAGGAATAAACCTGAACGGCGGGATCATCCCTAACTTGGCGTGGTGCCAACGCAGCAACGCTTCGAACCCGACCAGCCTTCCGTCCGTCAGGGACACGATCGGCTGATAGTGCATCGCCAACTCATTACGTTCAATAGCGTGCCGAAGGTCCATCTCGAGCTGTATCCGCTCAAGGAACTTCTCACGCATATCCTTAGAAAATACTGCCGGGCCGTCGTTCTTCTCTTTCGCAAAGTGCATTGCGATATCGGCGTCGCGGAGGATCTCTTCCGGTGTGTCGTACTCGGGATCGGACGGAGCGATACCAATGTTTAGGTCGATGTTGATCTTGTGCCCGCTAAGCGAGAAAGGCTGGGTCAGGCTCTTATAGATCCGACGAGCGACTTTCTGAGCTTTCTCAACCGTAGCAAGGTCGCGAAGAATGATCGCAAATTCGTCTCCTCCGATCCGGGCCACCGTGTCCGAAGCATTCAGCATTCGAACAAACCGCTTTGCCGCGATCACCAAAACCTTGTCGCCGATGGTGTGCCCTAGTGAGTCGTTGATGTTCTTGAAACCGCGAATGTCTAGGAAAAGGACCTGGAAAACGGTAGATGGGTCCCGCTTATTGTCTTCTATGAGGCGTCGGAGAATGTCTCCAAATTTCTTGCGGTTAGCAAGGCCGGTCAGCGAGTCATGAAGTGCCGCATGCTGAAAGTCGCGTTCGCTCTTTCGCAGGGCAACGTTCGCCATCTCTTCCTTCTGAAGCGATAGCTGCAGCTGCGAAGCATGCTTCTCGGCCTCTCGTCGGCGTTCCCGTTCAGTTTCGGACTTCGCTCTTTCGGCCTCCTCAACCTGTTCGATCGCGGTGTTGATGTCACTTATGGACTGCCGATAGTTGAGAAACGCGATGCCTATCGCGATAAGTGCGATCGCCGCAGTGACGAAGTCGCCGTAGTTGATGACCTTGAAGATGATGCCTGCAAGCCCGGCTCCGACGATCTGGGTCATCGAGCTGGAAAAGCAGTACTTCTTCCAGGTTTCCCAAAGGCTGGTCCCGTCTTTGAGTGTGTGGAAGATCGCGGCAAATAGCGAAGAGACGAGAAACTGTGAAAACGCCAGCAGGCCAAGCAGCGAGATCAGATGCTGCGTCTTATTCGGGTTGAAGTCGGCACCGCCCATCGACTGGATCGCCAACAGGACAATGTAGGTCGTAGCCGTGGCGATAACGTTGATCGAAACATTCGCCGGGATCATCAACTTGCCCCAGTTGAAACCCGAGCGGCGAAGATAGACGCAGTTGGCAAAAGTTTCGACGGCAGCTAGCAATATCGCTCCCTCACCACCGTAGAGCAGGAAAGCGAGGAAGATCAGGGCATCCGAGAAGCTGATCGCAAACTTTGACCTCGGAAGGGTCAACGTCATCTTTGGTGAGACGAACGCTCCGAACAGCAGTACCAGTAGGAATCCGAGCCCCAATGCCGATTCAGGGAGCTTCACGAACGCGTACCCGAAACACACCGCTCCCGTCGCGATCACAACCACTTTTACTGCGGTGGAGAATCGTTCCCGACTGATTGTCGATGTTGCTTCAGTAGCGACGGTATTCATTTTGGCGGGACTTGAACTAAGAGTTGCGGTGGGGGTGCTCTACGCTAAACAAATTTTAACACTATTCGGAAGCTAAATGCTAGTAAAAAGTTGAGCAAAGATCAGCTTTGTGTATACGAAATAGCCACTAAAACCATGTATATCTTGTATCCAACTGCGTAACTGCTTTAGATCCAACATTTGACCTAGAATCTCGCACCGAGTGATAACCAGATATACAGTTTGTGAACTGCCCAATTAAGCTGTTAACAAAAACAAATAAGGAGGATAAACCGTGTAATTGCAGCAGTTACGAATTGTGTTCAAATTCCAGAAGATCGTGGCACGGGTCTTGTTATGAGAAGAGCAGCACGAAGCTGACGGCTTCAGAAAAAAACTCAGGAGAAAAAAAATGAAAAATATCAAGAACATCGTCGCAGCAATCCTTATGGTAGCAGTTTTGAGCGTGAGCACAGCTTTTGCCGCAGACGGAATCCTGGTAGCAGGCCGCGGCGGCATCCTCGTAGCTGGTAAAGCGGCACCGGACACCAAAAGCGGCAGCGTTTGCGGTGGAACGAAATCGGGTAACACGGGTATCCTCGTAGCCGGCGGAATCCTCGTAGCAGGAGCTACAGGCATCTTGGTAGCAGGCTTCACCGGCATCCTCGTAGCCGGAGCGATCGGAACCCCGACCAACACAAATTGCGGTATTCTCGTAGCGGGCTAAGACCTCCTCCAGTTGGACTTGGGTAGATGTCGTCCTTGGACCTCAGCCCGCCGAGCGATCGGCGGGCTTTTTTTTGACTAGAGTTAAGGTGTTAGGAAATGAGCTACGTTTCAAATATTGCAGAGTCTATTCTCTCAAACGCAGGCGAATCAACTGTGCTGAGCCCGGAAATTTACACGGCCATTGCCGAGTGGGAGAAGAGAGAGATCCCGGCCGCTATTGTAATGATCTCGCTGGACGAGGTCCGGATGCTCCATCACAAAGCCTCAAACGGGGAACTTCCGGTCGAGATGTTCCAGTCGATCGTGACCCGCAACTTCAGGACGTGGCTGGCCTATGCCGGGGATACGATCCATAGAAGCGTCTAGCGGGCCGGTGCAAGCCGTCGAAGATTTTCTACCGAAGCCGGGAGAATTTCGAGAATTCGATCGACGTCTTCCTCGGTGTTTATCGATCCAAAGCTGAAGCGGATGGCTCCGCGTGCCAATTCGTCTTCCCGGCCGAGTGCCCGTATAACCGGTGACGGCTCAAGCGAACCCGAGGAGCACGCCGAACCTGTCGAAACGGCAACCCCTTGCATATCAAGGTTTATCAAAAGACCCTCACCCTCGACAGACCTGAACGATACGTTCGAGATATTGGGAAGACGGTCTAGGATAGAGCCGTTAACTGAAGAATCCGGAATCGTCTCAAGAACCTCGTTCTCAAACCGGTCCCTCATCGCCTTCAACCTCTCGGTTTCCGTGTCGAGTCGTCCGACGGCGATCTCACAAGCCGCTCCAAAAGCTGTGATCAATGGGACTGATTCGGTCCCACCGCGAACTCCACGCTCCTGAAGACCGCCGATATTTTGAGAATGAAGACGCACTCCACGCCGCACGTACAATGCACCGACGCCTTTTGGGGCATTTATCTTGTGGGCAGAAAGCGATAAGAGATCACAGCCGATCTCTTCGACATCAACCTTGATCTTGCCGGCCGCTTGTACTGCGTCCGTGTGGAACCAGATCTTCTTTCCAC
>JANNNS010000143.1:0-19466 GCA_031398645.1 Acidobacteriota bacterium
CTTCTTTCGTCCGAGGCGTCAGCTCAGAAACGCTATACGAAGACGGTGACGACCAATGGTCGAACCTACTCAAGGCAGACCAATAAAAAGCCGAGCATTTATCGCAGACATCGAAATCTGATCAATATCGGTATTGGTACCGGTGCCGGAGCTATTCTGGGTGGATTGATCGGCGGCAAAAAAGGCGCAGCGATCGGAGCACTTGCCGGAGGCGGTGGTTCAGCCCTGTACACCTACAAGTTGAACCCGAAAAAGACGCGTTATTACAAGAACAACCAAACCTATAACGCGAGAACATATAGAACTTATCGACGTTACTAACAAGCAGGTACGAACCGGGGAAGTGCGAAAGCCGTGATGAGGTCAACTCATCACGGCTTATCTTGTTTTCTTGCCTCAGATTCTGAGCGAAGGCTCCACCACGCTCGTAAGCCTACTTACGAGTAAGATAAGAAAAACACGGCGATAATCAGGACAATATATCCGCTGTTTCCTTGAATCCAGAGAGTGAAGAGTATAATTGAACAAACCAGAACAAGGGTTGACAAAACCAATAGGACCCAACGATTCTTAAGAGCCCAAGGATTAGGGTGAAGAAAAAGAAGGGAGGCCATTATCCTGTTCACACTAGTTATACCCTTCCAGATCCGTCAGATCCTCATATATCATCCCGCGCCGATCCCGCTTCGCCTTCGTCACCGCCTCAAACCCGCCGTCTTCGTTTCGTGAGATCTTGTTCTGGGCATACAGCCCTTCGAGCACAAATTCGCACGCAGAGACGAGTTTCGCTTTGTCCTTCTTGCTGAAATCGAGCGGCACCAGCGTAGATTCGATCAGGTCGGGCACGCTTTCCAGAAGCAGCACACATTCGTCCGCCGAAGCCGTATCTGACAGCAAGATTTTGTTCCCGTTCTCAAACCACTGCACGGCCCGTTCAAAATCGATGCCGAGAAAAAAGCCTTCGAATATCACACCGCTGGCTCGTTTGATCAGATCCTTGGCAAGCCGCATCGCACCGATCTGCTCGCCTTCGTATTCCAGCTCCATCTTGCCGGTCATGGCGGGCAATGCAGCATAAATGTCAGAAATACGCGGCACGATATCCGTCTCGCCGGTCATCAACGACCGCCGTTCCGCGTTCGAAACCGCCGACTCAAGCGCCGTTATCGAAAACCGCTGCGACACGCCCGAGCGTTTATCCACCCGCTGGTCATCACGTGCTTCAAAGCCGATCTGCTCGATTATTTCGGCGATAAAATCCGGCACTGTCACCGGAGAGTCGCGCTCGATCCAAGCCTCCTGCTGCGTGATTGAAGCACTCAACTGAACATTCGCCGGATAGTGCGTATGTACCTCGGCCCCGATGCGGTCTTTCAGCGGCGTAATTATCTTTCCGCGTGCGGTGTATTCTTCCGGGTTTGCCGAAAACACCAGCATCACATCCAACGGCAGCCGAACGGGATAACCCTTTATCTGCACATCGCCTTCCTGCATGATGTTGAACAATCCGACCTGGATCTTTCCCGCAAGATCGGGCAGTTCGTTGATCGCAAATATCCCTCGGTTCGCCCTCGGCAGCAGGCCAAAATGGATGGTCAGTTCGTCGGACAGCAAATGCCCGCCTTTGGCCGCCTTGATGGGATCAACATCGCCTATGATATCCGCGATCGTTACGTCAGGCGTCGCCAGTTTCTCGACAAAGCGGTTGTCACGTGAGACCCAGTCGATCTTCGTCTCGTCTCCATGCAGGTCCGTCGTCTGCCGTCCGTAAGCGCTCAACGGCGAGAATGGATCGTCATTTATTTCCGAACCCGCAATTATTGGGATAGTCTCGTCCAACAGCTCAGTCAGTTGCCGCAATATCCGGCTCTTCGCCTGCCCGCGAAGCCCGAGCAAAATAATGTTGTGCTTTGACAGGATCGCGTTGACTATCTGCGGAACCACCGTTTCCTCATATCCGATAATGCCCGGAAATAGCTTTTCACCGGCCCGCATCTTCGCGATCAGGTTGGCACGCATCTCGTCCTTGACGGATCGGACCGCGTAACCGCTTGCTCTTAATTCACCCAGTGTTCGTTCATTTGCCATGAAAACATCTTACCGCATTCGCAAAATTGCCGGCTTGAATTTAAGCTCGGCCGCCGAACAGATCTCCTTAATTAGACGATCTTCCGTATTATCAGACCCCCTTGCGTATCATTCCTATCGTTCCTAGCTTCCATATCATTCCTACCGTTCGCATCGTTCCTATCATTCGTATCGTTCGTATCATTCCTATCTTCAAATCCACCGTTTGATACTGTGGCCGCTTCTATTAAATTCGGAGCAGGCTTATGAAAAGGCGGAATAGATACATCAAGCACATAGCGGCACTCATCGGCGCCTTCGTATTGCAGTTCGCCTCTTGTTATCAATTGCCGTTCGCTTTAGCGAACGGGCCCAGTCTGAAAAAAGACCTCCGGGCTTTAACCCGAACTCTCGCGGCTAAAGCCGCCGGAACTTTAATAAGCATTCTATTCCGTTGCCTGAAGGCAACGGCAATTCAAGAGATCTATACCGACCCAACAAGGCACTATCCGCAAGGGTCACACTTTTTCTGCATGAGCAAATTTATCCTCGATCCTACCGCGTCACACTTTCGATCCGATCAGATACACAACTGCCTCGCCATCTGTGACCCTCGCAGAATGGACCGTTCCGGCGGGCATAAAGTCGCGGTCGCCGGGTCTCAGTTCAAAACACCCGAAGCTTTTCACTGTCAATTCGAGCGTCCCAGAAATTATCCAATGCGATTGATCGTCACCATGTTCGTGATCGGAATAAACCGCTCCCGCGGGATCGCTCCATTGAAAAACGCTATAGCCTTCTGCCCGCATTTTCTGAATAAGCTTTGCCGCGTCGGGTGCCTGCGTCTCACTCCATCGTTCTATTCGATAACTCATATTTTCTCGCTCTATAATACAATCTCAGCATATGATCCAAACCGCGTCCGGCAAACTCGAGCAATTTCAAGATTCGGTTGGTATCAAGTTCCAGCTATACAACAGCCTGTTTCTATCACTGCCTTTTTACGGGATCGACAGGACCGGAATTCTGCTTTCGCTTTTCAACAACGACTGCGAAGAAGGCTTTGCCGCCGGACGCAGTCCGATGGAAATAATCGATGGCTTTTTCGCGGACAAACCCAATGCCGAGAAGACCGACCTGCTTTTCCGTTTCGTTCAGTACGCCGAGCGTCAGGTGGTCCTTTTCGACGCTCTCGAAGATGCTGCGTTCGAACGGTTGCACGATACTCATGGAACTGGGACGCTCGCCCAATTAGAAGGTGCCGTCGTCCAGGTCGGCCGCCTCGACGATCTGAAAGAAAAGCTCCGCAGCTTTTCCACTCGTCTCGTTTTGACCGCCCATCCGACACAGTTTTACCCCGGCTCGGTCCTCGGCATAATCAACGATCTGGAAGCCGCGATACGCGAGAACAGCGTCACAGATATCAACACACTTCTTCAACAATTGGGGCGGACTCCATTTTTCAAGAAGCAAAAACCCACGCCGTTCGACGAAGCCTCAAGCCTGATCTGGTATCTCGAAAATGTGTTCTACAACGCGATAGGGACGATCGTTGCAGGCCTGAAAAGCACCCTTGGCGAAAACGAAATCAAGCTCAACGAACTCGTAAAAATGGGCTTCTGGTCGGGCGGCGACCGCGACGGAAATCCCTTCGTTACTCACGACGTCACACTCCGGGTGGCCGATGCGTTAAAGCGATCCATCCTGCGTTGCTATCATGCGGACGTTCGCCGGCTCAAGCGACGGCTAACCTTCGCCAACGTGGAAGGAGCCGTATCCGACCTCGAGAAAAAGCTCTATCAGGAAGCGTTCCAGCCCGCGTCGGGTTCATTGACCAAGGCCGAAATTCTAAAGCACCTAGGCGGCCTGCGGGAAGCACTCGTCAAGGACCACAACGGCCTGTTCGCTCATCTGGTCGAAGACTTGATAAATAAGGTCGAAAGCTTTGGCCTGCATTTCGCCGCTCTCGACATCCGCCAGGAGGCGTCCGAACACGGCAAGGCATTACAGTCGATCGCGGCAAGATACGACGGGTTACCGGCGGATTATTCTTCCCTTTCCGGGCCGCAACAAATTTCCGCACTGCTCGGCATCCAAGCTGCCGCGGACTTCGAAACAGTCACCGATACAATTGCGAACGACACTCTCAGAACTATCGCGGCCGTCAAAACTATCCAGCAGCAAAACGGTGTCGAGGGCTGTCATCGCTATATCATCAGCCAGTGTCAGAGCGCCGCTCACGTGATCGAAGTTTATGGGCTGTTCCTTCTCGCAGGCTGGCAGAAAGAATCGCTGACGATCGACATTGTCCCGCTATTTGAAACGATCACCGACCTCCAGCATGCGCCCGCAATAATGGAGGAACTATACACGCTGCCGCAATACCGCCAACATTTAGCGCGAAGAAACAGCCGGCAAACGATCATGCTCGGCTTTAGCGACGGCACAAAAGACGGCGGCTACTTGATGGCAAACTGGAGCATTTATAAGGCCAAAGACGAGTTGACACGCCTGTCACGCGAACACGGGATCGAGGTCATTTTCTTTGACGGCCGCGGCGGCCCGCCTGCACGCGGCGGAGGCAAAACGCACAGATTCTATTCGTCAATGGGCAAGAACATTGCCGGCGATGCACTTGAATTGACGATCCAAGGCCAGACCGTAAGCTCAAATTTCGGCACCGTCGCCGCTGCAAGATACAACATCGAACAGCTCTTGCACGCCGGGATCTATACGGAGCTTTTTGCTCCAAAACAGATCACTTTCACACCCGACGAAGAAGCCCTGATGCAGCAGCTCGCCGAACACAGCTTTACGGCGTATGACGAGTTGAAAACTCACCCGGACTTCCTTGATTACCTTTCCGCCGTCAGCCCTCTTCGGTTCTACGCCGAAACCAACATCGGCAGCCGCCCGGCCAAACGCGGAGTCGGAAAGCTAACGCTAAAGGATCTGCGGGCGATTCCCTTTGTCGGAGCATGGAGCCAGATAAAACAAAACGTCCCCGGTTTCTATGGCGTTGGTTCCGCACTCGAACAAATGGACGGAAAGATCGATCAGATCGCGGCGATGTATCACACGAACGGCTTCTTCAAAGCGTTGATAGATAACTGTGAAATGGCAATGCAGAAAAGCTATTTCCCGCTCACTGCGTTCCTCGCCGATGATCGAAAATACGGCGAGATCTGGCGAAAGATCCGCGATGAATACGAGCTCACCCGCACTTACCTAAATCGCATCTCCGGGGCAAACGAACTAATGTCCGACCTGCCCGTCGAACAACAATCCGTCCGGACAAGAGAGCGCATCGTCCTCCCGCTGGTGACAATTCAGCAATACGCGTTAAGGAAACTGAGATATGAAGGCCTAACGGACGAACAGCGGACAACCCTGGAAAAACTGGTCATCCGCTGTTCTTTCGGAATCATTAATGCGGGAAGAAATTCGGCTTAGCCTGGGATCGCAGGCGTCCTCGCCTGCTACGCCGCGTTCTGCAGCGGCGTAGTTCGACCAGTATAGTTCCATTCTTAACCATGATCTCGAACGCCGAAACGGCGTCCGTGCAGGCGGGGACGCCCGCGATCCCAGCTAGAACGTATAAGTGTTCGCCCCGATCAACACATCGGCGATCCTTTGTCTTGCCGCGATCGTATTGACAGGCGAGTTGTTCTTTGTAAAACGCTTCAGAGCGACCAACAGCGTGCGCCCTTCGTCTCCTTCGGCAATAGCGGCAATGGTATTTTTCGCCTTTGCCTCGACCCGCTGGATGGCGTCGTTGCAGAAGACCGAAGCCATATCGATGTAGCGTGCCGCCGACTCTTCGCCCTTCGCCTCTGCGTGCTTTTTGGCACGAAGTATTGCAGTTTCCATCTGGTAGGCGTCCATGATTATGTCGGCGCAGTTTAGCAAGACTTCCTGCTGTTCGCTCAGGCCCATCATGTATTTTTGAGCCGCTGTGCCAAGCACCATCAACGCGACCTTCTTCGCGTTTTGAGCAAGTTTCGTTTCGGCTGCTAGCACGCCGGTGTCTTCGTCAAAGGACATCTGCGGATTCAAGATCTCATCCTGAAGCGCCTTGCCTGCCTGTAGAAGCGGCAGCTTGCCTTTCATCGCACGCTTCATCAGCTGGCCCGGAATGAGCATTCGGTTGATCTCATTGGTGCCTTCGAAAATGCGGTTGATGCGCGAATCCCGATAAGCCTTTTCCGCCGGATAATCGGCCGAATAGCCATAGCCGCCATAGATCTGGACCATCTCGTCGACTACGTAATCAAGAGCCTCGGAACACGCGACCTTATTGATCGACGATTCGACAGCGTACTCTTCGATCGATTGCAGCTTCTTATCGCTGCTAGCTCCGTCGCCGATCAACGCGTCGATCATGCCGACCGTTCGATAGGTGATCGATTCCGCAACCCACGTGCGGATTGCCATCTCGGCCAGCTTATGTTTGATAGCACCAAAACTCGAGATAGGTTTGTTGAACTGATGACGCTCATTCGCGTAACGGACAGCTTCATGGATTGCCAATTTGGCTCCGCCAGTGACGGAGGCTCCGAGTTTGAAACGGCCCACGTTAAGAACATTGAACGCGATCTTTGCTCCATCACCGACGTTTCCGATCAGGTTGCCGACAGGGATCTTGGCGTCGGATAAAATGACTGCCGTCGTCGAGGAAGATTTGATCCCAAGCTTGTGCTCTTCACCGCCCGGACGACAATTCTCAGAACGCGGCACAACGAACGCTGAGAACTTTTCCTTCTCTCCATCGACCTTAGCAAAGACAATGTACACGTCGGCAAATCCGCCGTTTGTGATCCACATCTTTTCGCCGTTCAGGATGTAATGCTGGCCGTCTTCCGAAAGCTTAGCGACGCACTTTGCTCCCAACGCATCCGATCCCGAGCTAGATTCGGTCAGGCAATACGCCGACACGATCTCGCCCGAAATAATGCCGGGTATCCATTCTTTCTTAAGCTCTTCGCTGCCCCAATAGAGTATAGGCAGCAGCCCGATGGATGTCTGAGCTCCGTAGGTCGAGCCGAATCCGCTGCCGCGGCCGACCATCTCAGCGACTATCGCACCAGTCGTTTGATCCAATTCCATTCCGCCATACTCTTCGGGAATGTTTGCTCCGAGCAGGCCAAGGTCACCCGCTTTCTTAAGCAGATCACGAGCAACTTCCCAAGCATGGCCCTCCAATGCGGGCAGATTAGGCACGACCTCGTTGTCAATATACTCGCGACAAGTTTCGCCGATCATCCGATGCTCGTCGGTAAAATCCTCCGGCGTAAAAACCTCGGCCGTCGTCTGGTCCGTGATCAAAAACTCGCCGCCCTTCACATATTCCTTTTCCATTTTTGCATCCATTTGATCGTGATCTCCTGTAGAAATTCGTTCAAAGCATTGTACTGAATGAATGCTCATTCAGTCAAGAATTATGTTTCGCTGGTAGTGTCTTAAGACACTACCGTTTCGCTCGTTTTCGCGTCGATTCGTGCATTTCGTGATTGGAAATCAGTTTCCGAGCCGCGAAAATACGCGAACCAACACCAATCTACTCTCGCTCCTTCATCCTCTTCAGTTCCTCTTCAAACGGCGGGGGCAGGTACTGAATTTCTCGGTAAGCGTGCCATTCTTTAACCGCGTCTTTGCTGATATGGATGACATTTATCCTTCCGTCGCCCAAGTCAATGAAAATGACGTACTGATTCTCGGCACAGTTACTCTCTTCGCAGCCCGTCATCATCAAGAAGTCGCCGAACTTCTTTATCGGAGTTTCAAAGTTCCAGAACCTCTTCATGGTGGCGTAATCAGGGCCCATAAGCTTTCTCAGTCGCCCATCGAACGCCTTCTTCTGCCAAAGTTTACTCTCGGTTACTGTCTTTCCGACGATCTCTCGCGCCTCCTTCCCTGACGGCGTCAACTCTTCTGTGAATTGCGAGATCTGCGCGAAGGTATACGCGTTCTCGCTCCTCGAGTAAGCATTAGCGTTAGCGCTCGTGTTTACGGCCGCCGCGTGATTGGCCCCAGAATTGTTCGCAGGTGATCCACATGAGATTCCGAGCACTACACCGATAGATGCGATGAGAAGTATCTTCATTCCTTCGCGAAGGTCTTAGCCCATCCTCTCAAAGATCCCTGCCGCACCCATGCCGCCGCCGACGCACATCGTGACCATGCCATAGCGGGCGTTGCGTCTTTTCATTTCCTGAAGGATCGTGGCGGTCAGCTTCGCTCCTGTACAGCCGAGAGGGTGGCCGAGGGCGACCGCGCCGCCGTTGACATTTACTTTTGACGGATCCATTTCGAGTACCTTCATCACGGAAAGTCCTTGGGCGGCAAACGCCTCGTTCAACTCGATGACGTCTATCTGGTCGAGCGTCAGCCCGGCGAGTTTCAAAGCCTTAGGGATCGCATAGACTGGCCCGATGCCCATTTCTTCCGGCAAACATCCGGCAGTCGCGAACGAAACAAACCTAGCGAGCGGCGACAGGCCCAACTCTTTAGCCTTGTCTGCCGACATTACAACCGCGGCCGCCGCCCCGTCCGACATCTGCGACGAATTCCCGGCCGTCACCGTGCCCTTTGCGTGAAAGACCGCTCGCAGCCTTGCCAACCCTTCAAGCGAAGTGTCCGCCCGCGGGCCTTCGTCAGTTGCAAAAACGATCTCTTTACGGCGCACGCGGCCTTTCTCGTCGAATTCATCTAAGTGAACATTCATCGGCACGATCTCGTCCGTAAACTTACCCGACGAGATAGCAGCGAGTGCTTTCTGGTGTGAATTGTATGAAAACTCATCCGCCTGCTCCCGCGTGATCTCGTACTTCTTGGCCAGATTCTCAGCGGTCAAGCCCATGTTCAGGTAATAGTCCGGGTACGAATCGACCAACGCCGGATTCGGCCGGACGACATTGCCGCCCATCGGGATCATCGACATCGTCTCAAGCCCGCCCGCGACGATCACATCTGCCCCGCCGGTAGCTATCCGGTCTGCGGCCAGCGCGATCGTCTGCAGCCCGGATGAGCAATACCGGTTAACCGTCATAGCCGAAGTCTCGACCGGCAGCGCAGCGGCGATCATCGCCGTCCGGGCAACGTTCATCCCCTGCTCAGCCTCCGGAAACGCACAGCCCATGATCACGTCGTCGATCAGCGACGCGTCAACCCCCGAACGACTGACAGCCTCCTTAATGGCCGCCGCACCAAGATCATCCGGCCGCGTGTTCTTCAACGTTCCTTTCGGAGCCTTACCCACAGCCGTACGCACGGCCGATACAATTACTGCTTCTTTCATAACGTCAAAAACCTCTCTATCCCTCGAGTTACATCGTCGCTTATCTCAGTCATATGACCGAAAACTTGTTCAACCGCTTCTTTTTCAAACTGACTCAAGATCTCGTCGCAATATGATTGTGTCGACCAATTTCCGTCTCCATACGCTGAGATAACCGCGTCGATGATCTCGGCATCCGGTATGCATTCTCTGACTGCGGCTACATTCTCTTCATCAGAAGCTAGAACGTGAGCAGCCCAGTTTGCATCCGACGCCGTCTTCAATTTAGCGGTGATACCCTTCCAATATTCACAATCTGCCATCTTCTGCGGTCCGTTTGATCGTCTTCAGCATCTCCATCCTAATCAATCCGCTAAACGGTTGAACGAACGTCCAGTAAAATCCAAAGCTCCGTCGACTGCCTTCGTCGAGGCATTTGATGCGGGTTTCGGTTGTCAGCCCCGTACCTGCCGTTTCGTCATCTAGCGAAAAATTCCACACCGCCTTCGCATACCCGCTCTTGTCGAAGGCCTTGAAGTTATCGGCGTTCACATCCTGCAGGTCACCCCACGGCGTCCAGAATTTTCCGGCCAGGCCGATGAGCAATTCGCGGGCGGGCCGTTCACCAAGGATCCGAAACTTGGAATAGCTCAAATTCTTAAGCGTCAAAGCATCTGCCGACATACCGCGAAGTGTCAGGAGCATTCGTACTATCCACGATTCACCAAAATTCGCGTTCTGCGCCGCTTCGTACACCGTCGCGGCGTCCGCGTGGATCGCGATCGAGTGTTTCTCCTCAAAATCATACTCGGGCAGAAAGTCATCGATCAGCATAAGGTCTACTCCTCCGCCAGCGCTTCGATCTTCTCGAGCACGCGGTTTACATCCATCATTCGTGCCGTTCCCTCACCGCCGGTCGTCGCCCACGATGCGAAACGAGCCCAGTAACTCCACGACTGCCGAAATTTCAGTTCGGCCTCGACATCAGGGCATAGACTGTCGCCCCATTCTTCGTAAAACTCTGCCCGCGTGACTGTCTCGCCGCCGTAACCGTCCGGCTCAGCGGTTGCCGCAAGCAAGAGAGGTTCGGCGTCTTCAAACTTTCCCGCCTTTACCAACTCGGTCCAATCTTCCATACGTTCAGATCGCAGCGTCCACCGCGACGGCATTCAGCACCTCGGTCAAAACTTTCGGATCGATCTCGACCAAAAACCCGCGTTTGCCGCCGTTGATGTAGATCTTTTCGAGCATCAGGACGCTCCCCTCCACATAGACCGGCATCGAACTCCGCGTACCGAACGGCGATGTACCGCCGACAAGATATCCTGTCCATTTCGATGCCCTTTCGGGCGTCGCCGGCTCGATCGACTTTACCCCGAGAAAGCGTGCCAGCGTCTTCGCCGAAACCTCGCGGTCGCCGTGCATCAGCACGATCAGCGGTTTCTTATCATTCGTTTCAAAGACCAGCGTCTTAACCACCGCGTGCTCGTCAACACCCAACTGCCTCGCCGATTCCCGCGTCCCGCCCTTTTCGACATAATCGTAAAGCCGAGGGACGAACTCGATCTTCTTGTCTCGCAAGACTCGTATCGCCGGTGTGACCGGGAAATCAACGCTCATACAGACGGATCACTTACCTTCCGGATTCTGACACGCTCTATACCGAAAACACGTCGTCACGTGATCATTTACCATCCCGGTCGCCTGCATGAACGCGTACATGATCGTCGAGCCGACAAAATTAAAACCGCGTTTCTTCAGGTCTTTAGAAAGTGCATCTGAGATCTCGGTTTTCGCCGGCACTTCACTCATCAGCTTTCGTTTGGCATTCAACGGCTTGCCGCCGACAAAGCCCCATACATATACGTCGAAAGAACCGAATTCCTTTTGCACTTTCAGGAACGCTTTAGCGTTCGAGACCGCGGACGCTATCTTTAACCGGTTCCTAATAATGCCGGGGTTGACGAGCAATTTAGCGCACTTTGCGTCTGAGTATCTCGCGACCTTCGCCGCATCGAAATTATCAAAGGCCTTTCGATAATTCTCCCGCTTCGCAAGGACCGTATCCCAGCTCAACCCTGCTTGCGCTCCTTCGAGGATCAGAAACTCGAACAACGCACGGTCATCGTGCAGCGGCACGCCCCATTCGGTGTCGTGGTAAGGAATATTCAGTTCATTGCTTGCCCAGCCACAACGCATATTCATGTTAAGTGCCGGTCCACCACGGCTTTTGGTTCCAGTCCAACAAAATCTCTACAAGCTTCGACGACGGATTCGCATTTCAGCATATCCTCGATCGAATTCACCGTGGCGATCCCGATGGCTTTCATCCCGGCCCGCCTTGCTGCCTCGAAACCGCCCAGTGCATCCTCAAAAACGATACAATCCTGTGGCATTACACCCAGCTTCTCCGCCGAGACCAGGAACATCGCTGGATCGGGCTTTCCCGTTGTTACATCTGAGGCCGTTGTTATTGCGTCGAAAAATCTTCGCAGCTCAAGGCCGTCCAGAATGAACTCCATATTCGGGTTCGAAGCCGCCGTCGCGACCGCCATCTTGATGCCAAGCTCTTTCGCTTCGGTTAAGAAATCGACAACACCCGCGATCGGCGCGCGTATTGGAAAAAAAGCTTCGCGATAGAGCGTTTCCTTACGAACGGCGAGTTCTGTGATCCGCTCTTCGGAGATCGCACCAAAAACTTCCGGAATTATCTCTCGGTTCGTTCGACCGGCCGTCGCGACCAAAAACTTGTGCTCGTCCATCGCAACGCCGTTCTCTTCCAGCAGCGTTCGCCAGGCCGCCGTGTGCACCCGCATATTGTCAACGAGCGTTCCGTCCATATCAAAAATGAACGCTCTATCAGAATATCTGCTCATTTACCGCTTCCCTTTTTTCGCTATGTACAATGTTTTTTCGATCTGAGCATGAACCACGCCATCGCGCCCTTTCAGCTCTACATTGTAGATCCGGTCAACCGATTTTGCGTCCTCCGCCAGCCGCTTTATCTCGCTGATTTCTTCCTGCGAGAGCGTGAAGTCGGCGTACAACGTATCCTTGCCCGGCTTTCTGAATCTGATTTTCGCGGCCTTGTCCCACACGACGTAATCCGGCCCAAGGATCTTGATCAGCATCAGCATGTAGATCGGATCGATCGAGGCATAGATACTGCCGCCATAGATCGTGCCGACATAATTTTTCGTCCGCCAGTTCAGCGGAAGTTTGATCCGTATCTCATGGTAATCATCCGCGACGTAAATGAGTCGCCCGCCCGTTCCGCGATATGCCGGAAAAAAGTTAAATCCCCATCGAAAAGTGCGGCTCTTAAAGTTCTCCGGCATTGCTCAAGAAACTAGATCGGAAACCCATCCGCCTGCATAACGCGCTTAGCTTGCCTGATATGCCTTTTCGTATGCTCTACTAATACCGTATACGCATCTTCAAGCTTGTACGTCATCACGGCCAGGAAAGGTGAGGTTACAACGTTCTTTTCACGATCCGCACTCGCGCACGCAACAACCTTTTCGCTTACTTCCGATATACTCCGGATAAACTGTTCGACGATGTCCGCATCAATATCACTCGGCGGCACGATCGATCTCGACGGAGCCTTCGCTTTTTTCGAATCTTCGCTCACGGCCTTTACCAGGAACCTGCCAAAGAACCCGGTGAATGGCGAGTAGTTCTGCCAGAAAGTGTTCCGCCGCTCACCAGCCGCCAGCTTGTCAAATTCCGGATAGAACTGCCGGTTGGTCAAGATCAAGTGGTCGAGACATTGCCCAATGCTCCAGCTCTTCTCACCCGGTTTCCAGTTCAGTTGATCGCTTGTCAAAGCGCCGAACGTCTCATCCGCGTCGTCAGCAGTCTTCTTTAACTCAGCTAAGATGTTGTTGATCCTTTCGTCCATAGTGTTTCCTCCGTTAGCTAACGCGAAAAAATCACCCGAATCAGTTAACTAGTTCCTCAACGGCTTTCCCGTCTTCAACATCGCGGCGATACGTTCCTGCGTCTTCCTCTCGCCGCAAAGCGAAACGAAGGCCTCGCGTTCGAGGTCAAGCAGGTACTGTTCGCTCACATTCGCCGAGTGGTTCATGCTGCCGCCGCTCATAACATGTGCAAGTTTTGCACCGATGAGAGCATCGTGATCTGAGATAAATCCGCCCTGTTTCATCATGTGCAACGCAAGCTTCATCGCTGCAGTGGCGGATTCTCCCATCACATAGATGTCGGTTCGCTGCGTCGGTGCCACGAATCCGGACGCATCCAGATTCAAAACTTCCTGCTTAGCGTCGGCTATCAACCGGTCACCGTTCATCGAGATAGAGTCGACGTCCCGCAAAAAGCCCCACGATCTCGCTTCCTGGGCCGATGTTGCCACCTTGCCCATGCCGAGCATCTCGAACGTCTTCTTTAAGAATGTGAGCGGATCGGCATCGGGCGTTGCTGCCGCCGCGTCCATCGCACGCATCGTCATCTCTTTAGTTCCACCGCCGGCCGGGATCACTCCGACGCCGACCTCGACCAGACCAATATACGTTTCGGCCGCAGCCTGCACCCGATTACCGTGGATCGCGATCTCGCAGCCGCCGCCCAAGGTCATACCATACGGAGCCGTTACGACCGGTTTCGGCGAATAACGCAGCCGCATTATCGCCTGCTGGAGCGCGTGAACGGCCATGTTGATGTCGTCCCACTCTTCCTCTTGTGAAGCGAGCAGGATCATCATTATGTTCGCACCGGCCGAAAAATTCCCGCCCTGGTTCCCAACGACCAAACCCTTGAAGTTCTTTTCAACTTCATCGAGGGCGTAGTTCATCATCTGGACCGTATCGCCGCCGATCGAATTCATCTTCGAATGAAATTCCAGGCAGGCAACGCCGTCGCCGATATCGATCAGAGACGCGCCGGGATTGGATTTGATAACACCGGTGCGTTCCTTGACCGACTTCAGGACCATTACTCCCGGACGGTCCGGCATCGGTTTATATTCCCCCGCGACGAGATCGTAGAACGATCGATCGCCGCCTTCATTCTTGTAAAACGTCTCAGCACCGGCCGCGAGCATTTTCTCGACACTCGCCGGAACCGCCTGGCCCTCGGCCTTCATCCGTTCGACGGATTCGCGAACGCCGATCGCATCCCACGCCTCAAACACACCGATCTCCCAGCCAAAACCCCATTTGATGGCATTGTCAATCTCGACGATCGTGTCGGCGATCTCCGGAATTCGGTTGGCTGCATACCGCGAGACACGCGACGACGTTTTCCACAAGAATTCGCCAACACGGTCATTGCCCCAGACGAGTTTCTTGACCCGGGTCGGAATGTCCTCGATGGCCTTTGCCGCATCAAGTGACGGGAACTTCGTTTTTGACTGCGGCTTGTATTCGAAGGTGCTCAGATCGAGCTCAAGTATGGCCCGCTTGCCTTCTGCATCGGTCGATTTCTTGAAGAAGCCGCCTTTCGTCTTGTCGCCCAAGATCTTTTTATCGAGCAGCGTCTGGATGAGCCCAGGGATCTGGAAAACATCGCGGTCCTCATCATCGGGCACAGCCGGGTAGAGATTGTTCGTCACGTGCGCCGTCACATCCAACCCGACCAGATCAGACGTTCTGAACGTTGCCGACGACGCGTGCCCGATCGCCTTACCGGTAATCTGGTCGACCTCGGTCGGCGTAAAGCCCATCGCGATCATTTCGTGGATCGTCGCCATCATCCCGAAGACGCCGATACGGTTGGCGATAAAGTTCGGCCTGTCCTTCGCCGGCACGACGCCTTTTCCAAGCCGCCTGTCGAGAAAGCCGGTCAGTTGGCACGCAACTTCGCCGGCAGTTTTCGAGCCGGGGATCACCTCGACCAGCTTCATATAACGAGGAGGATTGAAAAAGTGAACGCCGAGGAAATTGGCTGCGAAATCGTCGGAAAATGGGTCCGCGATCGAATCGATCGGAATGCCGCTTGTGTTCGACGCTATCACCGAACCGGGCTTGCGATTTTTCTCAACCTCGGCGAACAGCTTGTGTTTGATCTCAAGATTCTCGACGACCGCCTCGATCACCAGGTCACACTCCTTCAGCTTAGCCATATCGTCGGTAAAGTTCCCGATCGATATCAGCCCGGCGTTCTTAGCAAGCATGAACGGGGCCGGTTTGAGCTTTTTGGCTGCCTCGAACAAGGAAGCCACAATGCGGTTTTTGACCGCCGGAGAGTCAAGGGTAAGCCCTTTTGCTTCCTCGGCGGGTGTAAGTTCCCGCGGAGCAATGTCGAGCAAAAGCGTCGGGATTCCCGCGTTCGTCAAGTGGGCGGCGATCGCCGCACCCATCGTTCCCGCACCCAAAACGGCGGCTTTTCTGATGTTCATCGTTGGTTTCGTCCCTTCAGCGGTCGGCCCTTCCAGCCCAACGGCCTCTCCAGTATTTGTCATTGGTTACCTCGGTTATTCGACCAGTATTTAGTCCGGAGATTATAACTGAATGAGCATTCATTCAGCAAGTCTTTCCTGCCACTCCGCAGCTTTTTTTCTTGACAGGATCGGGAAAGAAACACATAATCACTTCGATCAAACTAATCAGTGATGAACGGCAGGGCGTGGCGAAAATGCACACTCGGGCCGATGGTTTGCACGAAAATTTAAGCTTTTAGGGGATTTATTCAATGAAAAAGGTATTTTCGATTGTTGCTCTCTCATTGTTCTGCAGCATCGCCGTGATGGCTCAGGACACAACCCCGGCTCCGGCCGCCAGCCCTCGGCCGACGTCCTCGACGATCACCGTCGCCGAAGCCAAAAACAGCAAAAGCCCGACGGTTGCGGCACCTGCAAAGAAGCGCGGCCCCGTTTTCCGCCCGACCAAGGACCAGATCAAACAGGTTCAGGCGATGTTGAAGGAAAAGTCGCTGTACAACGGCGAAGCCACCGGCACCTACAATGACGAAACGCGTGCAGGCATCAAGAGCTTTCAAAAGGATAATGGCCTGAACCAGACGGGCACGCTTAATCGTGCAACGCTCGAGAAAATGAACATCGCGTTGACCGATAGCCAAAAGCTCATCCCTGTCTCGGAAAGTTCCTACGCCAGCGCTGACGAAAAGAAGCCGGCGAAAGCAGCAAAGGCCGAGAAACCTGTCGCATCATCCGAAGCCAAGCCAAAAAAGCCAGCGATCTTTCGCGCGACCGCCGACCAGATCAAGGAAGCTCAAAGGATGCTCAAGGACGGTTCGATGTACAGCGGCGAGCAGACCGGAAAGCTGGATGATGCGACCCGCGCGGGCCTGAAGAAATATCAAGAATCGAATGGCCTCAAAGTGACCGGCACGCTCAACAGCGTCACGCTTGAAAAAATGGGAATTGCTCTTACTGAGAAGCAGAAGACTGACGCAGCGGGACAGTAATTTCCGGGCATCGCGAACTCATTCGATTCCAACACCAACACGGTCGGAGCTTCAAGTTCCGGCCGCTCTTTATTTTCCGGCTACAACTTAAAGATCGACGGAAATTACTGATATAATCGCCGTAATATGAAACGTTTCATTCTGCCGCTTTTTATTTTGATCGCAGCCGTCGGTCCCTCCGCCGCTCAATCCGACGAGCAAAAGGCCCAGATCGAGATCGAGGTCCTTGCCGTCATGGCACGTCAATCTACGGCCTGGAATCGTGGTGATGTAGCAGGATTTATGTCAGGCTACTGGAACTCGCCGGATCTTGTTTTTGCATCCGGAGACCAGATCACACGCGGCTGGCAGCCCACGCTCGACCGCTACAAAAAGAGCTACGACACCAAGGCCAAGATGGGCGAGCTGACATTTGCAGATATTGAAGTGAACGTTCTTACAAAAGACCTCGCCGTCGTCCTCGGAAGCTGGTCGCTAAAGCGGGCAGCCGACAATCCCAAGGGAAAGTTCACCCTGATCTTTCGACGCCTGAAGGAAGGCTGGCGCGTGATCCACGACCACACTTCGTAACCGGGAAAGGCGATGGCAAAGACCTTTCTCTACAGATTCTTCGGCATCGGCAAGCTGCCGGCCGCCATCGTCGCCGAATTCCAACGCGAAGGCCTTATCCTGAGGGACGAAGGCATTCGCGGCACCGTCACCTATCGCAATTTTCGCGGCGGCGGCCGCTATTCCAACTGGAAGCGCCAGTGGTATTCCTCATCAATCATTCTCACCGCCAAACGCCTGATCGGCTACCGGCTTCGCCACCCGATCATCGACGTCGAACTCACCGATCCCCGATTTAAACAGCTCAATATCTCAGTCGACGAGAATGAAACGCTGCTCATCGATTTCGACGCTTCGCTGTTTCAACCCGATTGGTCCGGCCGGATCGAATACCGATTCAAGACCCCTTTGGCTCAGCAGTTCTTGAACGAGATCCGTTCGCGGTCCTGAGACGAATTTAAATTTTCTCGGAACAGAATCGGAGTTTGCTCGTTTAGCAATTCATGAGCAGAGCCCTACTGACCGCACTTTTCCTTTTCGCCGCTTCGTCCTTTTCGCTGGCACAAACCGCCAAACCCGAACCTATCCGGATCGACGCCAATCCGGAAAAAGGCTTTTCGTATCCTTATTATCTCTTCGTTCCCGCCGAACTTCGTGACCCGGCGATGGCGAAAACGACGCATACGATCCTGGTGCTGCCAAACAACACCGGCAAGCTCGACGATGCGCTGGAATTCCACGAGGCCGACGTAAAAAAGCGGATGGCACAAGTGCCGACGATCGCTAACCTGCTCAAGGTCGCGGTGATCATGCCCGTTTTTCCAAGGCCTTCGACCGACTGGAAGATCTACACCCACGCACTCGACCGCGACGCAATGGTGACCGATAAAAAGGAGTACGCACGCTTCGACCTTCAGTTGATCGCCATGATCGACGACGCTCGCCGGAGCCTAAAGAAGGATGGCGTTATTTTTGACAAACGTGTGCTGATTAACGGTTTTTCGGCCTCGGGCATGTTCACAAATCGTTTCGCGTTCCTGCATCCTGAACGGGTCAAGGCAGCGGCGATCGGTTCGCCGGGCGGTTGGCCGATCGCACCTGCGGCAACCTATAAGGAAAAACCACTTCGTTACCCGATCGGGATTGCGGACATCAAACAAGTGGCAGGCAAAAGCCTCGATCTCGAAACGCTTCGCAAGGTCCCGCTTTTCATTTACCTCGGCGACAAGGACGATAATGACTCGGTCATTTTCGGCGACTCGTATGACGCCGAAGACAAGGACCTCATCCTGCCGCTGCTCGGTGCAAAACCTATCGACCGTTGGGAGGCTGCGCGATCAATGTACGCGTCCGCCGGGTTGAACGCCGAATTCAAGCTTTATCCCGGCATCGCCCATACGATTAATGATCAAATGCGTAACGATATAAGGGCATTTCTGGAAAGGCACAAGTAGCTTCCCTAACGGAATGATAATTGCCTCACATCAGTCGAATGTATTGATTTGAGACAAATATTCATATTTACGGGGGAATCTATGCAGGATAAGAGAAACGAATCTATCGAAAAGTTAAAAGAACTGACAGAGGATATTGACTTTTGCATGTTCACGACGGTGGACGGCGGTTATATGCGAAGCCGGCCGATGTCGACGCAGGAAATGGATGCGAATGGCGACCTCTGGTTCTTTACCAGCGATGATACTCACAAAGTGGCGGAGGTCGGCAAGGATAACCGCGTCAACATCGCTTATTCAAAACCGGACGACAATAAATACGTCTCGGTCTCGGGCAGGGCAGATATCGTGCGGGACAAGGCAAAGATCGAAGAGCTTTGGAACCCGATCCACAAAGCATGGTTTCCCGAAGGCCTCGATGACCCGCACCTTTGCCTATTAAAGGTGACAGTCGAACAGGCCGAATATTGGGACGCTCCGTCGAGCAAGATCATCCAGATCCTCGGCTTTGTTAAGGCCCTAGCGACCGGCCAGGAAGCCGATTACGGCGAGAACGAGAAGATCACTCTCTAGCAAAACAGGGGCGGCGGGCACCTAGTTGCCGATCGCGTTAAAGAATTTCGCGTCGGTGCCCGCATGACCGCCAATCGCCCCGTTATCGCTGCTGAACACCACGATCGTGTTGTCGTCGAGCTTCAGTTCCTTGAGCAGCTCCATCACGCGCCCAATCGACC
>JANNNS010000146.1:0-5353 GCA_031398645.1 Acidobacteriota bacterium
AGATCTACACCGACCTGGAATTGGGAATTTCTGTGGGGGGCAGCTTGATGATGTTGGGCTGTGCTTACGTCCTTATGGAGAGGTATGAAGAGGCCCGTGAATCGCTGGAAGAAGCGATCAATACGAATCCGTCCGACGCAGCATTTCATGGAACCATAGGGCAAGTATATGGGTTGATGGGCAATAGCAGGAAGGCCACCGAACATTTGCTGAAGGCGCAGCTGATATTTCGTGCTAAGGGTGACTACGAAAATGAATCGGACGTGTTCGGTTCCCTGGTTGATGTCTGGAAAAGGAAGAATCCCCGCCTTGCGATTTTTTACGGGAAGCTCGCTGCGAATCTCAACCGTGATGTGCGAATGGTCGGACAAGAACTGGAAAGGGATCTGCAGCGTTCTTTCTTAAAGCGTTCTGAGGTTTTCTACAGGGATCTTGTGTCGCTTCTTTTAGCTGAGAACCGCCTGATCGAGGGTCAGCAGGTATTGAATTCGTTCAAAGACGAACGTTTTTTTGAGCTTACCCGTGAGGCCTCTAAACGGCCGGCTTCGCTTCTCCTGACGCCCCGCGAATCGTTTTTTGCTTCGCTTTATGAGGACCGAATCAAAGCTCTCGTCGCTGGCAAGCCTTTTACTAAACCTATGGATTTCGCCTTGCAGCGTACAAGTGATGCGAATTTGACGAAACAAATTGAGGAGTTTAATACCGACCTTCTGATAGCGGCTCGGAACCTCGTTGAAATATTTCGGCAAGCAGAAACTGAGTTCTCCAGTTCCCCTGATGAAAGGGATGAAATTGGCGCAGTTTCAGACCGGGGGGAACTGCAGGCAGCGTTGCGCGAGGTCAATCTTGAGACGGGCCAAAATGCGGCTGCAGTTTACCAACTTGTCGGCAAAGACAATTTCCAGGCGCTGATCATCACGCCTGACAAGCTTAAGAGTATCTCCGTGCCGATCCAGGATTCTGTACTTAATGCTAAAGCTAGGCGTTTTTGGGGCGTGCTTCAAACGCCGGATCACGATCCTGCAAAGTTGGGACAGGAACTCTACAACATAATTTTCAAGACGATCGAGAAGGAACTGCCGAAGGGCACAAAGACGATCCTCTGGTCGTTGGATGGGAATTTGCGGTATGTGCCGATGGCGGCTTTGCATGACGGCAAACAGTATCTGATTGAAAAGTATAATCATGTGAATTTCACTCGTGCGGACAAGGAACGAATGACGCGAGGGATCGCCCTGAACTGGACGGCGACGGGGTTTGGGAGTGCGAAGGAGCAAACGGTCGATCTGCTGGGCGACAAGATCTCGTTTAGCCCTCTTCCGGGTGTCGGCGAAGAGTTGAACATGATGTTAAAGCGGAAGGAGAAAAAGGGCGGCATCTTTGAGGGCGAGGCTTTGCAGGATGCGAAGTTTACGCAGACGGCCATGCTCGAAGCTTTGAAGGCCAAGCGGCCAGTTGTACATATTGCCTCGCACTTCAGCTTCCGGCCTGGCGACGAGGCTCGTTCGTTTTTGCTGATGGGCGACGGCACACCGTTCACGCTTGCCGATATGAAAAAGCACACGGATATGTTTGCCGGCGTCGATCTGCTGACGCTTTCGGCCTGCAACACGGCGGCGCAGCAGCCGGACGCGAACGGGCGCGATGTTGACGCATTTTTCGAGCTTGCCCAGCGGCTCGGTGCAAACTCGGTGATGGCAACGCTGTGGTCGGTGGCCGATAATTCGACGCCGTGGTTGATGCGAGAGTTCTACCGTACAAAGCTCGACAAGAAGCTCTCAAAAGCTGAGGCACTTCGCCGTGCACAACTCTCACTGCTCAAGGGCAAAGCGGACATTAGGCCTCTGACCACCAGAAGCAGTTTATCGACCGTCAGGATCGAGTTCGTCGAAACGGAAGACGACGCCAAAAAACCGGCCGAAACCACGCGAAGCGAAATCATCAAGATCAAGAAAAACGACGCACCTCTCTACGACAAGGTCAAACATCCGCCGTTCGCACACCCTTTCTACTGGTCACCATTCGTTCTGTTCGGTAATTGGAGGTAACTAGGAGCACCGGAAATGAAAACGCACAATCATCCTTTCTTTGTCGCCTTACTTTACCCGGTTATTGTGCTCCTGACGGCGCTGCCGTCGCCAGCCCAAACTCCGCCGCAGACCGTTCTGGAACTCGGCAAACCGCTCGAACGCACGATCCGCGGCAGCGAGACACATTCATTCACATTCGATGTCAAAGCCGCTCATTACGCTCGAGCCGAAGTCGAGCAGAAAAACATCGACGTCGTCGTTTCTCTATTTGCACCGGGCGGCAAGCTGGTTGTCGAAATGGACGGCAAGGACGGTCGCCTCTGGCGCGAAGCTGTCTCCTGTATAGCCGAAAAGGACGGAGTGTATAGGGTTGAAATAACGCCTTACGGTTTATCTGATAAGGTCGGAAGTTACACGGTCAGGCTTGCGGAGATGCGTTTGTCCAAACTGCTTGACCGAAAACGGCTCGAAGCCGAAGCACATCTCAGCGCTGGGAGAAGATTTTACGAGCAGGGTGAAGCAAAACGTTTTGACGCGTCGAGGGAATACTACGCTGCCGCAGGATTGTGGCATATGCTCGACGAAAAAGAATGGTTAGCCGTGACAGTGCTGAATCTTGGATGGACTTATTATTTTCAGCGCAAAACCGAAATGTCGATTGAGGCTTGCAAGCTTGCCGAACAATTATTCAAGAAAACAAAAGACCGGGTGGGAGAAAGTAAATCCCTGAAATGGCTGGGCGTTATTCATTACAATCACCTACGGGAACTTGCCGAAGCTGAAAACTATTTTGAGCAAACATTAGCCGTACAAAAGGAGATCAAAGATCTTGCTGGTATGGGACAAACGCTAACCGATCTGGGGCTTGTTTCTTCTGATACACAACGGTATGAGAAAGCGCAAAAATATTACGAGCAAGCGTTAGAGGTTCGTCGGCAACTAGCAGATCGAAAGGGCGAAGGTCAAACCCTTTCTGAACTGGGAGTGTTGTTGTTCCGACTCAAAGAATATGTAAGAGCCGACGAATATTTCAAGCGAGCATTGTTGATCAGTCGAGAAACTAATGACATAAGGTTTGAAATGAAAATCCAAATTGATATGTCAATCTTTTATTCTTTTTATAAAGAATATGAAAATGCCAGAGCCTGTTACGATCAGGCCCTCATGTTAGCGAGGCAGATCAATGACCGCGGGGTTGAGGGGATTATTTACTGGAATTTATTTAGTCTTTATAGCGTTCATCTCACCAAGCCAAATATTGCCGTTTTTTACGGCAAAAAAGCAGTCGATGTTTATCAGGGTATCTTTGGCGCCAACAATAATCTTGATAAGAACACGTTGCAGGTGAAAATCTTCCAATATCGTCGATTGTCGGATTATTTAATTTCTCTTGGGCGGTTATCGGAAGCCCGATTGGTGTTGGATTTGCTCAAAGGAGAGGAATACGAGCAGCTAACGAGAAGCGGCGCAAAAGCCGACACCGTTCCTTACAGCGAAGCCGAGGCAAGCTTAATCGCCAAAATAGAAAACCTCGTGTCGCTTGAACGAGAGCGTAAAGACGTTCAGAAGCTAGAAACGCGGACATCGAAGCAAGAAGCCAAACTTGAACAGTTGCGTATAGACATTGCGGCGGCGAATAGGGCGTTTGACGCTGCCCTTGATGCGCTCGGCAAATCTGAATCTTCTGCATCAGCCCGCGTTGACGAAATCAAAGGTGAGCAGGAGATTCAAAGTGCGCTGCAATCCCTGGGCAGGGAGACCAAGTCGGGTATCGTCGCTCTCTACACAGTCTTGGGGTTTGACGAGGAAAAATTTGTGTCTCCAGACTCTCAAGTAAAGAAGGGCATGCGAAATACCAGCGCCCCGGCTAGATCCAAATTCGGCTGGGTGATCATGGTCACGGATAGGAGCTACAAGGCGTATCCGATCGACGTTTCGAATTTGAATGATTTGGTCTTTCAATTTCGCGACACGTTGACTTCCGAAAGATACGATCCGAAGCCGCTCGCGGAAAAGATTTATACCGCGATATTCCGGCAAGCTTCGCCGAAACTCAAGAGAACGCTCGAAGACGATCTACGCGATTATCTAGGATCAAACAAAGACAAAACGCTGATGTGGTCGCTGGACGGCGTACTGCGGTATATACCGATGTCGGCTCTTCATGACGGCAAGCAGTATCTGGTCGAGAATTACCGCAATGTGGTGTTCACCAAACAGAGTTTTCTGTGGCTGACAAAGGAGAGTCAGGCCGATTGGCAGGCACTCGGTTTAGGCGTGTCGGAAAAGCGGGAAACCTTCGATGCACTTCCCGGTGTAAAAACCGAGCTTGAAACGATTGTTCGGGAAGCGGATAGACAGACGGGAATAATGAACGGCTCGATAAAGCTCAACGATAATTTTAAGAAACAGATGTTTTTTAATACGGTCGGCAACGGAACGTTTCCGGTTGTACATATTGCTTCGCACTACAGCTTTAACGCGGCGCAGCAGGACGCTTCATTTCTGCTGCTTGGCGACGGGCGGCTGACGTTTAGTGAGTTGAAGGAAAACAAGAACCTTTTCGGCACTGTAGATCTGCTGACGCTCTCGGCCTGCGACACGGGCGTCTCCGGTAACGGTAAGGAAGCAGAAGGCTTTGCATATCTGGCACAGTCGCTTGGGGCGAAATCGGTGATCGCGAGCCTTTGGAAGGTATCGGACGCCGGCACCCCGGAGCTGATGGTGCGTTTCTACAAACTGAAGGCGGATAACCCCCGCATCACCAAAGGCGAGGCGTTTCGGCAAGCTCAGCTTTCTTTACTATACGCAGATTCGACCAGTAGCAACCAAACCGCCGGCGGTCCTCGATCAGAGGTCGTACCTACTAAGGGCAAGAATGAGGAGTTGCCACTGTTCGTGAAAGACGCGAAGCGGCCGTTCGCCCATCCGCACTATTGGGCGTCGTTCGTCCTGATCGGGAACTGGAGATGAGAGTAATACAATGATGAAAACCAAAAACGGTTCTAAATTCATAGCCTTCCTATTTCCGCTGATTTGGCTGTCGCTGAACGCGCCATTTGGATCGGCGCAACCACAGTCAAGCGTCCTTGAACTCGGTAAGCCCATTGAGCATCAGATCAAGGGTGGTGAAACCCATTCATTTACATTCGATGTCAAAGCCGGCCATTACGCCCGAGCCCCGCCGATGCCGAAGGAATCCAGAACGAACAGAAAGGCGCGCGACATGGGAAAATTCTGGCCCTTTGTTGCCGGATGAATGCCTGAGACATAGGGTTTGTCATGGGTGTTGGCAATTCGCAAACGCGGCCCCAGTTCGCGAC
>JANNNS010000188.1:0-17274 GCA_031398645.1 Acidobacteriota bacterium
GATCGACTACGCCGGGTGCAACGGCAACTCCAAGGTGGTGCTGAACACCGGGGCTGTTCGCAGCCAGGCGGGCGGCAAGTCGGTGGTGGGCATCACGATGATCACGGATGGCATGAGCCACACCCTCCTGGTCGGCGAGAAGGCGGTCCACCTGACGACCGGGGCGGTCCAGACGACTTACACCTACGGACATCACCTCATCAGCCAGACCCGGCCCGCCTCGGGGATCCACTTCTATCTCACCGACGGCCATCTCTCGACGCGGCAGCTGACGACTGCGGCGGCGCCCTTCCGAATCCGCCTGAACGGTACGTTTTTCATTCGTTCCCTGATTGGTCACAGTTACCGAGGCGTTCGGAACGACTGCACCATTCTGGTCTGTCACGACCCCTGTGATCGAACCAGTGTTCGACTGGCCGAATGCCGCGGCGACGAAAACGATCGCGATCACCGTAAGGGAGGCCGCTCGTCTTATTAGTGTTACTGCCGGAAATTTCATTGGATCCTCCAAATAATATCGAACTTGTCCCTAAACTTTTGTGCAGTCGCTCTTTGTTGAAATTGCAGCGACGGCGGAAAAATCGGGCGTCCATGCGCCGTCGATCTTGGGATAGAATTTTTCAAGATTGTCTGCGGTCAACGAAATGGTCGGCGTCACGTCGCGAACTTCGACCGCTTGGCCGTCATACATTTTGATCGCGGCGTCCACGCATTTAAGCCCAACATATTCCGGGAACATTCCCTGACTTACCTTTAGCGCCTCGCGTCGCATCATCCATTCTTTCTCGTGCTCGCCCGACAGCCCGAAGCCCGCAACCGTGACCGAATCAGCATCGAATCCTGCGTCCAAATAGCCCTGGAACGCTCCCTGTGCTGTTTCGTCATCCATCGCAAAAATGACGTCAACGTCGCCCTTTTCTGCAAGCGTCTCCTTCGCTATCCTTTGAGCGATCGACGGTGTTGCTTCGCCGTTGATCGAGGCAGTCACGACAGCGTTCGGCTGAACGCTTCGGACGCCATCGACAAATCCTTCGCTTCGCAGAAGGCACGGCCGCAGCCACGGCAGCCCGACATCCAGGATACGAAGGGGTGAGCCATCTGCATTATTCACGTTGTTGCCGACCCACACGCCGAGATCAAAGCCAGCATCGTAATCACAGATTGCGACCATCGTTGCCATTCCCTCGACGGGATTTGCTTCAACGACGACCGGTTTTCCCGCCGCCGTCGCGATCGACAAGATCTCTTCGAGGCCGCTAGTATTCGCAGGCGTCAGAATAATCACATCGACGCGTTGAACGATCTCACGGGCCTGTGCGATCTGGTTCTCGACGGAAAGGCCGGCATCGAGAATGTCGATCTCCGCACCGTATTGCTTTCCGCGGCGTTTCATTATCTCGATCACGATCTGGTACCAGATGTGAAAACTGTAATTGGTCAAGTAGCCGATCTTTGTCGGTGTCTTTGAGGCTTCGACCAGCGGCACGGCCGCAATTGCCGCATCAAGGCCCGGCGGCGGGTTATAGGGCGTTACCGGTGCGTGGTCTGTCTCTGCTGCTGCGTTACTCATAATGTTCCTCTCACTTATTAAGATGTTTGCGGCACGCCGCCGATCTGGGTCAATAGGCCGCCGTCTACGGTCCACACCGCGCCGGTCACGAACGATGAGCTTTCGTGCGCGAGGAACGCAACCACCTCGGCTATCTCGCGCGGTTGGGCGATACGGCCTAATGGATGCATTGCATTACAGGCGTCGTAAACCGATTGCGGGTTCGGATCCAGTGACGCGGCCCACTTCAGCATCGGGGTGTCTACCGTTCCTGGACATACCGCATTTGCCCGGATGTTATCTCTGGCGAAATCCATCGCCATCGAACGGGTAAGGCCGATAAGGGCGTGCTTGCTGACCGTGTACGCGAGCACATTCTGCTGGCTGGCAAGCGCCTGGACGGAAGAAACATTTACAATGCTTCCGCCGCCTCCCGCTTTTTGAAAGTGCGGGATGGCAGCCTTTGCCGCATTCCAAGCACCTCGCAGGTTCACGTCAAGTACTTCGTCCCACTGGCTGTCATCCGTTGTTACGGCTGTCCCGTATCGCTGGATACCAGCACTTACGACCAAAGCGTTTATCGACCCAAAAATATCAGCCGATGCATTGACCGCGGCCTGGACAGCCGCAAATTTAGAAACGTCCAACTGATGAAAGAAGGCTCGACCTCCTGCAGCCTCGATCTGCGAGAAGAGCTCGTTGCCCGCCGCCTCGTCGCGGTCAAGGATAGCGACATTCGCACCGCGCTCAGCCAGGAGTTCGCACACGCCGCGACCGATCCCAAGAGCTCCGCCTGTTACGACTACAGTTTTTCCGTCAAACCTCATGCGGCCTCCGGAACACGGCTGCCCGCGTCCATTCCATCCCCTTTTTCATTAAGATTCGCTGCTTCTTCCGAAGGCGGCTCAGCTGCCGGCGGAAGCGTCTTATACCAGGTAAAATAAAGAATGATCACAGTCACAAGAGTAATGCCGATGAGCGTAAATGCTATCGTCAGACGGTTTAGCACTAGGTAGAGCATCGAGACATAGAGTGCTGTAATGCCGATCATCGAGACCACCGTGTTGAACGCCTCAACAGCGAAAGGCAGCTGCTTTTTGAAACCCGGATCGGCCGCGAGAACCGCGTCCTTGGCCGGCTTCCATAACCCGGCGGGCTGAACCTTCCGATAAAAGTTCTTTAGTGTTTCTATGTCCGTCGGCTGAGTCAGAAGCGAGACTGTAATAGTTATCAGCGTCGACGCCAGAGCGATCACGGGAAAGCCGATGTACAGCGGCAGCGGCTGAGCGAAAACGAACTGGTCAAAAAACACTTGTCCAAGCGACAAGGCCATTCCGCCGAAGACGCCCGCTGCGTAACCCTGGCCATTCAGCCGCCACCAGTACCAGCGGAGGACGTTTGGCGGCAAGATGCCTGCGGCCAACGTGCCAAAGATCCACAAAAATGCCGTATTAATGGACGAACCGAATATCGAGATGATCAGCCCCGTGAAGATAAGCAACGCTGATGAAAGGTAGCTCACCCGAACAAGCTTTTTGTTGTCTGCATCGGGATTGATATACCGCTGGTAAATGTCCTTAACCAAGTACGCGGCACCACCGTTCACCGTGGAGCTGAACGTAGCGAGAAATCCGGAGAGTAGTGCGGCGAGCATGAACCCGACCAGCCCAACCGGCAGCATTGAACCTATTATCAAGGGCAATGCAGTTTCCGGGTCGGCTCGAAGCTTTTCATCCAGTGCGGCATTGCCGATGCCCATGATCGCCATCACGGCAATTGCCATCGCAAATGGCCAGCGGACCGTGTGTATCAATCCCCATAACGCTCCGAGCTTTGCAGCATCGCGCTCGTCCTTTGCGGCAAGGAATCGCTGGAAATCGTAAAGCTGTTCCGGGCCGCTCAAGCAAAGCAGTAACCCCTTCGCGACCCAGACAGCGACCAAAGCTCCGAAAAGTGAGTAGTCAGTTCCGCCTGCTACCAGTCCCTGAAACGCTTCCGGCTGCCACGACGGCATTATGTCGCCCCATGTGGCTGGGATCTTCGAGGCAAAGTCAGCGGAGTTGAAGTGCATGAAGCCGAGGATCGAGAAAATGATCGCACCTGCACTGAGAACTATTGTTTGAATGATCTCGACTCGCACGATGCCGTGAAATCCGCCGAGCACAACATAGGCTCCGGTAATGCCGAGAATTAGAAATGCACATGTCGTCGGCGAGAACGGAAGGAATATCGAACCGAACTTCCCCATCCCGATCGCGCCGTAGCCAAGCAGAGCAGTGATCGTCAGGATCGCAAAAAGGGTGTAAGAGAAGCGAGCGATATCACCCGCTTTGCCCGGGCCGAAACGGGTCTTCATCCACTCGGCACCGGTCATCGCATCCGAACGTCGGATCCACTTGCCCATGTAAGCCAGGTAAAACGCTGTGATAGGAAAGCCCCAAAGCATGTGGACCCACATTCCTTTGAGCCCAAGTGCGATAAAGGTCGAGACGATCCACATCGTACCAGTGATGTCGAAATAGCTTGATGATCCCGACATTGCTAACGCCCACCAGGGAAGCTGCCGCCCACCAAGGAAATACGAAGACATTCCTTTCGCAGCCTTTCGCTTCATCGCAAAGCCGATGGCCATGATGGTGGCGAGGTAGAGGACGACGATTACCTGGTCAAGAACGGAAAGCTCCATAAAGCCCAACCCTTTATTTTAAGTAAGGTGTAAGAGTGACGCTGAGGCAAAAACTCCAGAGCCACCATTTACAGCGTATTGTCGAAACTATTTTGAATCTAACTCTTTAAAGGAAGCCAAAACTGCGAAATACTTTATTTTGGCTAGTGATTAAGTTATTAGTAACACCGTAACGAGAGGATGTCAATCCTTTTCTTCGAAACTTTATGAGACGGATCGAAAAGGGATTGGTATGACCAATTAGGCGAATGCTCTCGAAGATAGTTAGAAGAAATGCTGAAGTGCAACCGGAATCGCCCCGAACAGGCTCGGCCGCTGAACGCTGCCCGGCCGGATGTCTATCTTCGCTACGTCGGGAATGATATACCGGCTCTTCACCTTGTCGCGGATGACTGGGCCGAGCAGATTCCAGGCAGTGGCAATATCGCCTCCGACGACCACGATCTCAGGACTGAGCCCATGAGCCAGGTTAGCGATACCGTCGCCAAGGTACTCCGCAGTGGCGGTCAGGGCGGCGGTCGCTTTTTCGTCGCCATTATTCGCGTTGGCGATTATGTCTGTGATCGAGGTCGTGATCGAACCGTTCTTGTTGTTCATCAGGCGGTGATATCGTGCGATCGTGGCGCTTTCCGACGCAAGCGTTTCCCAGCAACCTTTCCGTCCGCATGAACACATCTCGCCGTTCGGTTCGATGCACATATGGCCAAAGCCGCCCATACCGATCTTTGAACCAACGTGCAGCTCTCCGTTGATTATTAGCCCCGTCCCAAGGCCGTCGACGACCAAAATGTAGAGGAGCGTCTTGACCTTAATTTCTTCGAGCGGACCGTACCATAGTTCGGAGAACGCAGCGGCGTTCGCGTCGTTTTCGACAAAGACCGGCAGTTTAAGTTTGCTTTCGAGGATCGCTTTGACAGGAAGATCGCTCCATCCAAGATTGGGCGAAACTGCAACCTCACCGGTTTCACGCTTGATCAGTCCCGGAACGCTGACGCCGATGCCGGCAAATTTTACCCTTGGATAATGTTTCTTTATCGTCGTCTCGATCTCCGCCGCCAGTATCTCGAGGAACTCCCGCGGCTGCCCCTCGGTAACCATCGCTTTCTGTTTGAGAATACGGCCGTTGAAATCACTTACAGCGTACACAGTTTCGCGAACTCCAAGATCTATCGCGAGGACGTATGCATTCTCGCCATTGATGTAAAGATAGGTCGGCTTGCGGCCTCCGCTGGACGGCCCTTCAGCACCTTCGTATATAACCCCCTTGCGAATCAAGCGATTAACAATGGTCGAGATAGTGCCTGGCCTGAGGCCCGTGATATTCGCGATCTGAACGCGGGAAATCGGCTGGCGTTCCCGGATCAGATGAAGTAGAACGGTCTGATTGATATCTCGAATATCGTGAATATCAACGATCTTAAGACCGGCGTCGCCTCGCTTCATAATCTCTACTATTACACCAGATGCTTTATCCTGCAACGAGAATTTCTAAGCCTAGAAGTCAGTCGTGGTCCGTAAGCCCTTTATACAGTGGGAAATAAGTGCTTCACGGGCTGCCCAGTTGGCCCCGCAGAAAAAATATTTTTCAGCAAGTCGCATTTTTTCGCTTGACGGATTTGAAAATCGATGTAATATGTCAAACGTTCTAACAAATTAAGATCCCGTCAATTTAATTTCGATCGTATACCTTTGCGACAGGTAACCTAGGCAAGATAGTTTGTTGACTTTAACGCTCTTAACCTCTAGAAGTTTGAGGAATTTGTTAGCTTCTTTAACAAATCATGCGAAAGATCGATCCGAACAACTTTACGCTAGCAAAGCGTGGCACCTCGCGTGAGATAAACCGTCAGATCGCGTTGACGCTGATCCGAACCCATCAGCCTGTGTCACGTGCCGACCTCGCGCGTTTGATGGAGACGAATCGAGCGAATATCACTTTTCTCGTGAACGAACTGCTTGAAGAGGAACTTGTCCGCGAAGGAGCTCAGGGTAATGAGAAGGTGCGCGGACGTAAGCCTACGTTTCTTTATCTGAATTCTCAGAACAGCCGCGCAGTTGCCGTCGACGTCCGAGCGTCAAGGACGTACATCATGGTGACTGATTCGATAGGTAAACAAACCGGCGAGATCATCAGCTTTCCCACCGTTTTAGAGCCCGAGAAATTCGTGGAAAGGCTCAGCCTTGAGATCCGAAAGGCCCTGGGCGGGGATCTGAGTTTGTGCGACGGTATCGGTATTGTCATACCCGGTATGCTCGACCAGCGATCCGGCGTGGTTGTCCATGCGCCGACACTCGGCTGGCGTCACGTGAATATTTTGAAAGCGCTTGAGGTTAAGTTCAAAGATATCCCGATCCACTTAGAAAATTCCGGAAAGGCCTGTGCTCTTTCGCAGATATGGTCGACTCGTGGCGATGGCTTGAACAACAGCGACATTGTGTTTGTCAGTGTGTCAGACGGCGTTGGCGTTGGCGTAGTGATCAACGGCGAAATTGTACGAGGCAAACATAACTCTGCGGGCGAGTTTGGCCACGTGCCCCTAAGTATTGATGGGCCGCAGTGTTCCTGCGGAGCGAACGGCTGTTGGGAAGCCTACATTTCTAATCCCGCAACGCTGTCTCGCTATTTTGGCCGAAATGTTTCCGGACGGAAGCCAAAGACGCTGGAGGTAGCTGATTTTACGATCGAAGACCTGATCGTTCGTGCTCGCGGCGGCGACAGCAAAGCACTTACGGCGGTCCATTCAACTGCACGGTATTTAGGGCTTGGGCTAGCGACGATCATTAACGCCGTGGATCCGTCGAGGATCTACATCGGTGGCGAGATAACCGAGGCGTGGGACCTGATTGAGGCCGAAGTTCGGGACGCAATTAGGGAGCGAACGCTCACTAGCCAACTGGGCGAAGCGAAACTCAGCATCGTGCCCGCTATGGAGTATCCGCGTCTTCGCGGGGCTGTAGCACTTGTGACGGCCCCGGCCTTCGCTGCTCCTAAAGTTGCATAGGAGCCCGGCACGCCATAATTGGTATGACCAATTATGGCGTGAGAGAGTTACACGCAGGGAACCGTTGATTTGAATAATTTTTGGAGGGTTAAGTCGATGACAGATCTCAGCAGCACACGCTTTGCAAAGAGGTATTTTCGTATTGCGTTTCTTCTCCTCAGCATGGTGGGCATCGGCTCCACCGCTTTTGGGCAAACTACGTCCGGACGAATCTCGGGTACGGTCGCTGACTCTGCGGGTGCGAGCGTCCCCAATGCCACAGTTACGGTAACGGACCCTTCAACAAACCTGACGCGAACGGCGACCACCGACGATGCGGGCTTTTACACTATCACCAACCTGCCGGTCGGTACCTACAATGTCTCTGTCGAGATGCAGAACTTTAAGCGTTCGATCAAGACCGGCGTTGCATTAAATTCTGACGCACGCTTAAACGTTGACTTCGCACTCGACGCGGGCCAGATCTCCGAACTGGTTGAGGTGACTCAGACCAGCGGCGAAACTGTGAATATCACTTCGGGCGAAGTGGCAAAGGTGATCGATAACCAACAGGTTGATAACCTCGCCCTGAACGGACGCAACTATTATCAGCTGCTCACCGTCATTCCGGGCGGAGTGATCACTCAGGAAGATCAGCTCGACACCAACCTGGCTACCAATACTATCAACATCAACGGTAATCGAGGCGTCTCGAATAACCTGACGGTTGATGGTGGCAACAATCTGAACGCCGGAAGTAATGCCAGCCAGATCAATAATGTAGGCGTCGATTTTATTCAGGAAGTTAAGCTTCAGACGTCGAACTTTTCTGCCGAGTACGGCCGTAACTCAGGTGCTCAGATAAACGTAACGACCAAACGCGGCACCAACCAGTTTCATGGCTCGGCTTTTGAATTCATGAGAAACGACGGAATGGACTCGCGAAGTTTCTTCGCACCGAGCCGGCCTTTCCTGCGTTATCACAATTACGGCTACAGCATCGGCGGCCCTGTGCCCTTTCCCGATTTTAGCGGCAGCCCTTATTTCAAGTTGATGAAGGATAAGCTCTTCTTCTTCTGGGGCCAGGAATGGAAATCGATCCACCGGCAGTCCGCGACTCAGACGCGAACCCTGCCCACCCTTGATGAGCTGAACGGAAATTTTCGATTCCGTCTCCGGGGTGCCGACGGCATTGTGGGAACCGCTGATGACGGCGTTCTGCGTGATCCGAACCTTACAGGTACGTGCTCAGCGACAAATCGCACGGCTTGCTTCGGCGGCAGCGATCCCAATCTCTGGAACATCATTCCGATCGCCCGAATAACCACGGATGGCCGGGCTCTCGCGAACGTCTATCGCAAAATGATCGAGATATCGTCGAGCTTCAATAATTCGCCAGTAGGCAGTAACGCTACCTTCCAGCCTTTTAGCCCGGCAGATTTTCGCCAGGAACTTATCCGGCTCGACTACGTCGCTTCTCCTCAACATACGATCTTTGGACGCTACGTGCACGACTCTAATCAAAACCTTGACCCATTCGGAACCTTCACCATTTCGCAACTTCCGACGATCCAGCATGCCCGCAACCGTCCCGGAAATGGCCTTCAGTTTGGTCACCTTTGGAACATCAACTCGAATCTGATAAATGACGCCCGTGTGAATTTCTCATGGACCGATCAAGTCATTCCGCCGGCGAATGAGCTCTGGGCGCGTTCGACGTACGGCTTTGCATTCAATCAGCTTTTCCCTAGCGGCGGAACGTATGAAGATTCGATTCCCGATATCTCAGCACTATCAGGCGGCTATTCGACGTTCGCTGGTGCTGCACGTTCACTCGTCGCGCTGGCTCATGACTCCACGGTATCCGATACACTCACTTGGGTGAAGGGTGATCACACCGCCAAGATCGGTTTTTCGTACAACTTCAGCAAGGTACAGCAGAACGGCCGTTCCACCTACGCAGGTGCATTGAACTTCAACACCAATCGAGCAAACGCAGCTGGCGCCGCAAACCTCGGCAGCACCGGCCAGGTTGCGGGCGACATACTCCTCGGCAATTTCCGAACGTACAGCGAATTCGCGTTTGATCCGGTCGGTAAATTCCGTTTTCAGCAATACGAAGGATTCATCGCTGATAGCTGGCGGGTGAACAAGCGGCTTAGCGTTGAACTGGGAGTTCGCTATCAGTACGGCACGCCGTTCTACACTCGCGGGAACAACATCGCCAATTTTGACCCAGCGCTGTACGACCCGGCAAAAGCTGTGAGTGTGACGACCGGTGGAGTGGTCACGATACCCGCAGGAGCGACCCGATTCAACGGTCTTATCCGTGCCGGTGACGGCGTACCTGAGGCAGAGCGTGGTTACATCCCATCCTGGGACAGCGCCAACGTCGCGGCTGTGCCGACCGGTGCTCCACGGGGCCTCTACGAAGCCACGCATGAGTTCATGCCGCGTATCGGCTTTGCTTACTCACCGTTCGCCAACAATAAGACCGCGATCCGGGGCGGGTTTGGAATGTATGTTGACCGCATCGAGGGTAATATCATCTTCCCGCTCATCAGCAACCCGCCGTATGTGAACAGTGCGAGCTATGAGAACGGGAACCTCGCCGATATTCGTGGTGGCAGCCCGTCGGCTCTTTCAGTTTTCGGGACTCTTGCGGCGATCGACCCAAACCTCAAGACGCCGAGGACTATGAATTTTAGCCTTGGCATCCAGCACGAACTCCCGGGCGGGATCTTTGTTGAAGCAACGGCGGTCGGCAACCTGGGACGGCATTTGACGCGCAATCCGGACATTAATTCAGTACCGTTCGGCGTCGCCGACAATTTCGCGAACCGTCCGTACAAGGGTTACGGCGTGATCAACCAGCGAAAGAGCGATTCAACGTCCAACTACTACGCGGGACAGTTCTACATAGCAAAGCGGAAGGGAGACCTCCTCGGAACTGCGAGCTACACCTGGAGCAAAGTATTGACCGACGCCAGCAACTTCAACGACAACCTCGAAGATCCGTTCAACCGAAAGTTTAATTACGGACCCGCGACATTTGACCGACGTCATGTATTCGTCGCCACTTATACCTATGCGCCAAGCTGGTTCCGAGGCTACAAAGGAATCGCTAAGGTGCTCCTCGATGGTTACGAGGTAAGCGGTATCACGCGGTATCAGTCCGGGCGATTCTGGACAATTACCGGCAACTCAACGACCGGTGGAAATCGGCGTGCTGATTATCTTGGCGGCGACCTGTATCTGAAAGACGATCGGCAGTGGCTGAATAACACTCAGATCACCGTGCCTGACCCGTGCTCGACGACCGGCGGCACACTTCTCATCAAGGGGCCGTTCGGCGTTGCACCCTGCAGTCGACGGGGCACGAGCGGCGTCGGCATCGTCGAAGGTCCGGATCTGGTCGCGTGGGATCTATCGATCCGCAAGCGAATTCGATTTAACGAAACGATGAACCTGCGGCTTCAGGCAGATGTATTCAATGCCTTCAACCGTGCAAACTTTAGCACATTGAGTACGAACGTAAGCGCCGCCGATTTCGGGCTGCTGACGGCTTCCGGCCCTGGCCGAAGCATTCAGCTTGGTATCCGATTTGGCTTCTGATGCTATAGCCAAGAGGGGCCGTTTCGTCGGCCCCTCTCTTCAATAACGATGATGCGATCAGCAGGAATAAAACTGTCAGTTGTGGCGTTCATTGTCGCTGTACTTGCGACAAGCGGCTTCAATCTTTGTGCTTCTGCCCAAAACGGCGGAACCCGAAAGATGGTCTCGGCCGGAGCAGTCGATAAGGAGTTTCGAGAATTTATGGCGAAGGAGGTAGCCGCACATTTCGGGAATATCAGATCGCTCGACCCTCCGCAGGAACGCGTCTTCAACGCCTTAACTGTTGGCGATTTCTCGTGGGGAAGTTTCGCACGGGCTCTTGCCGCACAGGCAGACTTCGGCGGAAACCGGATGATCGCCGGCAAAGATACTGCACGATCGATCGCCGAGATCGGACTGATCGAATCCCGGCAGGGCGGAAAGGCCTTTGCCCAGCTTTATTCAACCCTTGCGTTGCGGCATTACGGCACCGACCTAAGCAAAAATGCGGTTTGGCTGAGCATGAACGAAGGCGAACGAAAGGAGTGGCATGCACTGCTTGACCCTGCCCGGTTCTACGACAAAGAAAAACGAGCCGTTATCAACCTGCCTGAGAATTATCTTGGTGTCGCAGCACGCGTAGCGGCGATGAGCTGGCAGATGGGTGTTCTGAAGGACCGGTCTTTACTTGATTCGGTAGTGGAAACGGCCGCGAAACAGTTCACTGACGGAGCGATCTATGCGGACGATAGTCCGCCGACAGGGCGTTACGACCGCTATTCGAACGAATACGCTCGTTTCTGCTGGGACGCAGCGGAGATTGCCGGACGAAACGACCTAAAGGAAAAACTAAAGCCTTCGATCAAGCAGCAGATGAGGCTTTGGTGGGATCTGGTCTCGCCCGAAGGCTATGGCTACAACTGGGGCCGAAGTCAGGGATTGGTCAGCTATCTTGACACCCTTGAGATCGCTGCATTCCTTGGGCAGCATCCCGAATTTCGTCCCGCTCCGTTCTCTGAGATCGCCGCACTATACAATCAGGCGTGGCGCTGGCTCAGGGCCGATTATGATGACAAGAGCCACATGTTCTCGGTCTTCGCGTACGGCCGCGGCAACTATGCTTACATCAACCCCAGCCGTGAGTGGCAGCAAACCGGAACGGGCTTTGGCAAGATGATCCTTGCACATCAGGCCTTCATGGAATCAGCGGCGAAGGAGAAGATGGCCGAGATTCCGGCGTCGCCTTCGTTGCCGGAGGTGAAACGTTTTGAGTTCTTTGCGCAAGGGGAAAAGAAAGAGGGCGTCTGGGTCGTGCGCCAGGGCAGGGTCCGGTTTGCATTACCTGTAACGGTTGGAACCAAACCCGCGATCTCGGATTATCTGCCCGCCCCGTTCGGCCTTTCCGGTTTTGCGGCTCCGGTTGAGGAAGTTTACCCGTCATTCGTTCCGTTCATAACGCTCGCCGACGGAAAGGTCTATGCCGCGGCCGACGGGGCAGATTCAATTACGTCAGCCGCCGACGGAAGTTGGCTGAAAATATCAAACACCAAATGGGCCCGCGTCGGAAGCAAGTCTGGCGAGAGGTTCGATAACGGGCTGGCGAGCGAAGTCGAGTTCCGTATCGAGAGCGGCCGCCTGGTTCGCAGAGAAACGATCACCGCAGCTAAGGATGTCGAGATCAAACTGTGGAAGTTTGCACTTCCGGTTACGAGTACTTCGGTGAGGGTGTTCGGCGGGATCAAGGGCCAGCCGTTCGAATTGAGTGGGCCGGACGGCGTGACGTCAGTTTCCTTTCAGCTTCCGGAAGGAACGAAGTTATCTGTCTGGGCATCAGGGGACAGCAAGCTCAGCAAAGGCGTGCTTCGGGCGATCCCACTGCACATCGTCGCCGAGAACTCAGACATCAGGCTCGCCATCGGACAGAAATTGACTTGGGAGATAAGCGTCGAACCAAAGTAGCCCAATCAAACGGTTAACCGCTAAAATGGAATTCTTATGATCATTGACGAAACCTTATCGTCCGCACTTGTGACTGATTGGAACAAAATTCCAGTAGTTGAAACTGCACCGGGGATCAAACGGCAGATGGTCGTCGGCCAAAATGTGATGATGTGCCGGTTCACATTCGACGCGTTCGTAGTCACCGACGAGCATACTCACCCGCACGAACAGATGACCCTTGTAGTAAAGGGCAGGGTAAAGTTTTTTATCAGTGGCGAGGAGAGAATAGTTTCAGCCGGCGATGTACTCCATTTTCCGCCGCACAACCGGCACGGGGCGACAATGCTCGATGAAGAGGTCGTGCTGATCGATATCTTCTCACCGATCCGCGAAGATTTTCTGACCAGTCCGGCGAACGGCGATCACTCGTCGAACGGTTTGTCCAAATAAAGGTCCCGGCCGGCTCGCTCGACTATTAGCGTATCTGGATCATCGGAATAGTCTGCAAGGTCAAAATCTGAGAGGCGCATATAGGTTAGGTTTACCCTTTCGCACATTTCGCTTGTAACTTGTGAGGCAAGCGTAATGCGAAACTTTTTGACAAAGGCCCCGTCCGCCTCACGCCTTCCGGCATATGAGACATGAGCAAGGTGGGCGGCAACGCATAAGTTCGCTTGCAGTTCGCCCGACTGGGCAACCAGATCTTTGATTTTCTCGATCGGCGCGTAACCGCCAAAACGTTCTATGTCCTCGCCATGGGTCTCTGAGATACATTTTAGACGAGGAGCATAGATGATAAGTTCGCCGCCCTCTTCGATGATCGCTCCGAGCCTGTAACTCGCCTTGCCGCCGAGCCAAAGGTCTTCGTAGTGCTCATCGAGGATGGCGACGACACGACGATATTTACGTCCGGTGTATTTTATATGAACTTTGCGGCTGACCTCGGCTGCCTTTCGCAGCGAAACACGGAATTCCCCGCCGAATAAGGCATGAGTTCGCAAGCGGTCTTCGTCCGTGCGGCTCACGACCGAAGTGAAATTGATAATTTGGGCCGTGATCCGGTCGGCCGCTGCCTCGATCATGTGCCGAGTCGGCGTTTCGATCCGGCCAATGATCTTTTCGATCGTCGCAAGTGCCGCGAGCCAGTGTGTCTTGTGCGTTAGTTCCGGACCAGCGATGCCTGGAAAAAAGTACTTTGCACCGCCGGCAAAGCCAGCGACCTCGTGCGGGACGGTAGCGCCGAAGATCAGTATCGAATCGTATTCTCCGCCCGCCGCGAGTCTGTTAACAGCAAGCGGTATCGGCTCGCTAAAAATGCCATCGGTTATTTGGCTTACCTCTTCGGACGAGAGTTCGCCGATCGATACCAATTCCTCGGGCCGGTCCCAACGGTGGTCATGGATCGTGCCCAGGTTCGTTATTGTTAAGATGTCGCCGCCGATCTTTGCCAATTTTTCCGGCTCCGTCATTGGCGAATGAGTTCCTTGTGCCACTAGAGCGTCGAATCTCATCACGCCTTTGGCCGCAAGCACTTCGGCCGCGATGGGAAATAGCAGATGGGTGTTGTCGTCGCGAGTTTTGTCGGGAATGATCGCCAGAACTCGCGATTCATATGCGACAGCTTCGAGTGACGATTCGACAACGGCTCGCAGATCCTCAACAGTGAGGTCGTCCTCGGCGGAACCTGTACCGCATACAGGCTGGTCGATTTTGACGGGATCGGGCATATCAAAATTATAACTTTTATGTATAACAATACTTACTACGCAACTGACCCTCAGTCCATTGTCGGTGTTTCTAACGAAAATCTTCGATCGCGGTATTTGATCGACGACCTTTTCGCGAACAACGAGGTTCGCCTGAATTATCTGCACTACGAGCGCTTCGTGATCGGCGGTGTGATGCCAGTCGAAAAAGCAGTGTCCCTGCCGCTTCAAACCGAACCCGCATCGGCCAAAGACAAGCCGTTTCTAGAACGCCGCGAGCTTGGAATAGTAAACGTCGGCACGTCAGCGGGCGTTGTTACAGTCGATGGCGGGGTATTCGAACTTCAACCTAAAGATGGCCTCTATGTACCAATGGGTTCAGCCGAAGTTGGCTTCGAATCCAATGACGCTTCATACCCGGCTCGATTCTACCTTGCCTCAACTCCGGCACACGCTGCCTTCGAGATCAAGCACATTTCGATCGATCAGGCCGTGCCGCTCGAACTCGGCTCAACCGAAACGGCGAATGAGCGAACAGTTTATCAGTACGTCGTTCCTGCGGTATGTAAGTCCTCACAGCTTCTGCTCGGCCTTACCGTGTTGAAACCGGGCAGCGTTTGGAATACGTGTCCACCTCATCTGCATGATCGCCGGTCGGAGGTTTACTTCTATTTCGACCTCAAGGAAAAGCAGCGGATCATGCATTTTATGGGCGAGCCGGACAATATGCGGCATATCGCTGTCGACAACGATCAGTCCGTAGTCTCGCCGCCATGGTCGATCCACATGGGCGTTGGCACGACAAATTATGCCTTCATTTGGGCCATGGGCGGCGAGAATCTCGATTACACCGATATGAACGTTCTCGATATTTGCCAGCTTCGATAAATGATGAAAACAAAAGCTTTTATAGTCATCGCGGCCGTTGTCCTTCAAGCCGCAATGCCCGGACTCTCGCAGAATTTCAGCGACGTCGCGGACAGCTCCGTATATTTCAGCACCGCGGTGAGGCGTCCAACCGCAAAACGCGACCACTCCGCACAGATCGAGAATTTGATCCGGCAAATGACCGTTGAAGAAAAGGTCGGTCAGATGACCCAGCTCACTATCGACATGGTCACGAGCGGTGAGGATCAAAAGGTCGAGATCGACGCGGAAAAGCTGGAGAAAGCGATCGTGAAATACGGCGTCGGCTCGATCCTGAACGTCAACAATCAGGCTCTGGCCTTAGATCATTGGCATCGGATCATTGGCGCGATCCAGCAAGCGGCACAGCGTACGCGGTTGAAGATACCAGTTATTTATGGGATCGATACGATCCACGGTGCCAATTATATTCAAGGCTCAACGCTCTTCCCGCAGCAGCTCGGGATGGCCGCGACGTTCAACCCGACATTGATGCAGCGTTCAGCAGAGATCGCCGCGATGGAGACGCGGGCAGCCGGAATAACGTGGAGCTTTTCGCCCGTCCTCGATGTCGGCCGCCATGCGATGTGGCCACGGCTCTGGGAAACCTTTGGCGAAGACCCATATCTCTCAACTGTCATGGGCACGGCTTTCGTTCGCGGCCTTGAAGGCCAGGATGTAAGCAGCGGCCGCCACGTCGCGGCAAGCCTGAAGCATTATGTCGGGTACAGCTTTCCGCTGAATGGCCGGGACCGAACACCGGCATATATCCCCGAGCATTCTCTTCGCGAATACTTTCTGCCGCCGTTCGCTGCCGCAGTGAAGGCTGGTGCGCGGACAGTAATGGTCAATTCGGCCGAGATCAACGGTGTTCCCGGACACATTAATAAGCACCTGCTGACAGATGTCCTGAAAAACGAGCTTGGCTTTGACGGCTTCGTCGTGACCGACTGGGAAGACATCAAAAAGCTTGTCACGCAATGGAGGGTCGCAGCCGACGAGAAGGAAGCGACACGTCTGGCTGTCATGGCGGGAAACGATATGAGCATGGTTCCGCTGAGTTATTCGTTCAGCGATCATCTAGTCGAACTCGTCAAAGAAAACAAAGTGCCAATGTCGCGGATCGATGATGCTGTACGACGGATATTGCTTGTAAAATTCCAGCTCGGCTTATTCGACAACGCGATGCCTGATCCGACTCTTCGCGCCAACTTTGGAAAGGCCGAATATCCTGCGGCGGCGTTACAGGCAGCACGTGAATCGCTCGTGCTTTTACAAAACAAGAACAACATTCTTCCGTTTTCAAAGAACCAAAGGGTCCTTGTGACCGGCCCGACCGCTGATTCGATGATTTCGCTCAATAACGGCTGGACTTACGTCTGGCAGGGCTCCGAGCCGTCGCTGTATCCCAAGGACAAGCCGACCGTTCAGGCCGCGATCGCCGAAAAACTTGGCGGCGGTAACGTCACCTTCGTTCCGGGCACGCGGATCGTCCGCAAACCGGGTTCACCGTCGAATTCGAACCCGACCAATATCGATCAGGAAGTCGATATTCCGGCGGCGGTGAATGCTGCAAAGAACGCAGATGCCGTTGTGCTCTGTCTTGGCGAAGGCTCGTACACCGAACATCCCGGCAACATCGCCGACCTTACGCTGCCTGACATTCAGCTCAAACTCGCCGAGGCGATCATTGCAACCGGCAAACCAGTCGTTCTCGTTCTTGTCGAAGGCCGCCCGCGTGTTATCAGCCGAATTGCCGATAAGGTGGGCGGTATACTTGCGGCATTCAATCCGGGTAACGAAGGCGGCCGTGCTATCGCCGATGTGCTCTTTGGCGACTACAATCCTGATGGCAAACTTCCGATAACCTATCCGCGATCGCCGGGTTATTTTCCGACCTACGACGTGCCC
>JANNNS010000281.1:0-5638 GCA_031398645.1 Acidobacteriota bacterium
TTCATTTGCCCTAGATTCCCGGCATCTTTGTCCTTTCTATATTCATCATAATGTCGTAAACTACGGTTCCTCTCTATGGGGGCGACAGGCTTCGACAGGGGCTTGTATAGATCTTTGGATGCACGTCGGGCTTGTAGGTTAGCTCGTTAAAAAAACTTGCAAAACACAAATGCTAATCAAGAATTAGCTCTTGCTGCCTAGTTAACTCTAGACCAGAAGTGTCTTACCGGAAGTCAGCCTGATGCGACCGGCTAAGGCATAACTCAGTTCAGGCTCGCATCACGCCTCCACCTGCGGCGTGAAGTTAAAGTTAGCCGGGTATGTCGATGGAGAGGTCTTGTCAATTCACCTGCTCTTCACCGACGAGATCAAGTGAATTGAATAAACGTGTAGATTTCACTGGTCGCAACCTTTGGATGCGGGTTCGATTCCCGCCGCCTCCACCATCTTTTTTGATTCACTAGCTTGGCTCCTATCTTAACGGTCAATTTTGAAGCCAAAGCCCTGAAAGCTTTCTGGTAGAGCGGAAGCGCTAGTCGGGGCGCCAATGGGAATTTCATCGAGCCCGATGGCGAAAGGACCGCCCCCGAATCGAGCACGTTTTCCTTTGATCTCAAGTATGTAAAAGTCGGCGGGAATACTCTGAAAGCGGAAAAATCCGAAAGGATTGACACCTGTGTAGAGTCTATCGTTCGTTGTGGCGCTGATCAGCACCGCGATGGCACCGCTGAAAAATGCGGGGGATCCGTCTCTTGGTGTTAATCCAAAGGAGACAGCTTGCACTACGGGGTCGGCGTTGGCCTCGAAAGCACCTACGTCCACCGCGTTTCCGACCTTACGAAGGTATCGCCCTCGTTGATCGGAAGACAATCCGTTCAACAAAGTAGAGGACGAGCATGTGGCCGTGAATACGCAATCATTTCCGGCATCGATAGCCGGGCTTCCCGCCAGTAAAGAACGAGTGTCGGTTTGGCCGCCATTGTCGGCGAGAGGTCCGATCAACGGATCAATCGCATTGTTGTCGCTGACTTGATCGTTGCTCGCCCCGTTTGTAAATCCGGTGCTGTTGCGGGCGTCGGTGACAATGTTGTTTCCTTTGGTGATAAAAGTTCCGCTCAATGCGGATAGAGCGGATGGTGCATCGCGACCGATGACCGTGTTAAGAACGTTTAGCGCCCCAATCTCGTTGAATATGCTCGTCGCTGCCGCGGTCGCGCCATTGTTGGAGATCGTATCGTTCGTGAGATCTATGCTGCCGGTGTTGTAGACGGCTCCGCCGTTCGTCGCCGTGTTATTGGTGATCGTCGAGTTGGAGATTCTCGAGTTGGAGAACGGCGACGAGCCCTGATTGAAAACTCCACCGCCATTGGCCGTCGCAATGTTTGAATTGATAAGAACACGGTTCACGACAAAGCGCCTGCCCGCATTCGCTATTCCTCCACCGTTGGCCGCCGAGTTTTCTTTCACCACAACGTCCGTCAGCGTCAGGGTGCCGGGTTCTTCTACCAAAATCCCGCCCCCGTCTTGGGTGCCGGCGTTCCCGTTTCTTATACTCATCCTATTTATCTCGACGCCGACTCCGTTTGAAGCAATGCGAAACACACGGAAGTCTGGGGTCCCCGGCTCTGAGCTTCGCTGCACGGTTAGTCGCCTTGCACCCGACCCGATTATCGAAACCCCTCCGGTGATCGGCAGTTCACCCAGCGTAAGGTTGACTACCGACGGATTCTGGAGTGCAAAGATGATCAGGTTGAGACTATTCACATTTGCAACCGGCTCATAGTTTGATTCCTCGATCGCAGCGCGAAGGGTGCATCGCCCGGCCGAATCGGAGCAAAGACCGTCCCCCACATTTACATCGACTGTGTCGGCGGTGCTGTTGACGGTGAACAGCGGCCCTATTGAAATTTGAAACGACGATTGAGCGTTTGCACCTATTACGGAGCAAAGCGCGAAAAACGCTAGGGAAGCGATGAATATTGGGAAGTGAGGTTTCTCCATTTGCGTTAGGTCTTTTGAAATTACACGTTGTGTAGATGATAACACTGCGGGAATCGGCCCGTAACTACTTCGTGACGCGCCCACACTTTATATACCGGATGCCGTGCCGATAACGTTAGTTGCATCTGTGTCGGTAGAAATCCGAACATCAAAAGAAAACGGCCCCGAAAGGCCGTGATCTTATCTATCGTTGAGACGGACTTTTATGGTGCTGCAGTGAAGTCAACGCCAGTCACGCTGTCCAGAAGGCTCACTAGTTGCTGTTCGAACTGATAGCGTTTGTGCCGGACGTTTGCAACATAGGTTTCGCCCACGGGAACGTCACTAAACACGAAATACCCGAAAGAACTCGTTAGCGCCGTACGATTCCCGCCATTTCCATCCGTTAATACTACTGTAGCGCGACTGACGGCGCGGCCTGTGCCGTCCACCACCCGGCCACTTATCATTGCACCGGCTGCCAACGGCGTCGCGGAAATGGCGAAATTTGCCGACGAGATTCCCGACGGACTGACGAAATCAGATTCACGAACGCGGATCCTAGCCGTTGCTGTTGGTAAATTCGGCACTGTCCACGCGAAAGATCCCGTGTTCGCCGTACTAGCCGCGATCACTGTCGGAAACGTTGTTCCACCGTCAGTCGAAAGCTCGATACGGACATTTCGATTGAAACCACCGCTGTTACTCCAGGTAATGTTTCGGACGTTGCCGATCACGGCACCGCCGCCGTTGGGAGTAACGTTCGTAACTGTATCCGCGACCTGATCCGAGGTCGTATCGCGATACCAGCCGATATCGCGCATCAGTTGACGGGTGAAGTCCAGATCCAGAGGGAGGCCGGTATTGATCGAAGGCTCCATCAGCAAATTGGGAGCCGCGGCAGTGCTCCAATGAGAGACCGAAGAACCCTGCTGGAACGGATTCGGGGTAAACATTTCGATCCGCCCGGTTGTTGCATCCCGGCCGTTCGTAAGTGTTCCCGACGAGATCTTTACGTTCGAGCCGTCCCACAGCAGGTTATTCGTATTTATACTGGATGCCCCTCGTTCCGCCGTGGTCATTGCATTCCAGAACTTCGAAGTGGTTCTGTCGAACATAAATCTCGACCAAATGTCGGGCCGACCGTTCCGATAAACTCCTCTGATACTGCCGGAGTTCGCGGTGTAGGCACCGTTGCCCACCGAGCCCTGAAGTTCGAACGTATTTGCCGACCTGTTCGCAACCGTCCACGTGCCGTTTGCCGCTGAATTTCCCGTTGCACCTTGAACGGTCACGGTGTCGCCGTTCGCAAGGCCGTGCGAAGCTGACGTGACAACGATCGGTGAAGCGTTGGTGGCGGAGGTTAGCGTAATGGTCGTTGCAAAACTGGAAAATCCAAGTCCGTGACCAAGTTCATGGAGAAGTACGACCAACAGGTTGATCGTTCCCCCTGGAGTTGAGTTGTCGAGCCCGTAGTAAAACCTAGTCCCTGCACCCAGGCAACCGTTGTCGACATTGGTATTAAAGGTCGCGCTGATTAGATCCTGGCCTCCGGTCAGATCGGCACCAGCCTGTTTATTCGCAAGTGCGATGTGGTAGTCGGTGTTGGCAAACTGGGCATTAGCAAAGTTGGCCGCAGTGAAGCGAGTACCGGCTGAGCCGAGGACGCCGCCGCCGGATGAGCATGGCGTCAGGACGTTGAATTGGGCGTTTACTCGAATGGCCGTAGCACTATCTAGCTGGGCTCCCCAGATCGCGGCGGCATTGCTAAACAGATTTAAACGCTGCTGGCCAAGGGTCGCTCCGTTGTTGCCGCCCTCGGCCGCTTTTGCGGTGGTGTCATTGAACCCTTCGCCTGCTCCGTCACCGTTCACGATAGTTATCGAAGATGCCTCCGGGCGGGAAAGTATTTCATTCTGAACCGCCTCGGCCGCGAGCTTACTGTAGAAAAGAAATTCTCCCTCCGACATCCCATGTCGGGCGGCGACAACGGCCGTACTTTCCTTGCCAAAGTCGTCTTTGGCAAGCCTCTCGCCGGTTTCAAGATCTCTGCCCAGGAAGGCGTTCGCTTCCTCAAGGTTCGTAACGCACGCAGCGATCGGTTCACCATCATCGTCTAAACGGGACAGCATTACATTCTGCTGCGATCCATTCAGATCGGTCACCACACCGCCGCCAAAGATCTTCTTTTCTGTCCTCGAGGCGTGGGCATGCCCATCCGTAAGGCTGCGGATCAGGCTAGCCAGATCTTTGTCTTGCTCATCCGTGATCTTCTGCTCTTTCCGCGTTTGCGCGGAAGCGGTGGTGAGTTCGGTCTGTTCGATCAAGCCGATCAAAAGACCACAAATAACTATTGCTACAAACAAAAATGCTGCTTTTTTCATATTTCGGGTCGAGGGCGTCGCAGATTGAGGACATTAGTTCAACCTCGTTAAGGTCGCGACGAGGTTTCGGGCTTTAAACAATATACGAGTTGGTCAAGAGGGAGGACTTTTAGTGTAACAACAATGTTTACCACATTCAAGCACTTTTGTTCTCGGATGCAGCTCCATATTTGCCGAATGAAACGAAGATGCGTAGCCTTACTGAAGTAATTTCTATGAGCAGCTCACTACCAATAGGTGTCTTCGATTCCGGCGTCGGCGGCCTGACGGTTTACAGGGCGTTGCACGACCGGCTGTCGAATGAACGTTTTGTCTATCTCGGGGATACAGCTCGCGTCCCGTACGGGACTAAATCGCTCGATACCGTTGAACGCTATGCTATCGAGAACTCGCTTTTTCTCGCGTCGCTTGGAATCAAGCTCCTGGTCGTTGCCTGCAACACGGCGTCGGCGCTTGCTTTGCCGAAGATCCGTGAGCGGATCGGGATAGACGTGGTTGGTGTGATCGGTCCCGGAGCAAGAAAGGCCGTCGAGGTTACACAACATCTGGCCGAACCACGCATAGGAGTGATCGCAACAGAAGCGACCATCGCCAGCAACGCTTACTACGAAGCGATAATGCGTGCGTCGGACGCCCCGAGCGTGATCCAGGCTGCGTGTCCGCTGTTTGTCCCACTTGCCGAAGAGAACTGGCTTCACGAACCCGAAACATTTGCCATCGCCGCAAAACACTTGAAAAAGGTGGTTGAATTTCGGCCCGACGCATTGGTTTTGGGGTGCACGCATTACCCGATCCTCAGAGACGCGATTCAGCAAACGGTCGGGGAAGATGTTAAGCTTATCGATTCGGGCGAGGCCACGGCTGACGAGGTTGCTATCCTTCTGACCGAAAGGGAACTCGCGAGTCGAGCCATCATCGAAGGGCCACGCCGCCTATGCGACGACCTTGACCATTTTTATGTGACCGACGCGGCGGAGCGGTTCGCACGGGTCGCTGAAAGATTTCTCGGCGCGCAGCCCTCACGGCTTGAGGCGATCGAGGTCTATGGAGTAGATCAGTTAGCGCAGAAACCCGACCGGTAGATCAACCGCCGCGGGCTGCAAAGGAGTCAGGATGCTTCGGGTCCTGACCGGCGACCAGGTCGGCGCATTCGGCATGTTCGTGTACACCGACTCCATGGACGCGTTCTTCAAGGCCATGTCATCGACCTACACCAACGACGCGATGATGGGCCATTTCTCGACGCTCGGCCTATCCATCGTGTCACGCACCAT
>JANNNS010000288.1:0-2855 GCA_031398645.1 Acidobacteriota bacterium
CTGTCACAAGCATCGCTTAAAACTCAAACGTGGAGGAGTAATAGGCCGGAGAGCGAATCTCTTCGGCCGCACTAAATAAAATCATGTCAATTAATTTTTCGCAGCATTCGGGAGGGGTGTTCGTCGGCACAGCGGACAAGGATCATTTTCTAACAGCCGAGGGAGAAGTAACGACTGACGAATCTGAAGCTCACCAGCTTCTTATTCGGAAAGGTCAGGAAATTCCGAAAGAAATGGCCGATAAATATGGCATCGGCAAAACAGAAAAAGCAGAAAAGGCAGCGGAACCGTCGGCGCCGAAAAAGGGTGCAAAGCCGGCCGCTAATAAGTCGGCAGAGCCAGCAAGCAATAAGGAGAGCGAATAAATGAGATTCACAAGATATGTATTTTTGTCGGCCTTTCTCGGTCTGCTGATCGGTGGAGGGGTGTTGTTAAGCGATGCGGGGAATTTTCCCGACACCGCTGTATCGGCTGCGTCGAATGAAACTGAAACATCCGCGTACTTTTATGGCCGTCGGTTGAAAGCGTACGGCGTTCACGCTCCGGTTGGGGCGTCGATCGCGACAACTTCCACCACAGACACTTATTTCCAGGTACCGAAATCTGGAAGGGTGATCTCGGTAAAGTTCAGCAGTTTAGCAGCTCTTGCTGCTAATGATACGAACTACATCACGTGGACCGTTACAAATCTCGGTCAAGCAGGGGCCGGCTCGACTGCGGTGCTTTCAACGTCTGATCTGAATACGACGAAAGCAACAGGCGGGGCGGCAATTGTGGCGTCGAGCAGTAAAACACTGGTACTTTCTGCCACTACCGCAAACCTTGATGTGGTCGAAGGTGATGTTATTCGGATCCGGGCGACGGCTACGGGAACGCTGGCTGGGGCTGTAACGGTACCCTCATACAGTGTTTTGATCGACGCGAACGGAGCTTAATTGGCTAACTACGTCACAGGACAGTTATTGAAAAAGTATGCCGTGGCCGAAGAGGCTGATCTCGATGAAGTTTGGGATCACCTCGCGGCCGCGGTTTCCCGCATGTTCGATCGTGAATGCGAAGTCGCTGATGATTTCTTTGCAGTCGCGGCTACTCCAGCCTTTCTCCGCACTTTCCGGGGCAACAATACTAAATATCTCTATATCGGCCCGTACGTGCCGAATAGCATCACTGTTATCGAGCAGGACGGTGAAGCCATCACCCTGGGCGATACAGACGTTTATACGGAGCAGAAAGACTATCTGGTCTTTTCTAGGCGCGTACTCGAAAGTTCTGAGGTCGAAGTGACGGCCAGATTTGGGTTCGCTGCTATTGCTCCTGATGTGATCCAAGCGTGCATCGAGCAGGCTCTCTTCATGTGGCGACGGAAAGATTTAGCATTCGCGGAGCTTTCAGGTGTATCTGCCGCCGCGATCACGTCGCAATTTGCTCCAACATTCGAAGCCACAGCTCAACGCTATCGGGATCTGTATTCAGAGAATAAATTCTTCGCTTAGGAGAAAATTATATGCACGATAAAAATGGAAAACCTCTCAAAAAGGGTGATCGAGTTACCGTCGAAGCGGAGATTATTGAAACTTACGCTACCGACGAATTTTGCAATGTTCAGCTTCGGATTGGTGAAAAAGACCAAGAGCATGGACCGTTTAATGTTCAGGCAACTGCTACCGTGAACGCTAAGCAAACCGTTCTAATTGAAGAGTAGTTCATGTCCGGCCGTATTCAAATATCGGTTGATGGTAAACCGGAATTCTCCCGCGAGTTCATTAGGCTTGACGCCGTTTTTAACGACCTGACGCCGATCTGGCCGGATGTACGGGATAAGTTCTGGGAGATCGAGAAAGAGCAATTTGCGAGTGAAGGCAGCAAAGGCCGCTCCGGCAAATGGACGGCCCTCAGCTCTCGCTACAAGGCTCAGAAGATTAAGCGTTATGGCTCAGGGCTGAAGATCCTTGAGGCGACCGGAGAGCTCCGGGACTCTTTAACGGGCGATGCGCCGGGAAGCTACTACAGGACGACGAAAGAAGAGATCGCGATCGGCACAACATTGGCTCGAGGGATCTATCACCAACGCGGCAGCGATCGGCTGCCGAAACGCGAAATTATTAGTTTCTCAGATCCTCAGAAAACCGATCTGATGAAAACCATTCAGGGATCACTGGTCAGGGAACTTCGAAAAGGAAAGTTTTACGTTGAAGCGAGAGACAGAATTTAAATATTAGCGATGCCCTGGCAGCCTGAAATTAACGTCTTTGACGAACGCCAAGCCAAGAATAATTTGGTTGCGTATTTTGAAAATGTGCAAGCGAATGCTCTCGCCTGGGCGAATGGCGGGGCCGGGCTTAAGCCGATCAAGGATTTTCATAAGTCTCCAAGGCTCGTGACTGTATTCCCGGCGTTAACGTTCCTGCAGACGGAGCACAAAACCACCTTCGAAGACATCCTGATAATTGATTTTTCCACCACGCTCGAGGTCGCTCTTATCCATGGAAACGGCGACATACTTACGGCGTTGGCTACCAAATACGCGATGGCGTTGGAGTCGATGCTGGTGAATCTACCGGAAACAACCTTTAACGAGAATTCTATAATTGACACAACTACGGTGATCCAGGGTGTTGATATGCCCGATCGCGGCAGGCGACGATCGATCGAACGCACGTAGGGGTCGATGCGCAGCCCGGGCACGATGCGGAGATCCCCGTGCAGCAGCGCAAACTCGGCCTGTGCGTACGGGGCGAGCCCGACCCGCGTCACCCGCCAACGATCGGCGGACAGATCGTCGGGTGGTGGCTGGCCGAACGCCCGGATGTCGCCCTCACGCGCCGGCAGACCCAACGCGCCGCGGCGATCGAGCT
>JANNNS010000302.1:0-5552 GCA_031398645.1 Acidobacteriota bacterium
GGTTTCAACCCACGGAAGGTTAGGATAAAAGCCGTTGTTGCGTAGTGACAATTGAATAAGTGGTTGCGAAATTGTGGTTAGCCGGATGTCGGCCGTCACTACGCGACGGGAAAATTTTACATCGCGTCCGTGGGTTGAAACCCACGGCTAGAGTCATATCGTTGCTACGCGACGGTGGAACCTCAATGCAGAGTATGAATATGAAACTCTTGAGTATTGTTTGGCTGATTTGTGTGTCCACATCTGCGATCTTTGCCCAGGAAAAATTGTTGATCAATGGCGATCGCTTGAACGCGAGTCTTCGCGATCTGGCCGAGTTTGGTAAGACGCCGGAAGGTGGGACGAACCGCGTCGCTTATTCGGACGAAGACCTCCGTGCTCGCGAATACGTGATGCGGCTGATGCGGGAAGCCAAGCTGGATGTCTCGATCGACGTCGCTGGAAACATTGTCGGCCGACGCTCTGGCAGCGATGCTTCACTCAAACCCATAATGATCGGCTCGCATATCGATTCCGTGCCGATGGGCGGACGTTACGACGGTCAGGTCGGCTCGATGGCAGCCATTGAAGTTGCAAGAACACTGGCGGAAAAGGGCATTACACTTCGGCACCCACTTGCGGTAATTATTTTTCAGAATGAGGAAGGCGGAACCGTCGGCAGCACCGTTCTCACCGCGGGCATTGCCCCGGAGCGTCTCGATGTTGTGACTAACAGCAAAAAAACGATTCGCGAAGGCATAAAAGCGATCGGCGGCGATCCGGACAAAATTGCTAAACCGTTAATGAAAAAAGGCGATCTAGCGGGCTATCTTGAACTTCATATCGAGCAGGGCGGCCGTCTCGATCAGCAAAAAATTAACATCGGCATTGTCGAGGGCATCGTTGGCCTGAGATGGTTCGAGATCACGATCAGCGGTTTTGCAAACCACGCCGGTACGACACCAATGGACCAGCGTCAGGACGCACTATTGGCCGCAGCGAAATACGTCGAGGCTGTAAATAGTGCCGCGAGATCGATCACCGGTCGGCAGGTTGCGACTGTCGGCAAAATTCAGGCATTTCCCGGGGCTACCAACGTCGTGCCCGGCCAGGTTGTCACCAGCCTCGATGTGCGTGATCTCGATCCGACAAAAATCGCGCAGGTGGTTGATAAGATTCGCGAGTCGGTAAAAATGATCGAGGCAGAAACAGGCACAAAATTCGAGATAAAGCAGACTTCGTCGTCAGAACCCGCCATTACAGACGAGAGGTTTAAGTCCGCGATCGACGCCTCGGCGAAAGCACTCGGGCTAACGACTTTCTCCCTTCCAAGTGGAGCCGGGCACGACGCCCAGGAGATAGCCGATATATGCCCGATTGGCATGATTTTTATCCCAAGCCGAGCCGGCATTAGTCATAGTCCGAAGGAATTCACTGAGGGCTCTGACATCACAAATGGTGGCAACGTTCTCCTCCAAACGCTGGTAAGACTGGATAGACAGATCTTGAATTAACGATTATGAAACGATGCGGTGAATGTAGGTGGGACTATTACGACGATACTATGCTGTATTGTCTCGACGACGGCAATGCGCTGCTCAACGGGCCGGCGTCGATCGACCAACCGGCGACGGCGATCCTCCTGCTTGCCGAGACGTCCGGCCGCGGTGGCATGGGCCAATTCATAAGGCGTACAGAATGGCAGTTGATGAAATAGCCGGGAGATGACATATGAAAGCCCCATTACCTAAGAACGAAGCCGAGCGACTGAAGGCCCTGTATGAATTCGAGATACTCGATACGGGGGCGGAGAAAGCCTTTGATGACCTGACGCGGCTCGCGACCTATATCTGCAAGACACCGATGGCGGCGATAACTTTGATCGATTGAGACCGCCAGTGGTTCAAGTCGCGAGTTGAGATATCGGAATCGGAAACATCCCGAGATGTTGCGTTCTGTGCCCACGCGATATTGCAGGACGGCCCGCTAGTCGTTCCCGATGCGACGAAGGACGATCGATTCGTAGATAACCCGTTTGTAACCTCGGATCCGCATTTTCGCTTTTACGCCGGATCGCCGTTAGTTTCAGATGAAGGATATAACCTGGGAGCGCTGTGCGTGATCGATACCGTTCCCCGAGATCTCAGTGCCGGGCAACTAGCGGCGCTTCGGGCGCTCAGTCGACAGGTGACCTCCCAATTTGAACTTCGTCGCGAGATAAAGGACCTCAGAACCCGGATCAGCGATCTGGAGATCGCCTCTGGCCGTATCGTTAATCCATAAGGTTGAGGTGTGCGAAAGTATGGCAAATTATATTTACACGCTGGCCGAAGGGAGAAATATCCGATGAAGACACTTAGGAACGAGTCTGACAGAACACACATTCTTAACCGCCTCAATACGCTAACGGGAGACGAAAAGCCGCTTTGGGGCAAAATGACCATCGATCAAATGATGTCGCACTTAGTCCAGGCGGCGGATCTGCCTTTCAAGGCGATCCTCCCCGACAGGAGCAATTTTGTATCGCGAACTTTCATTAAGCCTCTGATTCTGTATGTCTTACCGATGCCGAAGGAAGTGAAGACCTCGCCGGAGTTCAATCAGCAGGAGAATGGTCGTAAGCCGGAGGAGTTTCTCGCGGACCGGCAGATCGTTATTGATTCAATCAACACATTGGGAAGCATTTCGCTTGATCACGACTGCCTGAGCCATCCGATGTTCGGGAAGATGAACGCAAGAGAATGGGCCTTAATCGCTCACAAACACATTGACCATCATCTGAAACAATTTCGTGTCTAAAAGGACGGGTCTGCCGGACTAGAATTTTATGAAACGATGTCCACAATACTGGAGAGATTATAACGACGATTTCGATGAACTTCTGTCGGCTTCCCTTCATACTTCCATGGACAAAACTCATCCTTGTAGGCGGCTTTTGCAGTTTGAATTTGCCTTGAGTTTTGCCGGCACATTTCGACCCGATTAGCCGGCTTCGTTTTGTCCGGCACAAACGGTCGTTTGTGCCGGAATTTCAGGTACCTTGATCCTGTTCCTGATCGCCCTTCTTTAAAATTCCTTCAAGCCACGCTGCCGAAATGCCGATAAGCGGGACTTCACGGACCTCAAATGAGCGCCGCTCTTATTTCGAAAAATTTTCCCGCGGGTGACACCTTCATCGTTCGGTTCTCGTTTTGTTAGGTGAAACACCCAGTTTGAGACTCGAAATAGACTCATATTCAGCATTCAGAAAAGGAGAATAATGATGAAACGAACCTTGTTAACGATCGCAATGATGCTCGCTCTCCCCGCTTTAATTTTGTGTCAAATGAACGGAAAAGAGGCCGATAAAAAGGGCGGCGGTGAACAGGCGGTACGGCAGGCGATCAGCGACCTTACCACGGCGCTGAAAAACAATGATCTGGCCGCTCTGGACCGCATCTACGCTGACGACTACACATTTGTTGGGGACACCGGGTCAATCATGACCAAATCGGAACGGCTCGGCGCTTTCAGGTCGGGCGATCTGAAATACGAGTCGATCAGCACCGAAGTATTGAAGATCAATATGTTCGGCGACACAGCGGCGGCCGTCTCGCGCATCACGACCAAGCTCGCGGACGGCGGCAAGTTCAACGACGGGACGTTCATCGTCACCCTGAACTTCGTCAAGATCAAAGGACGCTGGCAGTTGGTCCTCGCTGGAAACACCCGAATATCCGCTCAGTAACTTCCGGAATCAACGAAAAACAAAAGGAGAAAAATTATGAAACTCAATCGCATGGTAGCTGGCCTCTTCGTCATTCTCGTTCTTGCTCTCAGCATCGTCGTGTCCGCACAGGTCAGCCGCCCGTATCGCAACGGCACGGTTTGGCAGGTCAGCTTTATCAGGATGAAACCGGGAATGGACACGGCCTATCTGAATTACATCGCCACTGACTGGAAGCGCAATCAGGAAGTCATGAAAAAAGACCGGCTGATCGTTTCCTATAAGGTCCTTACCACCGAAGCTCATGGTTCGACAGACTGGAATATTCTGCTGATGACCGAATACAAAGACATGGCGACGCTGGAAGCCAACGAAGCCAAAGCCGACAGTGTTCTTCAAACCGTGGTCGGCAACGACGAGAAACAAAGACAGGGTTACCGCGAGCGGCTCGAAGTCCGCGAAGTAATGGGAACCCGGCTGGCGCGAGAGATCGTCCTGGAACCCCGCCAATAGACGGCAGATCGACTGCCGTCCCAATACAGTCCATCTCAGAAGTCGTTCCTCCGAACAAAAAGGCCCGTGATCGCGGGCCTTTCTTTTGCTGCGGGTGCAGCATAAACTCGCGGAATATTCGTTCGTTGACGCCGGAACGCTTTGCCGGAATTAGATTCAATCCTTGAAAGGCGATTTGCATTCTCACAGCGACGGGGCCTGAATCTCAGGACCACAAATCGAGGTCGAAATAAGGTGACGCATTTGGAGATTTAGGTCTATAATCGCATCAGATTTCATCTGCAAACCTATGCTCGAAGCTGAATCGCACGAGATCACCCAGTTGCTTGCGGATTGGAGCAACGGGGACAGCCGCGCTTTCGAGCAGCTCATACCTTTGGTATACGACGAACTGCGCCGGATGGCCCATGGGTATATGCGTCGGCAGCCGGCGAATCACACGTTCCAAACGACGGAACTTATCCACGAGGCATATTTGAAAATAGCGAAAGGCGATCAGGACTTTCAGAACCGGGCTCATTTTTTTGGCGTCGCGGCCAAGGCAATGCGGCACATTCTTGTCGATTATGCCCGATCGAAGCAAAGCGAGAAGCGTGGCGGCGGTCGGGAAAGGATAGAACTTTCGGATAATACAGCGGTCTCCTTGGATCGGGCCGACCAACTTTTGTCGATGGATGAAGCTCTGAAAACCCTTGAGTCACTTGATGAACGAAAATGCCGGGTTGTGGAGCTTCGATTCTTCGGCGGGTTTACGAACGAAGAGATAGCAGAGGTGCTGAAAGTATCGTCCGAAACGGTAAAGCGCGATTGGCGCTTTGCCAGGAATTGGTTGCTGCGCGACCTGGCGGCAGGTGCTTGAAGAAAGATTTTTTTCTTTCGATGTTCGTTTTCCGTTCCCAATTGCGTTTGCTTTATTAGACGCAACCCTTAACGGCCGTTCAAGCGGGACGACGCGGAATAGTTGCTACTTCTCCTTTTTATGAACGCCACGAGGCTAAGACAAATCGAAGATATCTATCAAGGAGCGGCGGAAAATGCTCCAGCGGACAGAAGCGCGTTCATCAGAGCGAAGTGCCGTGACGATGTCGACCTGCGTCTTGAAGTCGAGTCTTTGCTCTCATTTGACGATATTTCCGACAGTTTTATTGACGGCTCAGCGGATGCGATCGTTGCAGATATGTTCGCAGACGAGGTCTCGATAGAGCTGATAGGGACGACACTCGGGCATTACCGGATCGAACGTTTGCTGGGCGAAGGCGGAATGGGCAAGGTCTACCTCGCCGACGATCTGCGGCTTACTCGCAAGGTGGCGGCCGCCGTGATTGGTCTGGTGGTGCTGTCACTTAGCGGAACC
>JANNNS010000338.1:0-62719 GCA_031398645.1 Acidobacteriota bacterium
GCAAAATCCCAGTCGCTTTCGCGATACTGAACGCAGTAGTTCCGAGGTTCGAACGTGCCCTGGATCTCCATATCGTAATCGAAGCCTTCAAACACTTTCCGGAGAATGTCGGGCACCGACGTATTCTGAAATATCCGGCTCTGCGAAACCTGCGTGAGCAGCCAAATGCGCGGTACAAGCGTCGCGCGAAACCCGGTGAACCAACCATGTCGAACTCCCTGAGTGAAATTCACGCAGATGCCGTGAAAGTAGCGTTCTATGGACTCCCCGCCCATCGGATCTTGAATGGCGACGACCACCATCGGTTTGCCGAGAAGAGCTTCCGGCTCAATGACAGTCAGTGTCGTGCTGTCCGGGATCTCTTCGTGCAACATATCCAGTTCTATGCGGAATAGTTCGTTCAGCCCTTCCGTACACCTGAGCCGGTTGATAAGGAGATAGTCCTTACCAAGCGGCGTGGTCAGCTGTAGCGTTCGTTGGTCCTGGGTAGTTGCCATATGGTCCAGCCTTAGCAATGAAACTTCGGCCCTCACACGTATAAGCGATTTCGTGGAATATCTTTCATGTGAGCGCCAAAAATTTATACTGATCACGTTCCCGAAGCCGAGTTTAGGGTAAATTCGGTCTCTCTACCGTTGATCCGGGAGGTTTTGAAGGGGTTAGGATGTGGACTATTTTGACGTTAAAACGGGCTGAGGCGGGAGCATGGTTAACGATACCCTCCACTCGCTCATTCTTACGCCTGACTTTAGATGAGCAGGCAGACGCGTGAGCCACGGCTGGGCATTTTCTGAGGCAAATTGGTCGCCGATTCCCATTACATTCTCGGCATCTCCCTCGGCTCCCCAGTGTCCATAGCAGCCTTTGCCGTTCGAGCCTCCTTTCCACATGGCCGGGATAACGTCCTGCTCAAACTGCTCGTCGAGCATTATCGAAAGCTGGCAGTGCGGCAGCTCTCGTGATACGCCGATATGCGGAAGGCCGAGCATATGTCCAACTTCATGAGCCACCGCACTGTAGCTGCCGAGTTCACGGGCGACACCGGCCGGGTCAAAGGCGGACATTGGCTCCTTGAGTACATCGGCAGACGCCATCATTCGCGAATCCGATCGGAAGTATGCGTTAAAAACGTGCAGGTTAATGACCTCGACAGTCGTATGCGGGCTATCGCTCGCGGACACGACCGAAGGCTGAAATTCACATTCAACGTTTGGACGCAGCCTATTTCCGCGGACGTCATAATCGAAAAGCGTAAACGAGGGAGGAGGGATCAGCCAGAATTTCCGATTCCATGCCAACGCCTGCTGCGTGAACCGCCCGACGTATATCTGCCATTCGTCATGTTTCCAGCTCATCGTCGCGAAGCGTCTCTTGTCGTTGTCGTATCGCTGGTTGTGCGAACGGCTTGGGTCGAGGCCCATTTTCGCCTGGATCCACGCCAGTTGCCTGGCCACCGTGTCGACCGTCCAGTGCGGCAGATCCGGCTTGAGGTGAACGCGAAGCAGGATCTTTAGCCTGTAATTCGTGTTCGTTCCGTAACTCGGCGTGAGATACGAATCGAACGTTGTCTCATATTCATTCTCGGGTGTTCCGAGCACGGCGGCATGAATGCGGTCGTCTGAGCCCATGTGCGTGTTGCTGTGCGTGATCCTGACCATCGGGGATCTTCTCCTCACCGTCTCATTTCCGTAGCACTGCGATCAACGATCTACGAGCTTGTGCTTTCTTCTGGGAGAGGTGAGAACTGGAAAACTTTTCCACATCACTCCATCCGCATTGGACCTTGATCGCTTGCGCGGCAAATCAGAAGCTGCGGGATCTGCGTCCGTCGCATTCCCAGTAAGCTGCAACTCGTCCATCGTGTTCAACGAGTTCCAGCCTACCGAGTTTTTCCGCTTGAACTGTCGTTAGCGCTTGTTCAGCGTAGTGTACGCGGGCTCCCAAGATGCCGGCTGCCCGGCCCGCAAAATATTCGAACCCACGAACACACGGCATGCAGCCGAGGTTGCAGTTCCAGCCGGGGCTATTCCGATTCTGGAAAGAACCGCATTCTGCAGAATCGCGGCAATTCTCACATTCTTCGTTGTAGAGCCGTAGGACGGTCCGCCAGTCAAGTTTTCTCGTTGAACAAACTCTAACTCTCGTCGATTGGCTGAATATCGCCAGAACTTGTCAGTGTGATTGCCAAGCCCTATCGTATAAGCCTCGTCGCCCCTACTGGTCTGGCTGTTTACTCCAAGAGTCCAGATCCCGCTAAATTGATAGCCTTGGCCGAAAGCGAATATCCATTCGTACATTGCGGATCCCTTTCCAGTACTGCCCGTCTGTACCTCGGTAAGCTCGACTTGTACCCATCTAGGGTTTGCGCTAGGCATACGTTGAACAACCATCAAATTGCATTTCTTAAACATTATTCTTTCCTCCAATTCAAAGTAGAGCGGGAAATCATTCGCTAGTCGTTTTAGTCTCCGTTCCGGGAACAGGGTTCAGCCGCCAAAGTCGAATGAATTTACAAAGGCGTCTGCTTCCGCGGTTACAACATTTTCTTTTTTCGTTGCGGTAACCCCCACGATGAAGAGCGTTTTGGTTTTCTCGGACCAGAAGACAACGTGGCGAAACGTCATTTTCACCGGGCCAAGTTCCATCGTTCGGACACTATCTATACCCTTTCTGCCATTAACGGTGACATCTCTGATAACCGTTCCAGGCTCGTCTCCCCATCCGTTCAAACCGATCTCAAGGATCGTCCGAAGATCTTTCTCATCGGTTCGGGAAGGGTCCATCTGCCACGCCTGCACTTCGTAAGTTCGGTAGTTCTCGCTTCGACCATCGAAATTCTTCGAGTAAGTCCGTCGTGACGACGCCCAGTTGGCTGATGCGGAATCAACCTTGACGTCCGCCGACCCATCCGGGAAGTCGATAGAAAAGTTGTCGAGCGTTCCCTGATAGGCTCCACCCTTTTTTGGAAAGAAACTACAGCCAAGGCCCACGGTGGCCACGAGTAAAATAGCGATAATTGCATGTTTGTTTATCATCATATTGGTCCCTATTAACTATTGTCCCGCCGGGCAGCCGGCCAACGAAAAGTCGGTGCTAGACCGGTACATTTGGAGGTTGTACCTTCCACCGCCAGCGTAATCCTGTTTGATCCGCGCACTCATCACCCGGCAAAACGGATGGTCGTCGCTCGAGTCTCGGTAATAGACATTCGCGTACTTGTAGCGATACGACGGCAGGAGGCCGTAACTATCCTTCTGGATGTCCCAACTGCCAGAGACGCCGATGCGATAGACCTTAACCGTCGCCGGTGATCTTAAGTTGTTCATTAAGAGCTTTTCGGCAGCCGCATCCCGAAACCTAAAGTAGGAAATTTCCGGTATGTACATCGGCAGTTTCTTGATGGCCGATCTTGCAAGTGCATCCAGAACGGGGTCCAGGTTGGGCTGGAACTCCTCCGCTTCTGACTTCTTCAGCCACTCGGCCCTTTCTCGCCTCGAAACGGCGTATAGGAGATAGACGCTGTCGCCTTTGACGAAGTAGTTCCGTCCGGCGTCATAGCCGTCGACTTCGGTTTGCAGTTTGCCTATGATCTCGAGACGAGCCTTGAGCCAAGCACTTTCAGTCGCAGCATTTGCGGTCTTTTCGCTAACGGCGCACTGAAGGTACTGCGCGCGGTTTGTGACGATCTCGTACCACAAGCCCGGATTACTATCTATGTTAGAGAATGTATTCGGCCGGTTCTGGAGCTTCGCCTTCAGTTGAGTTTCGATCTCCGCGAGGTTGGCCTGTTCGCTGAGCAGATCTGCCTTCATATCCTTGGCATTACCGTAGCGTGGAAGTAAGACGCCGCCCTTAATTCGATCTACATCCACATTGTTTTTCTTTGCATAGCACTCAAGGTACGCGGCAAGATACTTGGAATTTCCAAACTTGATGGCGGTGAATGCGTCTTGATCAAAGTAGGGATAGACGGAGTTGGAACTGTACCAGTACGTATGGTTCGGGTGGTCTATGGTCACGGCCTTGTACCGGCTGCCGGATTTTGAAACTATTCGTACCGCCCTTGCTCGATAAAGTCCGTCAACACCGATCGCCAGGTCGTTCGGTTGCAGGTTGGCGTCGTAGCCGGCGGGAGCGTTCGGGTTGGTTTTGACCTCGCCATCCGCTTCCGTAAATGGTGAGGTCTGAGCCTCGGCCGTTTCGACCGCAAACACCAAACCGATGAGTATCGTGCAGAAAAGAAACTGTGTCCGATTCATGATCCTTCTCCTTCTATCGCAATTTCAAACACTCCTGATCCACCCTAGTTCGCAGGGAATCCCTTTAGCGGATTGCCGTAAAACGCATCGGTTTTCCATGCCGCGGCGTTCCATTTCTCAGCCGCGCCTATGATCGTCACCGGAATTATTACTTTGTGATAGGTAAGGTACCCGTGTTTTTGAAACTCACCGTCGACGACTCGGCCGTCCGTACCGACGGTGAACTTTGCTTCTCGGACCTGAACGCCGAGGTGATAAACCTTGACGGTATACTCGCCCGGATTCCTGTCGATAAAGAAGCTCTTCGGCATATTGTCGCGGTGATATTCGCCGCCGTTGTCGACGTTGACCTCTTTGTCAGCCCGGTCACTCCATTGAAAATCCCATCGCCGCCAGTGATGCGTGTCGGCCGAGAGAGCCGCCGCTTCGGTCGCGCGATCTTCTCGCGCATTCGGTTTGGTTGTCGCGATCTGCTGGCCTTTGTAGAAAAGCCGTCCCTCAAGCCCATGGTCAGTATCGCCGAGCGATTTCTTGAACCACATACTGACCTCGACGGGAAAATTGGTACCTATGTCGCTGCCGGTGAAATTAGCGAAATGAAAACCGACGGTACCGATCGGCATCAACCAGTCGTGATCGACGAAATATTCGTTCCTCGTTTCGCGGCTGTACTGGATCGGATACTTTCCGACCTTGAACTTGCCCTGAAAAGCGACGTCGCCGGTCGCGGAATTCGTTATCTTGACACCATAAATGCCCGTGCCGATGCTCGATTTCGTATCGCGCAATTTGATCCTGTAGTTCGTATCGCGGTTACTGGTGAATGGCACGGTAAGGTCGGCTGAACGATTGTCGCCTTCCAGTGGCTCGCTGTACCAAAGCGAACCATCGGGATTGAAGTATTCAGCCGTGTAGTTAAGACTTTCCTTCCAGTCGTAGAATATTGAGAATCGAACCCGCGGAACCCAACTCGACTGCTTCACGTTCGGCGTCTTCCAGTAGGCGTTGTGCGTTACCGCTTGAACATAAACAGAATCAAGGACGAGCAATGGCTTTGCTGTTGGACGAACGAAATCGTACTGGCTTTTTCTAACGGTGGCGGAATACCGCGAGTTTGTCGGTTCGGACGAAGCCGAAGCAGGTTCATAGGCTGACGGAGCTTCTGTATTTGGCTGTGCCGTCTTCGCTTGTTCCGGTTTCGGCTTTTCTGCTCTTATCTTAGGAAGTTTTATCGGAAACTGCGCCGACGCCAATTCGGCTCCAAACACCACGAAACATGCAAGAGTGATTACGATCGCGATCTGTTTTTTCATATATCTCCTTTTTCTCTAAACCGTGCCGAAGGCCTCCGGTGCGGAAGATCTGCTCTTCTATATCGATAAGGCGTTTGGGAAAAAGTCTTTCATCTTTTTATTGGAATGGATCGCGCAGAAGAAAAGCGTCCGAATAACTCGGACGCCCGGAGGTCACAATTTGAAACAGTATTTTGAGACTAGCGCTGGCCGTCCAGGTTCGCCCACTCGCCGGCTTGTATAAAGCTTGCCCAGTAAAAAGGATGGCGCCGATCCGGTCGTCTGAGCATTTCGAGCTGGATCTTCCGCAAAGATTCGCCGCGGCCAAGGCCGTGTTTTAGATTCTTGTAGTAGCCGGTCATCAACTCCCGAGTGAAACTGTCGCTGACCGGCCACATACTCATTACGAGCGATTCTGTTCCCGCTAGCACGAACGAGCGACGCAGGCCGTAGACTCCTTCGCCGGTCCGCACTTCACCCACTCCGGTATCGCACGCAGATAGAACGACCAGCTTCGTGCCCCAAAGATCGAGGCCTGATGCCTCGAGCGCGGTCAATACGCCGTCGTCAGGGCCGCTGCCGTGTCGGTTTGCTCCGGCCAGAGCGAGGCCCGAACGAAGAAGGGGATTTCCACGACTCTCGCTGAAGGGACCCGATCGCATTCGGCTCTTCGGCTGGTCCCCTTTCAGAAAGAACCCGTGCGTCGCGATATGAAGGAGCTTGGGCCCTGCTACGGCCTTTAGGGACGACTCCGTCGCATCGGAGCCGGTCACCGACCTCGCCTCCGGAAAGATACCCTTAATTGACCGCGCCTCGATGGCTGTACCAGCCAATGGTGCAAAGTAGGTATCTGAAAGGTTGCGGGTCGAGGTGACACTCTGACGCCGTTTTGATGCCGACCGCGCCTTCCTTTGTTCTGGGGCCTGATCGGTCGTGTCTATTTCCGGTTGGCCAAACACCGGATCGGCAACAAGGAGCGGCGGGCTTTTGCTCTCTCTCCCAACGCCCATGCGCAAAAGGTCCCTTCCACTGGTCAGGTAGGTGATCGAAAACCGCTCGATCAAGTATTCGTTTTGCTCATCGACGAATGCCTCGAAGGGAATCAGGTTCAGTGCTCCGTCTGGCGAGATAAGGAGATGTTTTGCATCTCCAATATAGGATCGCAAAGGCTTCATGACTCTCTCGTCCAGTATCCGAGCGAGTTTATCTACGTCCTTATTCTTGGGATCGCGTAGAGCGAGACGCAAGGCGGATATTGAAGCATCGATCGTTCTCGAATCACCGAGGTCCGCCCATTCGGTGCGTCCATCACGTCGCATCACATACGCGGCGTAGCGCGCTTGATCTAATGAAGGATCGCTCGCCGATGAGCCTGGCTTGACCGGCCTATAAACCGTAAACTCGATAAGAGCGCCGTGTTCGGGGAGGCCCATTCGGACTGATTCAAGCCTCAATGGTTGAGCCTGTACGCGAAACTCAGCGCTTCGCCGGCTCAGATCATCTTCAAGCTTTTCACGCTGCTCCTCAAGCTCTTTTAGTTTCTGCCGGTAAAGTTCCGGCTTATCGTTTCCTACCCCTCTCAGCGTTAGGGTCGCGAACCGAGTACGGGCATCTGCGAGCCGGTCCATCAGGTCCTTATCCTCGGGGTGGGAGCGTGCCCGAAGCGCGGAGATGCTCGCCGCCATCGCATCCAGAGTTCGTCCCTTTCGGCTTAGGATCAGTGCGAGAGCCATCTTCTTCAATTGATCCGACGACTGGCCAAGTTGTGTCTGTAGTGAAACCGCAGAATCCAGATCGCGCGAAAGGGTCTCCATGTAGGCAAGTTTTTGGCGCTCCGAACCGATGAAAAGATTCAGGTCCAAGTTTCGTTCTCTCACTGCCAGATATCTTTCCTGCAGGTCTAGTGCGTTCTTCCAATCGCCTTTCGCAGCGTACAGGTCTGCGAGATTCCCTAGAACTCGTGCGCAGAACGGATGCTCAGGACCGTTCGCCTTTTGAAATATTGCCAGCGAGCGAAGCAATAATGGTTCTGCGTCAGCGTACTCGCCCTTTCGAAGGTGAAGCAGCCCCAAATTGTTCAACATGTGGGCGAATGTGGGATGTTCATTGCCGAGCTTTGCCTCAGAGATCTCCAAAGCTCTTACGAATAGCGGTTCCGCCTTTTCGTAATCATTTTTGTTGAGGTAATGGAGGCCGAGATTTCCGAGCGTTGCTCCGACTATCGCGTGACCCGATTCGAAGGACTTTTCGCGAATTTGAAGTGCTCTCAGGAAAAGTGGTTCGGCCTTCTCGGATTCTCCGGACTCGTCATAGAGAAGTGCTAGGTTATTAAGATTGATCGCAACGTTTGGATGGTCTGGGCCGAGTCTCTTCTCGTTGATGCCGATCGCCCGCTTAAAAAGCTCCTGGCCCTTTGCAAAATCCCCGACCTCACCGCTTACCGACGCGATGTTTGAGAGCATTATCGCGATCGACGGATGGTCAGGCCCGAGCTTCTTCTCGGCAATGGCAAGCGCCTGATCGAAATAGGCGATGGAGTTGGCGTAGTCACCCCTGACCCGGAAGAGCAGGGCGAGATTATTGAGCAGTGTAGCGACGTCCATATTGTCGCTTCCTTGCCATTTTCGCCTGATCGCGAGAGCCCGAAGATACGGCTGCTCTGCGCGAACATACTCGCCTTTAGCGTAAAAAAGGAACGCAAGATTGTTAAGAACTGCAGCCACCGATAGATCTTCCGGCCCGAATACTTTCTCGTCGATCGCCAGTGCCCGGGTATAGCTTTCAGCCGCCTTGTCGAAGTCACCCGCCGCACGATAAGCCGGTCCAAGGTTATTAAGAACGGCGGCGACATAGTAGTTATCAGGCCCTAGCGTCCGCTCGTATAGTGCTAATGCCTTGAGGTAATGCTCCCGTGCGTTCTTCAGATCGCTTTTGCCGTCGTAAATAAGTCCGATCTCATTAAGAATATCGGCCACCCTAACGTCATTCTCGCCGGCTGCTTTGACAAGAAGCCCGAGGGCGAGCTGCTGCTTTGCCAAAGCCTCGTCATATTTTGCTCCCTCGGTAAGTTTTCGCCCATCCGAACTCAAGTGAAACGCTTGCGCCAGATCTTGTTCTTTCTCCGTCGGTGCCTTAAAACTACCAACCTTTACGCGGTAAGTGCCCGTTTGCTTGCCGGGAGATTCTGCTCTGACCGTTAGAGTGAAGCTTCCGGACTGCTCGGCCACGATGCTGATAAGTTTTTCGTGATCTTCTGCCTTTGAAGCATCCGGTTCGGCGAGAAGTTTGCCCTCGGCGTCGAGAATCCTTATCGAGATGTCGATCCGCCGCTGCAGGACGGAAAGCGACGCGTACTGTCCCGAAGCGAGGTCGAACCGATAGACGTGGTTCTGACCGTCGGAAATTTCCTTCTCGATCAAGCTACCCGATTTGAGTTCGATAGACGGAGTCGATGACGTGGTCTGAAAAGAGACCGTCGTCGGGTTCAGAACGAGCACCAGAAGTGTGAGGATGATGCGGGCCTTTACGACACGAGTTCCATCGATGAACAAGTGCAGTGCGTTTGAGAACATAGTGCGGCCCCACTCCAGTTAGCTTTTTCGGCAGTTACGGGGCAAATTATCGCACAACACGGAAGGTATAGTCACCAACTATCTCCCGCTCTCCGGCCGAAGATGACCGCGTGACCGACAATGTATAGATCTGTCTTCTCAACAATCGAGCAGGTATATTCGCGGTGATAGAGCTCTGGTCGCCGGAACGCACCGCTGTCACCTTTCGGGTGTTCCAAATAACGCGATCTGTCGCGGGCTCCCTTAGCTCGACGGCGTAGGAATGCAGCTCGTTGGACTCCAACTCAAGTCGGATGACCGCTCGGTCTGTATCTTCAGGCAGCGATATTTGTGGCAGTTGGCCGCTCGACCTCAGAGGTGGCGTCAAAACAAATGAAAGGATTCGAGGTATCGACGACTGGGCCTGCCTCCGAGGGATATCTGCCGGCCTTGCAGGTGGTCGTATACCAGGACGAGCTTGGGCTCGGGCAAGCTTTCGCTCTAGTTCCTCGCGTTCAGCGCGAAGCCGGGCAAGTTCGACCGATTCATCAGATAACTTAACCGTCCCGGGCGGATCTTGCGCCCTTCGTACCTCCGCTTGACGTTCCATGTCTTCCGCACGAGCCGACGCGGTATCGAGCTCACCCCGTAGCCGGGCGTTCTCGATAAAGAGCCAGCCGCCTAAAGCTGTCATGAGGACTAGGCCCGCGGCGAACGCCAGCCGCAAGGTGGGCCACTCAAAAATGCGGCTTAAAAGCCCTTTCTCACTAACCAGTGCGGACGTCGATTCCGTCGCGGCATCAGCATTTACCGAAGCAAAAGTGTGAAATGCCGCGGCAAAATTTGCACGGTTTCGGCGGATCGGTGAGTTCAAGTAATAGCCCTCGAAATTTTTCAGATCTGCACCGAGCAATTCGCCCTGATCGTAAGCATCGACCAGATCATACTCGACCGCTCGCAATCTCTCTGCGAACGCTTCATCCGTGACCGACAACTCATCGATACGTTCGGCATCCGCCGCCGGCAGCGATCCGAGAAGGTAAGCGGAGAGTTGTCGATCGGTCAGTTCGCTCATAAGTTCGGTCGAACACATCGGTGTTCAACTTTATAAGACAGACGGCAAAAAACATTTCATTTTCCGTCAACGCATTTTGTCACACATACCTCGAGCTTCTCACGGATGCGGCACGCCCTAATGCTAAGCGCGTTTGCCGTAATGCCCAGTTCACCAGCCATTTGCCTTCTATTTTCTATCTTTGTCCGCTCGACGCCGAAGTAATATCTGAGAATCAACGAGCGATTCGCTGGAACGAGGTTCTCCGAGCAACTCTCCAAACACTTAAATGTCCGCTCCTTTAGTTCCTGCTCCTCGTCGGAGTTGCTGACACCTGTTCGATCACTGATCCGTCGCTCAAGAACATCATCCAGCGGAACTTCGCCCCGCCGTGCGTTATCACGAATGTACTCAAGGAAAACGAATCGAGCGACCGTGTAGCAGTACTTCGCGGGAGCTTCCGTAATGATCTCGCCTTCTTCTTCGAGTCGCCGGCCCACGCGGTTCAAAGTTTCGTCCGCAAGATTCACAGGCGTTTGACAGCCCTTCCTGTCAAAGTACGCAGTAAGTCGTTGCTGAATCGCGAGATACGACCGCCCGTCGGACTCGGTCCCATCGTCGAGCCAGGTCAGGAACGCTTTGAATGCCCCCTCACTGAACTCCCACGACGACTTTTTGACCCGAGTTGTAGGCCGATCGTTCATCTCTCGTTCGCTCGCCCTTTACGCATTCTGATGAATAGTCCCGAAATTGTACTCTGGATGCCGCGAGATCGCTAGGCGAATTTTCCTTAGACGAAAGCAAGGTATGGCCGCAGTATTGTGAGAATCTATCTCGAGTGAAGGTGGACCGACGCAGATATTTTCGACGTTCTGCATCGGAAGTAGTCCCGACCGACGCGGCCGCGGAATCGCAAAAATGGATTGGCATTCGGTGAAAAAGCTTTCGATACGAACTAATCACGAGCCACGATAGTCCCAAGGCCAAAAACAAAGCCGAGGCTACATCTGATTATGTACTAATTGTTGCTCGACGGCTTGAACAAAGCGAGCGACGCCTCTGTCCTGATGAAAGTCTCTGCGAGAAAAAGTCATCTGCAGCCCTTTCAATTTGTGGATTCTAGGTTTGATGTGGAGCAACTAAATTCTTAGTTTGAACGAGTATTCGCCGTCAAGAACAACGGCCCGCCGGCGAAAAATCGGCAACGGTGAACTAAGATCACGTTTTTCCGTTGGTAATACCAATTACTATCACTCTCGCGTTGAGAACTGGGTTAATTAGTGCGTCTAGACTTGAAAATCTATCCAAATCCAATATAGTAGGTCTTGATTGTTGTTCAACACAACAAAGAGGCCGAGGTCGTCGAAGGTCGAGAATGAAGAAGATCTACTTACACAGGATCGAAGATCAGATAGCCCGGCACAATACGATCCGAGACATCAACAAGCAAATAGTTCTCAATTATGTGAGGGCACGATCTCCTATTTCTCGAGCAGAAATAGCTCGTGAGACATCGCTTCAGCGCTCAACAGTTTCTGCGATCGTTGACGACCTGCTAGTCGAAAACCTCGTCGAAGAGACCGGTACGGGCGACTCGACGGGCGGACGCAAACCTACTCTTCTAAGACTAAAAACCGGCATTCCAGTTGCGATCGGTGTTGACGTGACCCCACGGGAAACATTTGTTGTAGCGGCCGACCTAGCTGGTAACTTGTTGCGATCCGAAAAGTTCCCCACCTCTTCGGATATCGTATACATGAATAAACAGATCACGGCGAAAGTGACTACGCTGATAGATGCGTACCCGTCTGCCAAGCTCGAGATTGGGATCAGCATTCCTGGAATTGCGGACCCGTCCAGTGGTGGGATCCTTTACATTCCATATTTCCAGCTTGCCGACTGGGACATCGGTAAGCGCCTCACTGAGGCTACCGGGCTCGACGTAATCATTGATAATGACGCTAACGCAGTGGCTCTGGCCGAATTATGGTTCGGCCAAGAAGAAGTTCGAAAGACACGAAATTTCATCACCGTTTTGGTTGCCGAAGGAGTAGGTACCGGCATCATTATCGACGGGCAAGTGTACAGGGGCGAAAATGGAGCGGCCGGCGAATTTGGGCACATGTTTTTGGCCGAAAATGCGCCAGTCGAATGTTCCTGCGGCCGACGCGACTGCTGGGAGGCCCACGCATCTGAAAAAGCGATCCTCGCACAGTATCGGTCTAGCAGCGGTAATTCTGCGAACGGATCGATAGATATCGAGCATCTCATCGGGCTCGCCAAAAATGGTGAAGACAACGCACTGAGAGTTCTAAAGTCAGCGGCCAAGAGCCTGGGCATCGGTATCTCAAATCTTATAATCGGATTTAGTCCGCAAGCTGTGATCGTTAGCGGAAGCATTGTAAAAGCGTGGGATCTTATAAAAGAAGATATCCAAATACTGGGACAGCGTAGCATCCGGCAGGAGCTCAGCAATACTTCGATCATCGCGTCAACATTGGGCGATCAGCCGACAGTACTTGGATCGATAAGTTTGGTTTTGGCAAGAAAATTTGGCTCTGCTAACTAGCACGGCTGACAAGATTAATTTTCGCTTGACAAATTATTACAGATATATTAAAACTTTGTTTGTTTCCACAACAAACATAGTCAGTTGAAAATAAATCAGCGCGGGCGCCAGTTAGCTCGATCCGCCAAGATCAGATCGGCGAAGGATACTGCGTAAACGAGGTGTCAGTATATGAATAGAAAAATTTCGATAACCATTTTAGTATCACTGGTTTTGGTGGCTAGCCTTGCGTTAGGCGTGAGCGGACAGACCGAGACCGCACGAGTTCAGGGAACGGTCACCGATTCGGCAGGAGCAGTTCTGGCGGGTGCGACCATAAAACTAGTTAGCGGTGCAACCGGCCGTGAGGTTACCGCCGTTAGCGGCTCCGACGGTAATTATTCAATATTGTCAGTTCAGCCGGGAAAATATCAGGTCGAGGTTACGCAAAGCAACTTTAAGACGACTAAGCAAGAAATAACCCTCGAGGTTGCTCAAAATGCGACCCTCGATTTTGCCTTGGAGACGGGAGCCGTCTCTGAGACCGTCACGGTAACTTATGACGTGCCGCAGGTCGAGACCGGTACTTCTGCCATAGGCGAGGTGATCCAGGGCCGTGAGGCAGTCGAGCTCCCTCTTAATGGTAGAAATGTGCTCGAACTTGCCAGACTGACGCCCGGAGTGACACAGGGAATTCCCGGTGGATTTGCAACCGGGGTCAGTGGTAACGCCGAAACGTATCGGGCCAGAAATACCGGCGGCGCCGCGCTTTCCATTAACGGTCAACGAACGCAAGCGAACAACTTCCTTCTTGACGGAGTAGACAATAACGAATCTCTCGTAAACACGATCAACGTTTTTCCATCCGCCGAGGCGGTTCAGGAGTTTCGTGTGCAAACAAGCGTCGCGTCAGCGGAGTTCGGCCGCGGTGGTGGCGGCATAATCAATTCGGTCGTAAAGTCCGGCCGCAATCAATTTTACGGAAGTGCCTTCCTGTTTTTGAGGAATGACGAGCTGGATGCGAGGCCGACGTTTGAGGCAACAAAACGAGAGTTTCGCCGCGGCCAATTCGGAGGCTCATTCGGAGGGCCGATCTGGAAGGACCGGGCCTTCTTCTTCGGTGACTATGAAGGCTTGAGGCAATTCTTACCAGTCAGCCAGGATTTTGCGGCCGTCCCGACCGCGGCTTTCCGAAACGGAGATTTTTCAGCTCTCACGACACAGCTACGCGATCCGCTAACCGGGTTGAACATTTGTGTAACAGGTACGACTACCAACGGCATACTTTGCACAGGCGGGAACGGAGTGGCGTTTAACCGCGTCGATCAACTTCCGGGCGGCCGAATGAATACAGTAGGCCTTGCATACCTGAGGGCCTTTCCCCTTCCGAACCTGACGGGCACGCAAAGCAACTACGTTTCCACGCGAAACGAGACAACCAACACAAACACCTTCGATATTCGCGGTGACGTTAGCCTGAATGATAACCATCAGATGTTTACTCGCGTAAGTTGGGGTAAATTCGATCAGACGACAACGTCGCGACTGCCGGCATTGCCGGCCGGCTTCGGCTCCGGGACCAACCCGACCCGAACTAAGGGAATCGTTGTGGGGCTAAACTCGGTCCTCGGCGGCTCAGTTGTAAACGAGCTTCGTTTGCAGGCAAACCGCATCAACTATGGCTACACGCCTCCCTTCTTTGATCGATCGATCTCGGCCGACCTCGGCATACCGAACGCGAACCGTGATTCTAGCCTTGGTGGCGGTGCCCTGATCGGCGGGTACAATGGACAGCTCGAATACACAGGGGACTTCGGCCCGTATTTAGTCCCTCAAGATACGCTGCAACTCGTTGATAGCGTCAGTTTCACGAAGGGTGATCACACCGTTAAGATCGGCGGAACGATCCTTCGCCGTGACGTGGCCCTCTACAGGCCAAACCGTGGCAAAGGCTACTTTTTCCTGATCGGCAACGGAGACCCTTCGCAGTGCGGGGGAGCCGCTTCGACCGGTTTCGAGCAGGCCGACTTGTTGATCGGATTTGTATGTAACTATCAAATCGGCCCGCCGTTTGGGACCGTCGGAACGCGAAATTGGGAAAACGGTATCTTTGTTCAGGATGACTGGAAGGTTTCGAAGAGGCTCACGCTCAATCTAGGCCTTCGTTATGAATTCTTTACGAATCCGACCGAAAGGTATGGCCGACAAGCAAACTTTGATCTCTCCAACGGACGATTGATCGCGGCTGCTGACGGAGGCGATTCGCTCACTGACACTGACACGAACAATTTTGGTCCGCGTGTCGGTTTTGCGTACGACCTCGACGGGAAAGGTAAATCGACTATTCGCGGCGGCTACGGATTATTCTACTATCTCGATCGCGGAGGAATCGATAATCAGTTGGCCCAGAATCCACCTTACAGCGGTTTCTCGCAGTTCAACTACACGGATGGAGTCAGAATAACCCTGTCGGGTCGAGCACCAAATGGATCGCTGGATTCGCGCCTTGCAACTGGAGCCTTGCCCCTCGGCAGCGTCTCGGACGTAAACCTCAACAATCCACAGAACGTCACCGTTCTGGCCGTTAAACCTGACAATAAAACATCCAACATTCATCAGTTTAATGTTCAGTATCAGCGCGAACTGACTAGCGATACTGTAATGAGCATTGGGTACGTAGGTACACGAGGCCGTAATTTGATCCTCTACTACAACTTAAACGGTAACGTACGCGAGCCAGGCACGAATGTAGCCTGTCCAAACGGAAGAACCACGACTCCGTGTTATAGCAATGGCGGGAGAGTCAATGTTCGAGACGATATCGGAGAATCTCAATACGATTCGCTGCAAGTTCAGCTGGAGCGGCGCTTCTCAGGTGGGTGGCAATATCGCGCAGCCTACACATGGTCCAAAACGAAGGACAACGGCGAAGGAGCGTTTGATAGCGTTGCTGATCAGAACCTCAACTTTGTCGAACCGTTCGCTACTTCAAGGCTGGATTTTCCGCATGTTCTGTCGTTCGGAACGGTCTATGACATTCCATTCGGGCGCGGCCGTACCTGGGGTTCTGACATTCCGCGTGCACTGGACGCCGTGATCGGCGGCTGGCAGATCAATGGTATATTCCGTGCTTCTAGCGGCCAGACCTTTGATGTACGCCGAGACGGAGTTCGCGTAAACTTGGTCGGCGACCCGTACACAGGCAACAATCGGCAGTACCTAAATCGAGCGGCGTTTCAGGACGCACCGGCCGGACGTTTCGGTAATCTCGAAAGGAACGGGCTTCGAGGTCCATCGAACTGGCAGGTCAACTTTGGTCTGACAAAGAACTTCGCTGTCTATGAGACGTGGAAAATCCAATTCCGTGCGGAATTTTTCAACTTGTTCAACCGTCCGCAACTGACTCCGCCAAGTACCGACCTTAATAACACAAGTTCGGTCAATGGCTTCGGCGTAATAAACTCCACCTACGGGTTTACCAATCGCCAGATCCAGTTCGGTTTACGTCTCGAGTTTTAATACAGAGTCCGACCGAAAGAGTTCGCGGGGCCAGCAACAGCAAAGTGAACTCCAGGCGGGTCGGGCAAACTGCTTGTTCTTTTCAGAGGCGTGAAAGATAATCATTTTCACGCCTCTTTTTTTATGAGACAAAGTGTCTTGATCAAATTGGCTGCGCTTCTTGTGCTTGTCTCAGGATATGCAGCGGGCCAATCGCCTGTGATCGAAAAGGTCGAGCCACCGAATTGGTGGGCCGGGCATTCGATAGGCACGGTGCGGGTGCTGGTCCGAGGCGCCAATCTAAATGGTGCAACCGTAGGAACATCTGGGCACTCCGTCAAAGCGACAAACATTCGCGTAAACGAAGCTGGGGACTATCTGTTTTTTGATCTTTCGATCGGAAAGGTTGCTTCGTTTCCTAGACGGGACGGGAACCAGCGGCAACTTCTTGATATCAGTGTCAGAACGCCGAATGGGCGAACTAGTTTTCCTTTTGAGGTACTTGCACCGATCAAGGCCGGCAAAACGCAAACGATCACTAATGATGATGTAATTTATCTGATAATGACCGACCGTTTTGCGGACGGCGATCAGTCAAACAATACAGGGGTTGACCGCAATAATCCTCGTGCGTGGCACGGCGGCGATTTTCGCGGGATCGTGTCCAAGCTGGATTATTTGAAAGAATTGGGAATTACCGCAATCTGGCTAACGCCATGGTATGACAACCCTGATGAAGCCAATCAGTGCGACAAGCCATGGTGCCCGAATACAAACTATCACGGCTATCATGCCATTGATTACTACGGCGTTGAAAATCATTTCGGTTCGATGGCCGATCTTCAAACGCTTGTTCGCGAGGCTCACAAAAAAGGCATCAAGGTGGTACAAGACCAGGTTGCCAATCACGTGGGCATCCAGCATCCGTGGGGAAGGCGTCCGCCGCTGCCGAATTGGTTTTCGCCGTACTCGCAAAACAGTTTTAATAACTCGGTACTTTTGTCGCCGAACGCTTCGCAGTCGGAACGCGACAATTTGTTGAAAGGCTGGTTCAACGAGTTGCTGCCGGATCTAAATCAGAACGAGCCCGAAGTTTCCCGCTACCTGATTCAAAATGCCCTTTGGTGGGTCGGCATGACGGGCATTGACGGTATCCGTCAGGACACTATCCAGTACATGCCGCGAACGTTCATTCGAGATTGGTCGACCGCGATCCTAAAACAGTATCCAAAGATTTACATGGTCGGCGAGGTGTTTGAGGAAGACTCGGCACAGACGGCTTTCTTTCAGGGCGGACGCGTCGGTTGGGACGGCGTCGATACGAACCTGCCGTCCGTTTTTGATTTCAAATTGTGGCGGACATCGCAGGAAGTTTTCACCGGCAAGAAACCGGCCCGTGCCCTGCGAGACGTGCTGAAATATGACGGCCTCTATTCAAACGTAAATAACCTCACGACGCTGACCAACAACCATGATACCGACCGTTTTATGTCGCTGCCGGGAGCAACGCTGGAAGGCGCGATGATGCACATGGCGTTTATCCTATCGATCCGAGGAATACCGCAGATTTATTATGGTGAAGAGATCGGAATGACCGGCGGGCATGATCCCGATAATCGAAAGGATTTTCCGGGAGGATTTGCGAACGATATGCGCAATGCTTTCATAAAAGAAGGAAGGACGGCGGATGAGCAGAGACTGTTCAATTCTACACAGAACTGGCTATCGATTCGCAAATTACGCGGATCCGTGAGGGAGGGGCGGACGATTGATCTGTATTTCGACAATGAAACCTATGTGTTTGCTCGAGTAACCGACCGATTCGCTACTCCATCAGACATATTCGCCTTCAATCTAAGCTCAGCACCAAAGAGGGTTACTTATATCAACTTCATCGGTACTCCAAATCCAATAGAACTACCGCTCGCCCCGAAGAGCGTTACGGCATTCGGAACTAACCTACATTGAAGGCTACAAAAGAAGCCATAACAACCCGATGAAGCAAGCTGTCCGCAGATAAATATGAATTTTCCTCGTGCATCGGGAATTCTTCTTCATCCGACGTCTCTACCGGGCGAATACGGCATTGGTGATCTTGGGCCGCAGGCTTATTCGTTTGTAAATTTCCTGGCCGACGCAGGACAGACCTATTGGCAAATATTGCCGCTCGGGCCGACGGGATATGGGGATTCGCCTTATCAGTGTTTTTCAGCGTTCGCTGGAAATCCCTTGCTCATATCGCCGGAGGCACTTGTTCAGGACGGTTTCCTGACCGCCACGCAGATCGCCGAGCATCCTCAGTTTGATAAACACCGAGTGGATTTCGGCGGTGTTTATGAATGGAAAAACAAGATCCTAGCCGAGGCGTTCGAAGGGCTTCAGCACACGACCAGCGTTGATCTTCGTGGTAAGTTCGAAACTTTTCAGCAGGAAAACGCGTGGTGGCTGGACGATTATTCTCTCTATAAGGCTGTCAAGGCATCGCAGGAACAAAAGCCCTGGTACGAATGGCCGACACCGTTGAAGCTTCGCGATCAGGGTGCCCTTGTCACCATTTCCGAAGACCTTTTCGAAAGCGTTCTGGCCCAAAAGTTTTACCAGTTCCTATTCTTTCGTCAGTGGAACTCGCTGAAGGAATATGCCAACAAGCACGCGATCAAAATAATTGGTGACATTCCCATTTTCATTGCTCTTGATTCCGCCGACGTGTGGTGCAACCAGGACAGTTTCAAGCTCAACCCCGACGGCAGCCCACGTGTAGTGGCGGGCGTTCCACCTGATTATTTTTCAAAGACCGGACAGCTTTGGGGCAATCCGATCTACGATTGGGACGCGATGCGAAAGGACAATTTTCACTGGTGGATCGCACGTGTCGCCTTTACTTTTGGAACAGTAGATATAGTTCGAGTCGATCATTTTCGCGGCTTTGCCGCCGCGTGGGAAGTTCCGGGCGGGGACAAAACCGCCGAGAACGGACGCTGGGTTGAGGTGCCAGGCAAGGAACTTTTCGAAACCCTGCGTCAGCACCTGGGCGAACTTCCGGTCATTGCGGAAGATCTCGGCGTCATCACGCCCGATGTCGAAGAGCTGCGTGATGATTACGGTTTTCCCGGTATGAAGATCCTCCAGTTCGCATTTGGCGGTGACGCGAACAACCACGACCTGCCGCACAATTACATCCCGAATTGCGTCGCTTATACCGGAACGCACGACAATGATACGACTGTCGGCTGGTGGCTGTCTCAGGCCGGAGCCGGCTCGACCCGCGATGCCGATGAGATAAGTCGTGAACACGAATATTGTCTAAAATATTTAAACACAGAAGGCACCGAAATACATTGGGATTTTATCCGGACCGTCTGGGCTTCGGTCGCACACACGGCGATCGCCCCGTTGCAGGACCTACTTGGAATAGGCACGGAAGGAAGAATGAATTTGCCCGCGTCGGAATCGGGAAACTGGGATTGGCGGTTTGATGAAGCTTCACTCACGCCAGGGACAGGTGAACGGCTGAGCGAATTGACGAAGACATATGGCAGAAAACTATAGATCTCATACTTATTCTTGCTTCGCGTCTTTGCGCCTTTGCGGGATCTTTCTTCTTTTAGGCTTTGCCGCTACGGCTCAATCCCTAACAGTCGAAAAGATAGAACCGCCTAGCTGGTGGGTGGGGAGCACGATCAACCCTGTCCGAGTCCTGATCAAGGGACGCAATCTCGCCGGATCAACGATCGAAACGAATAGTCCGGGTATAACTGCCTCGAATTTTAAGACCAGCACTAACGGTAATTATCTTTTCGCCGACCTGAAGATTGCGGAGAACGTCGCGGTTGGAAACTATACCTTAAAGATAACGTCAGCCAGTGGAACGACTAACGCTCAATTCGGCATTTTCGCGCAGCAGCCGCGGCTTGGGAATTACCAGGGTTTCATGCCAGACGATGTTATCTATTTCGTCTTCACCGACCGTTTTGCCGATGGCGATCAAACGAATAACGATCCGGCGAAATCGAAAGGATTGTACGACCGCAAAAAAGGCCGACATTATCACGGCGGCGATCTGCAGGGAATCATCGACAAGCTGCCATACATAAAATCGCTCGGGGCAACAGCAATCTGGACGACGCCGGTCTACGACAACGCCGATGTGCCGGACACCAAAGAGATTTATCCCGACATGCCCGAGACGACCGGGTTTCACGGTTACGGCGCGGTCGATTTTTATGGAGTCGACGAGCACGTTGGAGATATGGCGAAGCTTAAAGAGTTCGTCCGAAAAGCCCATCAGTCTGGCATCATCGTCCTGCAGGATCAGGTAGTGAATCACACTGGACCGTATCACGTCTGGGCGGAAGACCCACCCACTCCGACGTGGTTCAACGGAACGGTGAAAGATCATCTTTCCAACAACTGGCAAAAATGGACCTCGATGAACCCGCGAGCGACCTACCAAACGCAAAAGCGGAATATCGACGGATGGTTCATCGACATTCTGCCTGATCTGAACCAGAACGACCCTGAGGTCGAAAAATACCTGATTCAAAACTCTCTCTGGTGGATGGCGCAAGTAGGATTCGACGCCATCCGAATGGATACGCTGCCGCACGTGCCGCGCACTTTTTGGTCAAAGTGGGGCGCGGCCGTTCATCGTGAATTTCCAAAAGTAAATATCCTCGGCGAGCTTTATGACAGTGATCCCGCATTACTTTCCTATTATCAAAAAGGACGTCGCGGACATGACGGCATCGACCCTCAGATCGACTCGCTTTACGATTTCGGATTGTTTTACCCGATCAGAAATTCCTTCGCTCAGGGAAAGCCGATCCGCGAGATTTCGCAGACGTTCGCTAAAGACTGGCTTTACCCAAGATCGGGCGATTTGGTAACGTTCATTGGCGTCCATGACATGCCGCGGTTTATGAGCGAGCCCGGAGCAACGCCGCAAGGTTTGAAACTAGCGCAGACGCTTATTATGACCTCGCGCGGAACGCCGCTCCTTTATTACGGCGATGAGCTAGCGATGCAGGGCGGGCCCGACCCGGACAATCGCCGCGATTTCCCGGGCGGATTTCCCGGCGACACGCGAAATGCTTTCACTGTAGCGGGTCGAACTGCTGCGGAAAACGACACCTGGAATTACTTAGCAAAGCTCGGCGAGATCCGAAGGAGTCTGGAACCGCTACGCCGAGGTTCGACGCTCGATCTCCTCGACGAAGAGCAGCAGTTGGCATTCGCCCGCGTCACGAACACGGCAGCGGTTGTCGTAGTGATAAATAACGACACCAAACCAGCCAAGGCCGCGTTCGATGTGTCGATGATCAAACCTATCCGCGAAGGAGCGGTCCTCACCGACCAGATCGGCGGTATTCTGAAAACAAATGTCGCTGACGGAAGGGTGAGTATCGATATTCCAGCGAGGACAGCGGTAATTCTAAAATCGGAATAGATCTATGCAAAGCCTTTTGCTCATCGCCACCGCCATAGACGTTGGATTCGTCCTGCTCGGCTACGCGGCCAGGACCCCGAGCCAAACGGCGCTCAGCAGCGCCATCTGCGTCTCAGACATCATTTTTGTCCTATTCGTCCTGGCTGTTCTCCGTTTCCGCGGCAACAAAAGTTCACGATAAAAAGGTGCCTATGCAGGAAAAACCACGCTTATCTTTTTTGCAGATCTGGAACATGAGCTTCGGCTTCCTCGGCATTCAGTTCGGCTGGGGATTGCAGATGGCAAACATGTCGCCGATCTATAAATATCTCGGTGCCGATGAAGCGAACCTTCCCTATCTTTGGCTCGCTGGCCCGTTGACTGGTTTATTGGTCCAACCAATCGTCGGCGCTATGAGCGACCGCACATGGACGCGTCTCGGACGTCGTCGCCCATTTTTTCTCGCCGGTGCGATCATCGCCAGCATCTGCCTCGTCCTGATGCCGAATTCTTCCGCCCTTTGGATGGCCGCCGGATTGCTATGGATCATGGACGCGTCAATCAACATAACGATGGAGCCTTTCCGGGCTTTTGTGGGTGACAAGCTGGCTGAAGAACAGCGGACGCTCGGATTCGTAATGCAGTCGTTTTTTATCGGCATCGGGTCGACGCTGGCGAATGCACTGCCTTATCTTCTTACATTCCTCGGGGTTGTCGGCGTGATGAAGAGCGGCATTCCTTACTCCACTTTGATCGCGTTCACAGTGGGAGCGGTTGCATTCCTTGGTGCTGTCCTCTGGACCGTGTTTACTACCGACGAGTTTCCGCCCGAAGACATCGAAGCCTTCAGAAAGAAAAATTCGGAAGGAAGTGTAGTAAGCAATATATTCAAAGAGATCAGCGAGGCCGTTCGTGATATGCCGACGACGATGAAGCAGTTGGCGATCGTCCAGTTCTTCACATGGTTTGCATTGCCCTTTATGTGGCAGTTTTACGGCATTACGGTAGCTCGCCACGTTTTCGGAGCATCGGACGAATCGTCTGCTGCTTTCAGAGAGGGAACCGAATGGGGCGGCGTATGTTTTGCCATTTATAACTTAGTCTGTTTTCTAGTGGCATTTGCTATTCCGCCAGTTGCCGACAAAATCGGTCGGAAGGGCGTTCACATTGTTTGCCTCGCCCTCGGCGGACTTGGATTGATCTCCACTTATTTTGCGGCTGGGCCCTATTTTCTATGGCTTGGAATGGCTGGTGTAGGAATCGCATGGGCATCGATCCTATCCATGCCCTACGTAATTCTCGCCGGAGCGATCAGGCCGGAACGTATGGGAGTTTACATGGGTGTTTTCAATCTTTTTATTGTAATTCCCCAGGTCGTGCAGAGCTTCCTGACGCCGCAGATCTACAAAGGCTTGCTTGGCAATAATCCCCTTAATGCGGTAATGCTCGGCGGGGCTTCGTTGCTGATCGCCGCCGTCTCGGTGCTGATCGTCAAAGACGTCGGCGCCGCAAAAATTGAGGGCGTTCAGGCGGGAGGAGGGCACTGACACTCTTCCACGGGCGCCCGTTTAGAGGTAGAAGGGTTGCCCGTCCTTTGCGGTGGCTGACCCTCAGATCATAGCGGACAAAGCCCGCTTCCGAAAGCCAATATTGTTTTGATAGGAATAGCTATGCTAACTGTACGAACTGCTATCTACTTTTTTTGCGTTCTTGCCACGTTCGCTGTCGGCGTAGACGCCCAAGCTATACCGTCGCGAGATGCTTCGAAAGAATCTGCTCGGGTATCGCAGGAATGGATAAGAGATTCCGTTATTTATCAGATATTCCCTAGACAATATTCGAAGAAGGGCGATTTTAATTCGATAACGAGCGATCTCGACCGGCTGAATACGTTAGGCGTAAACATCCTGTGGCTCATGCCGATACATCCGATCGGGCAGGAAAAGAAAAAGGGCACTATCGGATCGCCGTATGCGGTGAAAGATTATTACGGCGTTAACCCGGACTACGGCACTCCTAACGATCTGAAGCGTCTTGTCGCCGAATCGCACAAGCGTGGGATGAAAGTCATCATCGATGTGGTCGTGAACCACACCGCGTGGGACAACAGGCTGATAAAAGAGCATCCGGAGTTTTACAAAAAGAACGATAAGGGCGAGATAGTTCCGCCGGTGGCGGATTGGGCGGACGTTGCGGGGCTGGATTACAACAAGCCGGAAGTTAGAGCTTACATTATCGAAAACCTGAAAAGCTGGGTGCGAGATTACGATCTTGACGGGTTTCGATGCGATGTTGCGTTGATGATCCCGACAGATTTCTGGGACACCGCTCGTGCCGAGGTGGACAAGATCAAGCCGAACACTGTCTGGCTGGCCGAGGCTGAGAAGCCCGATCTGTTAGTGAAGGCCTTCGATCTCGATTATTCCTGGGAACTGCATCACGCGATGGATCGAACGCTGCACGGAGGCGGTCCTGCGTCCGGGATAAGAAAAATCTGGGAGGAACAGAACGCAAAATTTCCACGTGGGGCAATCAGAATGCGATTCTCGGACAATCACGACGAGCGAAGAGCAATCGCGAGATTCGGCGAAAAGGGAGCGCTTGCGGCCCAGGCACTAATGTTCACGCTCGACGGCGTTCCGCTCATTTACAATGGTATGGAATCGGGTGACACCACTGAAAGCGGCTATCCGGCACTGTTTGAAAAAATGCCCATCTTCTGGCAAACCGAAGTCCGAAGGCCGGAGTTTCCGAAGTTTTATAGGGCGATGGTCGCCCTGCGAAAACAAAGCGTGGCATTGAGACACGGCTCCCTGGCCTGGCTGAAAAACTCCGACGAAAACCGCGTCGTGACCTTCGCCCGTAAAAAGGGAAGCGAAGAGTTGATCATCGCGATCAACCTCTCGAACACGCCCTTCAAAGGTACCGTGGACGTGTCCGGCAACTTCCAGGAAATCACTCCCGAATACGGCAAACCGCTCCCGCCCGACGACGAGAAAGCGAGGGCTGTCGTTAAAGATCCGTCGATGCCGCCGACACTTAATATCGATTCGTACGGCATCAGGATCTTTCGACGAAAGATCTGACGGGCGTCGACTGGAGCCAAGCGAAGAGGCAGTTTAATTTGAGGAGTCAGTGGAAATGTTGAAAGCCGGTTTTGTCCTCTCGCTGTTGGTTCTGGTTTACTCTGCCCTCGGCCAAACTGTTGCGCCCGGCGGACCCGGAAAGGACGCTCAATGGGCGACCGCCGGCAAACAAGCCGTCGGCACCTCGGCCACGCTCGAATCAAAAGTTTGGTTCACCCTCGCCCAGGGCGTGATGACGGAAGTCTATTATCCTGATGTGACCGTCGCGAATGTCCATTTGCTGCAGTTTGTGGTCGTAAATCCCAAGACCAAGAAAGTAGAAACGGAGCAGGGTGACGCGTTCCATCAGATAAAAGTGCTACGACCGGATTCATTGACCTTTCAGCAGATTAATACAGCCAAATCGGGAAAGTGGAAGATTACGAAGACATATACGGGTGGTTCATATCCGGACACGCTTATGATCGATGTGCGGTTTCAATCTTCCGATCCTAGCCTTGCCCTTTATGTTCAGTACGATCCTTCTTTGGGTAACAGCGGAATGCATGACGAAGGGTCGACGAGCAGAAGAAGCAATTGTGACTCCTGTGATCTTCCCGGTCAGCCGATCTTCGTGACCGTCGATAAGGCCGCAAATATTACAAGCAAGCTGTTTTTCAGCAGTGTGATAACCGAGATGGATTCTTCGTTCGCCGGCGAGGACGGTATTGTTCAGCTTAAGAAACACGGCAGGCTGCTTAGCCCAGCGATTAGAAGCGGAGCGGGAAACATAGTCCAGACCGCGCGGATAGAAAAGCCCGATCGCTTCTATGCCGTGCTCGCGTTTGGAAATTTGCAGGCCGATCCTCTCGGAATGATGGACGGCATAAGTTTTGAAGGCTCGCAACAAGACTATGATCGAGGCTGGATTAGCTACGTTAAAACTCTTCCAAAGGTCGGCGCGAAATACCAAGCCCAATTCAACATGGCCGCGATGCAGTTGAAGGCTCTGGAAGATAAAACAAATCGCGGGGCGAATATAGCGAGTCTTACTGTGCCTTGGGGCGGCGGTGAGAATGCTAATGAGAACACTGTCGGCGGTTATCATCTGGTTTGGTCGCGGGATTTGTATCAGGTTTTTACCGCTTACATGGCAATGGACGACAAGGCGGCGGCGGAGAGGGCATTGGACTTTCTTTTTAAGGTCCAGCAGCGGCCGGACGGGAGCTTTCCGCAGAATTCCTGGCTGGACGGCAGGCCGTATTGGACCTCGCTGCAGATGGACGAGGTAGCGTATCCGTTGATCATGGCCTGGCAGCTTGGGCGGTTCGATAAGGAAACATATACGAACCATGTGAAAAAGGCAGCGGACTTTATCGTCAAAAACGGCCCGGCGACGCCGCAGGAGCGTTGGGAGGAAGAGGCCGGATATTCGCCTTCGACCATCGCGGCCGAGATTGCGGGCCTTGTCTGCGCCGCAGATATCGCAAAAAGAAACGGCGATAATGCTTCCGTCGATGTTTATCTGAAAACCGCGGACGATTGGGAAGCCAACATTGAGAAATGGACTGCGACGAAGACAGGGAAGTACGGTGACGGAAATTATTACCTCCGCATAACCCAAAACGGAAAACCTGACGCGGGCGAAAAGATAGAAATAAACAATGGTGCAGGATCGTTCGATGAACGCGACATTATAGACGCGGGTTTTCTCGAACTTGTCCGTCTCGGAATCCGCCGTGCGGACGATCCGCTGATAGTTAAATCACTAAAAGTTGTCGATCAGGTCATAAAAGTAGACACCCCGAACGGCCCAGGTTTCTATCGCTACAACAACGACGGCTACGGTGAAATGGACGACGGGCGGCGGTGGAATTGGGACGGGAAATATACCGGAAAAGGAAGGTTGTGGGCGTTATTAAGTGGAGAGCGAGGACAATATGAACTAGCAAATTCAGTTCTGAATAAAGGAGAAACGTTACTCGTAATTGGTGAGGGACGAAATTCTCCCATAGCTCTCGATACGTACTTCAAAAATCAAGCAAAACAACGCCTCGATCACATGCTTGGCTTCGCCAACGAGGGACTAATGATCCCCGAACAAGTCTGGGACAAGAAAGAAACGCCTAAGAACATAGACCGGCAGTTCATCCCTGAACTCAGGTTCGGCGAAGGCACCGGATCGGCTACGCCGCTTGCGTGGTCGATGGCGCAGTTCATTCGTCTGGCAGTCAATCTAAAGGCAGGACGAAACCTCGATACTCCATCGATCGTCTATGACCGCTATATCATTCGGGAGAAGCCATCTCAGGAAAATTTAAATAGGCGGCCAGGATCTGGCCGCCTAGGGTAGTACATGATCCGCCCTACTCGGAAAAAAGAACATCAAATGGACGGCTCCCTTAAGATCGCCGTCAATTCCTTCAAGCGATCTGGGTCGGCTCACTCGTTGGGGAGCCCGCTTTCGTCTCTAAGGAGGACAGATTCAGCCTTTGAGAGTCGTCCGTCCGAGACTCGCTAACAGCATCAATACTACGTACCGAAAACGGCATTCGTCTGAAGCAGCTTTCGATAGTCCACCATCTAGTCCGACAGCAACTGAGACAAGGCACGCCTTGTCTCATTCATCTTGTAAGTTATTCTACCTACGAGGGTTATATGGAGCCGGTGATAGGACTTGAACCTACGACCTGATGATTACAAATCAACTGCTCTACCAACTGAGCTACACCGGCTAATGGGCCGGTGGGGTGCGGCCGCAATCAGCGATACTAGCAAAATGGGGGATTTATATGCAAGTGGAAAGTGTGAATGTCGGAAAGAGATGGTTTCTGGTTGTTGTGTAATACCGAATTTAAGTGTGAAAAAACTTGTTGACCATGGATCGGTCGATTGTTTACACTTGTAGAGTTAGGTTCGGGCAGTTCTGTCCGGGCCCTCAAGATCTGCAATCATCATCCTCAAATCATTCCTTTACACCGGAATCAGTTCTAAAGGAGAAAATCGTGAACCGTAACCAAACTTTGAAATTCACTCTGACCGCCGCATTTTGTGGGCTAACTGCTTTTGCCTCGGTTTCTATTGCTCAAACGCGAGTCATCGCCGCGCCGTCGAAGCCGATGACCGTAGCGTCTCGGAACAACTTGTACTGCGCCGGCTATGTGCAGACCGCGTCCATCGACACCTCGAACAAATTGGTAGGTGGGCTTGAAGAGCAGGAGCAAAATAACTACGCACAGGGAGACTATGTTTATCTGAACATGGGCTCGAGCAAAGGCGTCCAGGTGGGCGATACAATGGCAGTCGTCCGGCCGCGGGGACGGGTCGAAAGCCGATGGACCCGGAAGGATGAACTCGGGTTCCTCGTCCAGGAAGTAGGTGCGGTAGAAATCGTCCGGGTCAAGTCTGATGTTTCGGTTGCAAGGGTCAAGACCTCATGCGACAGTTTTCTCTTGGGCGATCTGGTCCAGCCGATGCCGCAGCGAAACAGCCCGATGTACCAGAGTCGCGGACCTCTAGACCTGTTTGCCGATCCGTCTGGTAAGGCAATGGGCCGCCTCTTCATGGCGAGAGATGCTGCGGAATCACTGACCCGCGACCAGATCGTTTATATCGATCTCGGAGCGGAAGACAATGTTCAGGTCGGAGACTATCTGACGGTGTTTAGGCCGCTCGGCAAAGGAAACCTTATGAGGGGCGACGAGAAAGAGACCTTGAGTGCTCGTGACGAAGGTTTCCAGAGCAACGTTTACCGCGGCGGAAAATTCTCTAACCAGGCGCCTAGAAAGTCGGGCGATCAGGCACGCGGGAGGGTCGTTACGACCGAGGATGCCAAGGAAGGCCGTCCGGCGATAAGAAAGGTCGTGGGCGAGATCGTGATCCTGAACGTGAAAGAGAAGACTGCTACGGCCGTGATCACGCGGACCGCGCAAGAGATCCATACTGGAGACTGGGTAGAAGTTCAGTAGATCCACGACAGCTTTGGCGAGTTGAAAGGGACGGGAAGCAGTGAGACTGCGGCCCGTCCTTTCCATTTGCAGGCCAAATGCTATTTGCCGTTATCCCGTGAGAGGCTTAAACTAAATGTTTATGGCTGAAATTGAAGATTTCCCGATCGGCGTTTCCGACAATGAGTTGGTCGAACCGATGATGCAGATCCCGTCGGAACTGCCTGCGCTCCCGTTACGCGATATTGTTATCTATCCTTTCATGATCGTTCCGCTGTTCGTTTCGCGGGATAAGTCGATCAAGGCGGTCGAAGAAGCGTTGAAAGACAACCGCATGATCGTGCTGGTGTCGCAGAAAGACGTCAACATGGAGGATCCGGCTCAGGATGACCTTTACTCCGTAGGCACGGTCGCGATCATCATGCGAATGCTCAAGCTTCCAGACGGGCGTATTCGTATTCTGATCCAGGGTTTATCGAGGTCGAAGATCGATGGGGTCCATCCAGGCGGAGACCATGTGAGAGTGTCGTTGACGCCGATCTCGGAACCGCTCGCTCCCGAGGGTTCGCTTGAGGTCGAGGCCTTGGTTCGGAATGTTCGCGGATCGATGGAAAGAGCCGCTAGCCTCGGGAAGAACATATCGCCTGAAGTTCTCGCGATCATCGCCAATCTAGACGACGCCGGCCGGCTGGCCGACCTCTCTGCCTCTAATCTCGAGCTGAAGGTCGAGGATGCCCAAAGCGTCCTGAACATCTCGGAGCCCGTTGAACGCCTTCGCCGAGTAAATGACCTTCTCAGTAAGGAGATCGATGTTCTCACGGTCCAGCAGGAAATAAATACGCAGGCTAGGGCGGACATCGATCGTTCTCAGCGTGAGTACTTCCTGCGTCAGCAGATGAAGGCGATTCAGGGTGAATTGGGCGATGGCAACGAGCTTTTCGAGGAGATCGAGAATTATCGCAAGAAGATCCTCGACGCCAAGATGCCGGAGAATGCAGAAGAAGAATCCCTTCGCCAGCTAAAGAAACTGGAGCGTATGCATCCGGACACGGCTGAGACGGCTACGCTTCGCAACTGGCTCGATATCATGACCGAGCTGCCGTGGTCGAAGGCATCGAAAGATAATCTAAATCTAAAGAAAGCCGAAAAGATCCTAGACGAAGACCATTATGGCCTCGAAAGGGTGAAAGAACGGATCGTTGAGGCACTTGCGGTACGGAAACTTATCGCTAAGCCGAAGGGTTCGATACTTTGCCTTGTCGGGCCGCCCGGAGTTGGAAAGACATCGCTGGGACGATCGGTCGCGAGAGCACTGAACCGTAAATTCATGCGTCTAAGCCTTGGCGGGATGCATGATGAAGCAGAGATACGAGGCCATCGGCGGACGTATGTCGGGGCCATGCCCGGCAGGATAATTCAGGCCATTCAGCAGGCTGAGACCAATAATCCGCTGATCATGCTCGATGAGATCGATAAGGTCGGAGCCGACTTCCGCGGCGATCCGAGTTCGGCGTTGCTTGAGGTGCTTGATCCAGAGCAGAATTCGACGTTTCGAGATAATTATCTCGGCATTACCTTCGATCTTTCGAACGTGATGTTCATGACGACCGCCAACGTTCTCGATACGATCCAGCCAGCCTTGCGGGATCGAATGGAGATAATCTCGCTCTCCGGGTACACCGAAGAAGAAAAGCTTGAGATCGCAAAGCGCCATCTGATACCGAAACAGATCGAGGAAAACGGCCTTGCTAAGGACGATGTGAAGTTCGACCGCAAAGCAATTACGAAGATCATCAGTGAATATACACAGGAAGCCGGCCTCAGGCATCTCGAACGGGAGATCGGCAAGGTCGCACGGAAGATCGCCCGGAAGAAGGCGGAATTGGAAGGCGAATTTCGCCCGATAAGGGTGATGGCCGAAGATGTTAAAGACTACCTGCGCAGTCCAAAGATCTTTCAGGAAGGAGCGCTTAAGAAAGACCAGATCGGGACGGTTACCGGCCTTGCATGGACTGCGGTCGGCGGCGATATCCTGTTTATCGAAGCCCTGAAGGTCAAGGGAAAGGGCAAATTGATGCTTACCGGCCAGCTGGGCGACGTGATGCAGGAATCTGCGCAGGCCGCGTTTTCGTATGCAAAAGCCCGCTCCGCTGAGTTGGGAATTCCCGACGAAGTGATCGATAACTTCGATATACACATACATTTACCCGAAGGAGCGATCCCGAAAGATGGACCAAGCGCCGGGATAACCATGGCCACCGCGCTGGTATCCGTGCTTGCTCAGCGGCCGGTCAGGAAGGACGTCGCGATGACCGGAGAGATCACATTAAGGGGCAACGTGCTCCCAATAGGCGGAGTCAAAGAAAAGTTGCTTGCGGCACGGCGAGCAAAGATCAAGACCGTGATTTTGCCTGCGCCGAACGAGAGAGATCTCGAAGACCTCGCTCAGGAAGTTCGGGATGATTTGAACTTTGTATTCGTTGAGCATGTGAGTCAGGTATTCGCCGCCGCACTACTCGAAGCAAAGCCGGCCGCGAAGTCGGCTAAGCGATAGGTGCCAGTGCCTGAAACCCTTATAAACATTGACCCTTTGGGGGCAATGTGGTAGTTTAGAGTCGGGGCAAAGTGCGCATTAAGCCCTTATTCTTGTAAGTAGGGAACTTTTGTTCCTATTGAGCGTTAGAATTCCATAAAGGCGGAGTCAGTAATACGCTCGAAATGTTCGCCCTAACTCTTACGTTAGCAGTGAAAGGAGTATAGACGAGATTTGATGACGAATTCTATTTGCAGAGTTATTCCTGTATTCGCAATTTTACTTTCATCCTTTAGTTCCATTGTTTCGGCACAGGTGACGAGCACAACTGCCTCCAGCGATAACATTACGCCGGCGGTTCAGCAGGTTCGTGATTCGATCAGGAAAGTCCTTGATGATTCGGGGCGATCGTTTAAGGAAGGCATGGTTGCTCTGAAGGCGAGCAAGCGTTCAGAGTCGGGCCAGGCCTTTGATAAATCAGTCGAGACGTTTCTTTTTTCAACCCTTGATATTCAGCGCGATGCTTCACTGCAAGGCTGCTACGGACAGCTGATCGAGACGATCTATCGACTTGAGTTTCCGACCGGCAATCAACCGCCACAGATAAGGAGCCTTTCGGCTACGTGCGGGTGGCGTTGGAACGACGCCGATATGAAGTTGGCGGACGAGGTCGCTTCAACTGCGAAGTCGAAGCCCGTGACGACGACGCTCGCGACTACTGTTGGGATAGCGACGCCCGGAACGCAAGCTCCTCCTGAATCCCTGATGGGTTTTAATGAGCAGGGTTTTGAACCCTCACCGCTCGATGAACTCTCTAAGCTGGAACTCACGCAAGATGAACTTCAGGTCGAGAACAATCCAATTGCAGAGCAGCAGTATCAGTACATTCAGGTCGCTGTAGCTAACAAATCACTCGGGTTCTCCTTCCAGGTTCACCCGATGATCCAGCAGTACATCAACTATTATCGAGGACGCGGCCGTTCCACGATGGAGATCGGTCTCTATCGGTCTGGTATGTTCATGACGATGGCTCGTCGCATATTCCGCGAAGAGGGAATCCCGGAAAACGTCGCATGGCTGGGTCAGGTCGAGAGTGCATGGAAGCCGGTTGCGATGTCGCACATGGCTGCTTCAGGCTTGTGGCAATTTATCCCCGGGACGGGCGCTCGCTACGGGCTGCGACGCACCGCACACGTTGACGAGCGAAACAGCCTCGACGAAGCGACGCGAGCTTCGGCACGCTACCTAAAGTTTCTTTATAGCCGATATGGCAACTGGGAACTGGCAATGGCTGGTTACAACTGCGGCGAAGGCAACGTTGATCGTGCCATCCGCCGTGCCGGAGTAGCGAATTTCTGGGCGGCTTATCCATATCTGCCTAAGGAAACACGCAATTATGTTCCGAACATTTTGGCTACGATCCTGGTGGCAAACAGCCCGCACCAATACGGTTTTGGGCATGTGCGGCCTGCCCAGCCCCTACGTTATGACCGTATTCGGGTGCCGGCATCTACAAATCTGAGTATTCTCGCTCAGGCGTCGGATACAAGTGTGCAGTACATTCGCTATTTAAACCCGCATCTTCGCAGCAACATGACGCCGCCAGAGCCGTACATCATCAATATTCCGGCCGGAAAAGCGAACGATGTTGTTGCAGTATTCAGACGCGTGCCAGCTTCGAAGATCAACAACACCAGTCTGGCCAATTCGGTAAACGGCGAGACATGGCAGAATATTTCTAACCGAACAGGTGTCAGCGTCGCAGACCTTTTGGCCGCAAATCCGGGAATGAAGGATCCTAAAGGAAAGGTGTTTGTTCCTGTTAGTGGAAATAAGGTTAGTACGATCTCGTATTCGCGGCCGTCCAATTTGCCGGCATCCCAGGGCTCTGCAAACGTTAAGATCGTCAAGGCACAGGCCGGCGACACGGTGGCGAAGGTTGCGACGAGAAACGGAGCCGACCCGACCGAGGTCGCGAAGTACAATGGCTTGCTTCCCAATTCGGTGCTCGGTGCCGGACGCGAAATAAAGATCCCAGGGAAGTAGTTGCGTTTTCGTATAATTTAACGAAGTAAGCCGGGTTTGAGATCAAGCCCGGCTTTTTGTTTTTCGATGAAGTTCTGGATCAGCAAGAACACCGAGGTCTCAGTCCGCGAGCAGATCGTTACCCAGATACGGCTCGGAGTAGCGACGCACGACCTTCGGCCCGGGGAAAAGCTTCCGAGCACACGCGAACTAGCACGGCGGTTCGGTATCCATGCCAATACCGTTTCGGCCGCCTACCGCGAACTTGCGGCCGATAAAGTTGTTGAGTTCCGAAAGGGAAGCGGCGTCTTTGTCACGACGGCCATACCTACTCAAGCCGCTCAAAAAAGCATCGACCAATTACTTGCGGATTTTGTCGCCGTTGCGTCTGCCTCGGGTTTTACGCGAAGTGACCTTGAGTCAGCTCTTGACCGCTGGCGTAACGCCAACAACGTTGATAGGAAGCTGATCTTGGTTGAATCGGACCTCGGATTGCGGGAAATAGTTAGGGAAGAGATCAGGGTACACCTGGGCGTGGATCCGTTAACGATCACGCTGGAAGAGTACCTGTGCGGCAGCTATGACCGAACGGCGGTCATCACCGCTCTCTACGACGAAAAAATTAAGATCCAGCCGTCGCTTGATCCTGGCCAATCGGCAATCTTTATCCACGCAAACTCAGTTCCGCATACCCTTACCGGATCGCAGCGGCCTGAGAACACCAATCTGATCGCGGTTGTCTCCGGGTGGAAGCAATTCATCGTCTTCGCACGGATATACTTGCTTGCTGCCCGCATTGATCCCGAAGCTCTGATTATCAGGTCGACTTCAGATCCGGACTGGAGATCGGGTTTGGACGCGACGGCTATGATAATTTGCGACTCATACGCGGCGAAGGAACTTGCCCCGGATAGCCGCCTTAAGATATTCCGCCTGATCAATGACGATTCGATCGCGCAACTGCGGCACGCTTTGATGTAAAGACACTTTCAAAAAGTGTCACAGACCAGCCTCACCGGGGCGAATACACCGGCTAGACTCAATTTAGATCTATTAGGAGTCAGCCCGAAATGAAATTCAGCCCTTTATCTGCCTCAGCTTTTATTCTTCTCAGCGTCCTTGCCTTTAGTACTAGTGTCGCAGCCCAGAACCTGGACGAAAAATGGAACCGCGTCACACCTCTTTCGGCCGGGACGAAGCTGGTCGTCGAGGCGGACGGCCGTAAACCCGTGAAAGGAAAACTGGTTCAGGCAACCGAAACTTCTTTGACCATCAGAACGGGCGGCAAGGACGTCGCGATACCGCGGCAGGATATCTCAGCCGTATTCCTCGGCAAAGGTTCGTCGAAGATCAAGCGGGGGTTGATCGGAGCTCTGGCTGGCGCGGGTGCAGGTGTTCTGATAGGAGGGATAGCCGCCGCCGCCGGGGCCGATCCCTTGGTCGCAGCAGGTGGTTTTCTATTTGGTATCCCTGCCGGGGCAGCAGTCGGCGTTGCGACGAGCGGCGGTACAAAGAAGGGAAGTTTGATCTACGCCCGATGATCTAGGTCTTGACAATGAGGCCTTGTCCGGTCGGAAGCGATGCAATGGAGAATGACATTCGTGTCGCAAGCTGGTCCATTGCGTGTTTCTGTTCGCTGTAACCGTAGAATGCGTAATCGTCCAGTAGCACGATCGCTCCGGGCACTAATCTTTCCCAAAAGAATTCGAGGGCCGCTATCTCTGGCAGGACAGCGTTCATATCGATGTGCAAGTAGGAGAGCTTCTCCGCGTTTACCTGAACGAGCGTATCAGGAACCGCTCCCTGGACGATCCTAACATTCTTCCACTCTGCAAAGTTCTTTGCGACCTCGTCGACACCGGTAACATAAAACCCTTGAGCCAAGTGCTCCTTGTTCCGTTCTGACTCCAAAGATCCCTCTCCCGACTGCCTCGCGTCCAAGCCGCCGAATGTATCCAGCAAATAAAATGTCTTGCCGGTTCGGTCCCAATTCAGGTAGGCCATTATCGCAGAACTCAAGAATCCGCGGTTGACACCGCACTCGACAAAGTCGCCATCAAGTCGGGACGCGGTCGAGGCAGCCCACAGCCCAATGTGCACACGCCAATACCATTGATAGTCACCGGCCGCGGCCGCTCCGCGTTCGTATGCTTTCTTAAATGCGGGATCTTTCAGAAACGAATGGTCGTGGATCGAGATGAGGCCGTCAAATTCATAAACGCTATCGCTCCCTGGTATTCGCACCACGGCGTAACCATTCTTTCTTAGGAGGCGTTTTATCGTTGACCTTATTCCCATTAGCGAATTCCGGTTTACTATAGCAAACCAAGGGCGAAGCTCTCGAATCGGTTGGTTTGCTAACCGCTGCGCATTGCGCTTGACATAACTATTAAATGTAACTATTATTGTTACAGTTATGGCGGCAAACAGTCAATTTTCGATGGCAGTGCATGTTCTGGCAATGCTCGCACGACGAAAGGACGAGAAGGTAAAGTCCGAGGTCGTGGCTGGCAGTGTCAATACGAACGCTGTCGTCATCCGCCGATTGTTAGGACAGTTGGCACAGGCGAATCTGGTCGAGTCGCAGACCGGTGCCTCGGGCGGAACGCGACTGGCACGATGTCCGAAGGAAATTGATCTCGCTGAAATATACAAGGCTGTTTCCTGTGGTGAAGTCTTTGCCCTGCACGGCAGATCGCCTAATCAGGATTGCCCGGTCGGAAAAAACATTGAAGCGGTGTTATGTAATTTGCAGAAAGAGATCGATAAGACCGTCGGCGAAAAACTTTCGCAGTACACGCTTCAGAGCGTTCTTGAGATCATCGAACAAGGGAAGGTATAAAATTTTTTGCCCTTATTTGTAGCAAGTGTTGTTACAAAAATGTTGCAGAAAGAACGAACAAGGGAAGGATCGAGCGAAGGGAAGGTCTATAAATCTTTATGACAAGTTCCGAATGTTTATCTATTAATTTTGGCCCACCGGCGATCATGCTGCGTGCCTTGAGTGAGGTGCTGCGTCTTTATCCATGGTTTCTGAAAGCGAGCATTCTGTTGAATAGGCTGATCCAGTAAGCAGATGCTTGCACAAACTAAAGGCGGCAATATTTGTCATACTGATTTAGAACGGCCGGCAACGTTGGTATAATTACCAGCTAGAGCGACAGCACACCTGATCTGGGGAAATTTCAATTTTATTCTTAGGAGAATTTTCGATGAAGATGTTTTTAACTGCGGTTTTGGGCTCAACACTGCTTTTCGCAGCGTGCGGCGGGCCTGACGCAAACATACCGAAAGCAAATACTTCGGCTCCCTCGAGCAACAAACCGGCCAACGCGACCAATACGGGAACGGCTCCCAGCACTACTGCGAAAGGCGAGGGCCTTGTCATCACCCCGGCGAATTCGTCGGTCACGTTTGTCGGCTATAAGGTCACGGGCCAGCATTCCGGTGGATTTACAATGTTCTCAGGAACGGTCGACCTTGTGAACGGCAAGCCGGAGGAAAGCAGCGTTTCGGTGGACATCGATGCGACCAGCATTTTTTCAGACGACGCAAAATTGACCGAGCATCTCAAGAGTAAGGATTTCTTCGAGATCGAAAAGTTCCCCAAGGCGTCCTTTAAATCGACCAAGATCGAGGCTGGCGCGAAGGCTCCTGACAACTTCACCATTACAGGCGACCTTGAAATGCACGGCGTTACCAAGTCCGTTACATTTCCAGCTAAGATCGACGTAACTGACGCTGATGTTACCGTCAAAGCGGGCTTCAGGATAAATCGAAAGGATTTCGGCATTGTTTACGCCGGTATGGCAGACAATGCCATCCGCGATGACGTTTCGATCATGCTGAACGTCAAGCCAAATCGAAAGTAACAGATCCGGCTGGGGATGTGCGCAGCAGGGCCGCGGCCTTTTCCTGTCTGCCGAGCGACGATGCGCACATCTCTGAAATAATATGAAAGCATACGAGGTCGAGCAGTTCGGTATTGACAATCTTCGTCTCGTCGATCGTCCCGATCCAGAACCTAAGGCCGGGGAGGTTCTGGTCAGGTTTCACGCTGCATCGCTAAATTATCGCGACCTGATGGTCGTTTCCGGCAGCTACAATCCGAGGATGAGGGTGCCTGCTGTCCCTTTTTCCGATGGAGCCGGCGAGATCACGGCCATAGGGCCAGGTGTCACAAAATGGAAGGTCGGTGATCGAGTGATGCCGATATTCGTTCAGCAATGGTTCGATGGCGAATCGACTGATGAAACACGCCGGACTGCCCTCGGCGCCGGTGCTCAGTGGGATGGCGTGTTGCGCGAGTTTGGCACGTTCGGGCAGGAGTCCGTCGTACGGGTTCCGGATCACCTTTCATTTGAGGAGGCAGCCACACTCCCGTGCACAGGCGTTACCGCATGGAACGCACTCTTCTGTTCCGGCGGCTTGAAGGCGGGCGACACTGTCTTAACACTCGGCACCGGCGGGGTTTCGGTCTTTGCTCTGCAATTCGCAAAGATGGCCGGGGCGACGGTCTTTTCGACTTCCAGCAGTTCAGAGAAGATCGGGAAGCTATTAGATCTGGGGGCGGACGGAGTGGTAAATTATCGCGAACGCGAGGATTGGGATTCCGCTGTGCTTGAGTTCACGGGTAAATGCGGAGTTGACCATGTAGTCGAGGTTGGCGGAGCCGGCACACTTCCAAGGTCGATCAGAGCTGTCCGGGTCTCGGGCCACATAGCGCTTATTGGCGCCCTGACGTCTGCCGCCGGAGTCGATCCCGTACAGGTCTTTATGAAGACGCTTCGCCTTCAAGGCGTATTTACCGGCTCGCGTAAGATGTTCGAGGATATGAACCGGGCGATCTCAGCCGCCGAGTTCAGGCCGGTTATTGACCGCGTGTTTGAGTTTGGCGGGGCCCGGGAAGCCCTCCATTATATGGAAAGCGGCGCACACTTCGGCAAGATAGTGATCCGAATAGGCGAATAAGAAAATGAATCTCAAACTGATCGGAAAAACAGCGCTCGTAACGGGCTCCACTGCGGGTATCGGGCTTGCCATCGCTGAGTCGCTGGTTGCGGAAGGGGCGAACGTGATCCTGAACGGCCGCTCCCGCGAACGTGTTGAAGGGGCCGTGGCTACGGTCAAAGCGGGGACAGACAACGCCAGAGTCTCGGGGGTCTTTGCAGATCTTTCTACGGTCGAAGGGGTTCAAAAGGTGATTGACGGCATCTCGGACATTGATATTCTCGTGAACAATGTCGGAATATTCGAGCCCAAGGCGTTTGAAGATATACCTGATGAGGATTGGCTGAGATTTTTTGAAGCGAACGTGATGAGTGGTGTGCGGCTCAGCCGCCACTTCCTTCCAAAAATGAAAGAAAAAGGCTGGGGACGTGTCATCTTTATTTCCAGTGAATCCGGTGTGCAGATCCCGGCCGAAATGATCCATTACGGAATGACAAAATCTGCCCAGATCGCGATCGCACGAGGAATGGCAGAGACCACGGTCGGAACGAAAGTAACTGTGAACTCAGTTCTGCCTGGCCCGACAGCCTCCGAGGGGGTATCTACTTTTGTTGAGCGGCTAGCTGCTGAGCAGAATATTTCTACCGAGCAGATGGAGAAGGAGTTTTTCGCGACCGCACGTCCAAGTTCGCTGTTAAAGCGCTTTATTGAGCCGAAAGAGATAGGCGACGTTGTCGCATTCTTATGCAGCCCCTTAGCCTCGGCGATCAATGGCTCTGCCGTTCGTGCGGATGGCGGCGTGATTCGCTCGATGTTCTGACAGAAAAAGGTCACGGGACAAACTCAACAATTATGAAAGCTATTCGAGTACATGAATTTGGCGGTGTTGAAAAGTTAACGGTCGACGAATTGGAAAAACCGTCGCCAAAGCCCGGCGAGATCCTGATCAAAATGGCTGCGGCTGGAGTTAATTATGCTGACGTTATGATGCGCGGCGGCAACTATCTGACAAAGCCGCCGCTACCTTATGCACTTGGGTTCGAGGTGGCGGGTATCGTAGAAGAAGTAGGGCAGCGGGTTGAGGGCCTTGCGGTGGGAGATCGAGTTGTCGCGTCGGTTCTTGGCGGCGGATACGCTGAGTACGCGACAGCCCGTGCCGGCGGGGCCGTAAAGATCCCGGACGGCCTCGGCTTCAGCGAGGCGACGGCTCTGCTTGTTCAGGGGCTGACCGCCCTTGGCCTGCTCGACCAAACAAAAGCCGGCGATTCGATACTTGTGCACGCCGCTGCCGGCGGTGTCGGAAGTCTTATCGTTCAGCTTGCCAAGCACAAGGGGTTGAAGGTTATCGGTACCGCATCGAATACGAGTAAGCTGGAGTTTGTGGCATCGCTCGGAGCCGACTTTGCCGTGAACTATTCCGATGCAGACTGGACCGACGAGGTACTAAAGGCGACAGATGGTAAGGGAGTCGATTGGATCATAGAGATGGTCGGCGGTGACATCGTCGGGCAAAACCTAAAGGTTCTCGCCAAAAACGGTACGATGTGGGTCTACGGTGCTGCCAGCGGCGAGGATTTCCGCGTCTCGGTGCTTTCGTTGATGTCTAAAAATCACATTGTCCGCGGTTATTGGCTTACCAATGAGACGGTTGAGAACCGCGTGAAGTTTACGCGCGAACTGTTGGATCACGTGGCGGCGGGTAGGCTGAAGATACAGGTCACGGAGTTCCTATTGGAGAAAGCTGCGGAAGCACATGAGTCAATAGAAGGGCGAAAAACCACCGGCAAGGTCGTGTTGGTTCCGTAACCTTGTGGTGAGGAAGATCGATACATTCGAGGATTTTCACCCGCTTTCGCGACAAGAATGGCGAGAATGGCTGGCGAAGAATCATAAAGGATCACCCGGAGTTTGGTTGGTTTACTTCAAAAAACAGACGGGAAGGCCCCGCGTGACCTATGAGGATGCTGTCCAAGAGGCTTTGTGTTTCGGATGGATAGATTCACTACCGAGAAAGCTCGACGAAGAGAGGACAAAGCTTCTTTTTACGCCGCGAAAACCAAAAAGTGTCTGGTCAGCCCTTAACAAACAACGGATCAAATCATTGATCTCCGCTGGCCTAATGCAGAATGCGGGGATTTTCAAGATAGAACGGGCGAAGGCAGACGGCTCGTGGGATGCGTTGAACGACAGCGACAATCTGGTCGTGCCTAAGGAACTGAAGCAAGCCCTTTCAAAGAATCCGGTAGCCCGAAAAAACTTCGATGGGTTTCCGGTTTTTGTGAAAAGGTCGATCTTATATTGGCTTGGTACGGCAAAACGTGAAACTACTCGTTTGGAGAGAACAGAAAAAATAGTCAGAATGGCGGCTAACAATAAGCGGGCGAATTTCGATAAAGAATAATGGACGAGTTTCTCAGGCCAACTGAATTTCTGGATTCCGATGCTTCATCGGTGCGTGACTTTGCCGAAAGAAACACCTCGCCAGAGCTCTCTCATACGGAGAATGCGGTGTCGCTTTATTATGCAGTTAGGGACGGTTTTCATTACGACCCGTACGTGTTGGATTTGAGGCGGGAAGGCCTGAAGGCGAGCACGCTTTTGACTCGAGACCGAGGATATTGCGTCGAGAAGGCGGTCCTGTTGGCAGCCTCGGCCCGGGCAGCCGGTATACCCAGCAGGCTAAGCTTTTATATCGTGAAGAACCACGTTGCGACCGGCAGGCTCGAAAAGCTGTTGAAGACGGATTATCTTGTTTTTCACGGGGCGGCCGAAATGCTGCTTGAGGGAGAATGGAGAAAAGCAACGCCGGCGTTTAACCGCGAGTTGTGTAGATTTCTCGGTGTCGAACCGCTGGAATTTGACGGAACGAGCGATTCCATTTTTCAGGAATTCGATCGCTCCGGTGGAAAGTTCATGGAATACATTCACGATTATGGAGCATTTACAGATCTCCCGTATCAGATGTATCTAGACGAACTCAGCAAGCATTATTCTCATGTTTTTGATGATGGTAAGTATTCGAAAGGAGACCTGATCTTTGATTTCAGGAAGTAAATATGAGCGAAAGAAAGGCCAATGCGGAATGGAACGGCAGTTTGTTAGAAGGCGAGGGAAAGATCGCCCTGGGCAGCGGAATGTTCGAGGGGGCGTTCTCGTTTGCGACCAGAATGGGTGATGACCCGGGAACTAATCCTGAAGAATTGCTCGGAGCGTCGCTCGCGGGTTGTTACGCGATGGCGTTGAATGCGACCCTGGAGAAAAAAGGCACTCCCGCGAAAAGTGTAAAGGCGGAAGCGAAGGTTTACTTGGGCAAAGATGACGCTGGCTTCAAGATCAATCGGATCGACCTTGAGACCGTTGCTGATGTCTCGGGCATAAGTGCAGAGGATTTTGCCGCGGTTGCCGAGGAAGTGAAAGGCGGATGCCCGATCAGCAGGGCCCTTGCGGGGACTAACATTACGTTAAAGGCGACACTTGTCGGTTGATCGGCTCCACTTGACAACTGTAACAATGAATGTTACAGTTACTCGTGGTTGAGTTCGGAGTAAGGCGTTGCGATCAACGCAGGACCGGACAGACATTATATTCAAGGGTTTTGCGGATAGTTTTAGGGCTAAGTTATAATTTCGCAAGACTTTTAGGGAGAAATTATGGCAAATTTTGCTAAAGAAGTGACCGATACAGATTTTGAAACAGCGGTGCTGGGCTCTGACCAGCCTGTGCTAGTTGATTTTTGGGCAGAATGGTGCGGCCCGTGCAGGATGATCGCTCCGTCTGTCGAGGCCGTTGCCGAGGAATATGACGGAAAAGCTACGTTCCTGAAAATGGACGTGGATAACAATCAGAACGTGCCGCAGAGATATGGAATTCGCGGTATTCCAACGCTGATCCTATTCAAAGGCGGCCAAGAACAAGAGCGGATCGTTGGTGCGGTTTCCCGTGACGCGATCGCGAAGGTAGTTGGTAAATATATCTAGTTCGCTCTTCTTTGAGATCGGTAAAAGGCTGTCCGTGCATTGCACTGGACAGCCTTTACTTTGTTACCACTTAACTATGGCCCCGGCCTAGAACGTGTTGTACCGTGCAACTGCCGTGTCGCCGGTCTGGCCCCATTCCTTGGTCCAGATGTTCCTGGTGCCCACAGTCATCACATAAAACGTTCCCGGAGTGCCCGGCCGCCACACAGCGTAATCGGTCTTCCCGTCGCCGTCATAATCGCCTTGCACCGTAACGTCACCCGTAACTCCCCAAATGTCCGATACGACCGTTGAGCCGGCTGTGCCGCTAGGTTCGAAATCCCAAACGAAAAGTCCTCCGGCATTTCTAAATACCGCTACGTCTGTTTTTCCGTCACCGTCATAGTCGCCGGGCACGACCGCGTCAGAAGCCGTTCCGAAGAGCTCACTTGAGAAGGTGCCACTAGACAATCTCTTCCAGAAACGGCCATTTCCACCGTCGGAACGCTGAACGACAAAATCAGCGCGGCCATCGCCATCATAGTCGCCCGGAGCAGGGAAATCGCCCGTTTGACCCCATTCGACAGCGGTAAAGAGCGAACTAGGAGATGTCTTATAGAACCAGACGCTCTGCGTCCCAGATCGATAGACGGCAAGGTCGTCACGGCCGTCACCGTTGTAGTCGCCGACAACACGCGGATTGTCACCGGTCTGGCCGAACTGCTCGACGCGCATAGTTAACGATGCGCTTTGAATGATGTAGAAGGTTGCGTTGGAAGGGCGGAAGACTGTCGGGTCGTCTTTTCCGTCACCATCGTAGTCAGCTGCAATTATCTGATCACCGCTTATACCCCATTCGCGCGATGCGTCTGGACCGGTCGGATTAAACGAGGTGAGCCACGTTAGCTGCGATCCAACTCCGCCGGCCGGCCTCACGACCACATGGTCGGTCAGTCCGTCACCGTTGATATCAACAACTGATCGCGGAACTCCGATCTGGCCGCGAATTTCACCCCCGGTGTTGTTGGCCGTATGAATATTGAAATAAAGGAGGCCCGCCTTCAGGTTGGCAACCTGCGTCGGTGTGATAGGAAAGACCTTGTCCGTTACCGAACCGAACGTAACGCCGGCCGTAGGCGCGAGATCGAATAGGACGCCTCCATTCGTACCCGGAGCAGCAGGCCCATGGATGTGGCCGACAGTTACGTTGCTGGACAATGGGGAAAGAGCTGACCCATACCTTACTGAAACCGTGATCGAAGTCTCGGCCTCGTTCAATGTGACCCGCCCGAACCCGATCGCCGTCGAGCCGTTTGGCGGTACTTCCTGCGAACTGTTCAGATATCCCGTAAAAGTCGTCGAAAGGCCCGAGCCCGCCGGGGTGCCAACATTTGCCGCTCCTGGGGTCAGAGCCCCATCACTCGGAAAGTTGGCACTTCGGACGGTAGCACTGTATGTTGTTGCGTCGTTGGTCCCAGTTAATGCACCGGCATACCACGCAGCTGCTGAATTCGCGTCGGTGTTATTCGGAAAGCGGGTCGCTGCCCCTATTGTGCCACCAGCGGCGGTTAGAACCGTGCCATAGGTGATGTCGCCCGCACCGCCGTCAGTCCAGGAAACGCCATCGACGATCGTAGCGCCGACCGGGAGGCTTTCGAGTGTTCCGTCATTGTTAGTGTCGTAGTCGGTTCCCGGCGTGATCGCAGTTGCACTGCTGATGAATAGAAACGAGTTCGTACCATTCTGAAGTGCTCCTCCGGATGTATCAAGGAGGGTTGTCTGGGCGACGAACGTTCCGGCTGGGTAGGTTCTTGCTCCGCAGGGCTGCGTACCTGTCACGACGAGTAAGCCGGATGAACCGAGGGCCGGCCCCGGCGAGCCGAACGTTATAACACCCGTAGCTACGCCCGGAGTCGAGCCGCTATCGCCCTCAATGGATACAAAGTGAAGATTCTCAACGATCGCGTTCGGCGGACCTTTAAGTTCAACGTATTCACAAGGGTTGTCCGTTCCGCCGGGATTTACGCTGACTTCATTCAGCAAGATCTGTGACGAAACATTTAGAGACGCTGTGCATAGAAGGCCCAACAGAGCCGCCACTAGATGCGAGGATTTCTTCATTTTAATCTCCTTGATAGGGCTTGGACATTGGCCCGTCTGGTATCACACGTGATCAACCAGGAGGGTCGTAAAAGATTGCCTTTCGGCAGAATAGGCTTTGGGGAATATTAGCACAGAAATAGGGGGCATTAGAAAACCACCATCGTCTGGGCATGGGCACGCATCAAAAAGTTCGATCTTGACTCAGTTTCTGCTAGAATTGATCACACAGACGTAGGAAAAGAGGTTGTTGCGTATTATGGTAGGCAGGGGAGGAGTCGTTCTCTTAATTCTTGTGATTGGAGCAAGTACCGCCACGTGGTCACAGGACAGAAAGCTGCCAAAAAGCGGTGACGATGAGATCATCCGTGTGAATACGGAATTGGTCGAAGTGCCGTTAGTTGTAACAGACCGCGCCGGCAAGCCTTTGTTAAATCTGAAGCAAACGAACTTTGCTGTCCTCGAAGATGGCAAGGCTCAGGAGGTCGCTGAGTTTGCCGCGACTACCGCTCCGTTTGAGGTCGCATTGCTTCTGGACACCTCGGGATCTGCCCGAAACGAACTTCAACTGATACAACGTTCTGCGCAGAACTTCATCAATTCGCTTCGGCCTGGCGACCGGGTTTCGATAATTGCATTTAGGACAGACGTTAAGGACAAAAGGGCCGTTCCGACCGCTGAGATATTGTCGGGCCTTACTGGAGATCGATCGGCTCTGTCGAGTGCGCTCGAGAAGATAAGCACGAGTAATGGCACGCCCTATTACGATAGCCTTCTAAAGGTTGCGGAGAGCGTCTTTAAGGATCCGGTACAGGCTGAGTTTCGTGGGCGGCGAGCCTTGGTTGCTCTGACGGACGGGGTTGATTCAACGAGTGTTTCTGACTTTACCGAAGCTCAGGAACTGCTTGGGAAGTTGGGCGTCGCGTGTTATTTCATCAAGGTGGATACGCGGGAGTATTTCGAACAGAATCTTCTTGGCGACTGCCAAGTAGCAATCCGATTCTCGGCAGCACAGATCCGCCGCTATTACCGCAAGTTTGCACCCAACAGCAGGATCGAGACTACCGCTGACTTCTGTCAGTTAGGTGATTTTGAACGGCTTGCGGTCAGCAAGAAGCTCTATGAGCTTGCTTCCGACGAAATGAACACCCTTGCGAAGGCCTCAGGCGGCAAAGTGTTTCCCGTCAATGACTTATCGGAGGCGAGAGTTGCGTTCAAGAGCGTCGCGGACGAGATTGGGACGAAGTATAGTCTTGGCTACTACTCGTCGAATGAGCGAAAGGACGGCACCTTCAGGCGGATCAAAGTTGAACTGAAAGGCCTTCCGCCCGGCACGCAGATCCGGGCTCGGGAAGGGTATACGGCTCCCGGAAACTGACGGCGTTTCTCTCTAACATATGGCGAAGAAATTTAGACGCATCTGTTTGATCGTACTGGATTCGGCGGGCATCGGCGAGATGCCTGACGCGGCGGTGTGGGGTGACGCGGGTGCCGACACACTCGGGCACATACTTGAGTCGCGTACCGTCGCATTGCCATATCTTCAGCGTCTCGGGTTAGGGAACATAAGGCCGCTAAGCGGGCTTTCGAGCGTAGCCGAACCGATCGGTAGTTTCGGCAAATGCACGCTTAAGTCCAACGGCAAAGACACAACGACAGGACACTGGGAAATGGCGGGGATCGTGCTAGAGAAGGCTTTCCCAACTTTCGCACACGGGTTTCCGCCTCGGATCATCGAAGAATTTGTCGCAAAAGCGAAGGTTCCGGGCGTACTCGGCAACATTCCGGCCAGCGGTACCGAGATAATCAAGCAACTAGGCGAAGAGCACCTTCGGACGGGGAAGCCGATCGTTTACACGTCCGCCGATTCCGTATTTCAGATCGCTGCGCATGAAGAGGTCGTTCCGATCGAGAGGCTCTACGAAATGTGTGAGATCGCGCGGGCTATTCTTGATGGCGAAGATAAGGTTGGACGCGTGATCGCTCGGCCGTTCCTCGGGGAAAGTGCCTCTGATTTTAAGAGAACGGAAAACCGCCATGATTATGCCGTTCCTCCGCCGGACAATCTCCTACCGATGCTGAAGTATGCAGGCCTTGATGTGGTTTGCATTGGTAAGATCGCTTCGATCTACGATTCAGTGGGCGTTACTCAAGATCTGCCGGCCAAGAATAACGACCAAACCATTGATCAGACCATTACTGCTCTCAACGCTGAATCTCGCGGGCTCATCTTCAGCAACCTTGTCGATTTCGATATGCTGTACGGCCATCGTCGCGACACGGAAGGCTACGCGAAAGCGCTCGAGCATTTTGATTCCCGCCTCCCGGAGATCCTGGACGCCCTGAACGACGACGATCTTCTGATCATGACCGCCGACCACGGGAACGACCCTACAAAAGATGGCAGCGACCACACCCGAGAGTATGCACCGCTGCTCGTTTATGGAAGGTCTGCGAAGGCTGGCGTGGACCTAGGAACTCGCGGATCATTGGCGGACATCGGTCAGACCATAGCCGAGAATTTTGATCTCAAGCTCCTTGAGGGGAGCGGCTTCCTTTTACAGATCCAAACCTGATAGCTCCCGTGCAAACGGCCAGCGGAAGGCGAACGTGAGTTGGGATAACCTGTGCAAACAATGGTATTATTCCGCAATTAATTCCCCGTTCGTAACCAGACAAAACAATGAGAACCTTTTTTGCGATCTTAGGACTCGCGTGTGTCCTGTTTCTGTTCCAAAGCCCTTTAGATGCACAGGGAACGGCTGACGTTCCGGCAGAACCGCCATCGCGTTTACGCGGCGTGATCGAACGCTTCTCGCAGGATGTGGGTGCGTTCAACCGGCTGTATACGGCACAAACGTCTCAGAATCGGTCGGCGAGATTCAGGCAGCTGTATGCGGACTATGCCGCAATGCTCGATCGTATGAATTTCGATTCACTGACCCACGATGAACAGGTGGATCACGTTTTGCTCGCAAACCACCTGCGCCGAGAAACTCGTGAATTGGATCGAGAAAAGGTTCAATTTGAAGAGATGGCAGCACTTTTGCCTTTTGCCAGGACGATCAGCGACCTTGAAGATCAGCGACGACGACTTGAGTCGATCGATCCGGGCAAGACGGCCGCGTTGCTCGACGCTCTCAGCCGGCAGATAGTTGAGACGCAAAAGTCGATAGATAGCGGAAAGATAGCGAGGCCAAAGCGAACTGTTGCCAATCGTACCGTCCGTACAATTGCCGGACTGCGCCAGACCCTCCGCGGATGGTATAACTTCCATAATCTGTACGATCCAACCTTCACGTGGTGGAACAAAAAGCCGTACGAATCGGTCGACGACGCCTTGCAGAAGTACCTGACCTACGTTTCATCCAAACTCGTCGGCATCGCCCCGGATGACAGGACAACGATCATTGGTGATCCGATCGGCAGGGAAGCATTGATCGAGGAATTGCAATTCGAAATGATTCCTTACACTCCGGAGGAACTCGTCGAACTCGCAAACAAAGAGTTCGACTGGTGTATCGAGGAATTCAAGAAGGCGTCCCGCGAAATGGGCTTCGGTGACGACTACATGAAGGCTATCGAGGCCGTTAAGCTGAAGTATGTCGAACCTGGAAAACAGGCTGCACTAATTCGCGATCAGGCACGCGAAGCGATTGATTACATCAAGAAGAACGACCTCGTGACTGTTCCGCAAACCGCTGAAGAAACATGGCGGATGGAGATGATGACGCCGGAGCGGCAGCTTATCGCACCTTTCTTCCTCGGTGGAGAAACGATCCTTGTCTCCTATCCGACCGACGGGATGACACACGAGCAAAAGATGATGTCGATGCGAGGCAATAATCCGCATTTTGCAAGGGCGGTCACGCATCACGAACTTATTCCCGGCCACCATTTACAGCAGTATATGACGCGGCGGTACAAACCGTACCGCGAATTGTTCCGCACTCCGTTCTGGGGAGAAGGCTGGGCGCTTTATTGGGAATTTATCCTTTGGGATCGCGGTTTTACGAAGACGCCCGAAGATAAGATAGGAGCACTTTTCTGGCGTTCGCACCGAGCAGCCCGCATCATTTTCTCGCTTAATTTTCACCTTGGCAATTGGACGCCGGAACAATGCGTCGATCTGCTCGTAAATAAGGTTGGCCACGAACGCGACAATGCATTGGCTGAGGTCAGGCGATCCTTTGCCGGTGATTATGGCCCGCTTTATCAAATGGCGTATATGATGGGCGGACTTCAACTCTATTCGCTGCATCGTGATGTTGTCGGCTCTAAGAAAATGACCGATCGAAACTTTCACGACGCGATCCTGAAGGAAGGAGCCATACCGATCGAGATGGTGCGAGCGATCATTACCAAACAGAAGCTTAGCCGTGATCAAAAGGCTGGTTGGAGATTCTACAAGCTCGGCAATAACTGACTCGCCGGGATCGGCGCCAAATGCGAAAGAAGACACTGCTCTACATTCCCGTCGTTTTGTTGTTCGCATTTGCGGCATCTGCTCTCGTCACCCACTATGCAAATATTGGAAATGTGCAGGCTCGATTCTCCCGCGAAGCCAGGCTGCCGTTCGGCTATCTAGGCGGCGGAGCGTATGCGCTCACAGCCGAAGCGACCCAAGCAGGAATCAAGGCCGGCGACCGGATCGTGGCCATCAATGGCCGCCGCCTGGACGAGAAAGATCTCGTTTTCAATGAAGAAATGCTGAAAATGAGGGGCGGTGTACCACTCTCGCTTTCGATGTCTCGTGCTTCGCAAGACGGAGCCGTCGAACAGTTCGAGGCGACGGTAATTCCGACCCCGATCGATCGGAATGTCGCGTTTTATACCGGATTTGTCGCGAACTTCATCTTCATCTATATTCTTCCGACCCTTTGCATCCTACTTGGGTTCTGGGTGTTGTTCGTCCGCCCGTCCGATCCCTTAGCGTGGATCCTGCTCTTTGTCCTACTCGGTTTGAGTTCGCTGGCGTTCGAGATGTACTGGGACGGAACAACCCTTCTGGGAGCTTATCAAAAGCTTTTCTTCGCCGGCTGGGCACTTGCGATGCTCTTGTTCGGCATCTATTTTCCTGAGCGTTGGGTGCTTGACCAAAAGTTTCCGTGGATGAAGTGGCTTCTCGTAGTTCCACTAGGTTTTCAGGTATTGCTCACTTCGCTCGGCCTGGTTCGCGTGAACACGGGTATCGATCTGTTCCAATATCTCGGCCCGCTTCCAAATTTGTATGGGAAGTTCGGATTCTTCGTAAACATGATAGCGATAGGCCTGTTCTTCGCTGCTCTTGGTTACAAAATGGGCACGACCCAGAACCCCGACGGAAAGCGCCGCTTGCGGCTTATGCTCTATGGCACGGCGCTGGCCATCACGCCGTCGTTCTTCCTTGTCCTCTACCGGATCATTTCCGGCAAGCAGGGAACTTTCTTTGAGATCGTGCCGTTTTGGATCGGCCTAATATCGCTCTTGTTGATGTTGCTTTTTCCCTTGACGATGGCCTACGTGATCGTGGTCTATCGAGCAATGGATGTTAGCGTGGTCGTTCGGCAAGGGCTGCAGTATGCCTTGGCGCGAAACGGGATCAGAGCGCTCCAGTTCGGATTGCTTATCCTCTTGGTACTAGGCCTGATCTGGACGTTCCGGAATTTTGGCGACGATATTGCAGCCCAGATCGGATTTGTGGCGGCCGGTTTTGCTCTAATTCCCCTGATCGAATATGCCGCAAAAAGGCTTCGTGTCGTGATCGATCGCAAATTCTTTCGCGAGGCATATGACGCCGAGCAAATACTGAGTGAACTCAGCGACGATGTCCGCACAATGGTCGAGACAAAGCCTTTGCTTGAGACGGTCGCCGGCAGGATAAGTGAGTCACTACATGTTCCGCAAGTAGCTCTTCTCTTAAAGAACGGGCAAAATTTCGTTCCTGCGTACGCTCTTGGGTTTGATACTCCGCCAGTTGTATCGCTCAGCGGCGACTCAAAGTCGATCAGGAAGCTTGGCAACAACCAGCACATCGTCCTATACGACGACATGACTGAGGTGACCTCAACGCCGACAATGTCATTAAATGACCGTGACCAGCTGCGCGAGCTCAACGCGCAGATACTATTGCCGCTTTCCGTAAAGAACCAGCTTTCCGGGATAATCAGCCTGAGTCCTAAACGGTCCGAGGAACCATTTACGGCGAGCGACCTCCGATTGCTCAGGTCGGTCGCATCGCAGACCGGCTTGGCACTTGAGAACTCTCGATTGACAGAGGCTTTTGCGAAAGAGGCTGCGCAGAAAGAACGTCTGAACGCAGAGCTGGATATTGCTCGGGAAGTGCAGGAGCGTCTGTTTCCTCAGGAGCTGCCTAAGGTGAAGGGCCTGGAATATTACGGCGCGTGCCGGCCCGCGTTAGGGGTCGGCGGCGACTATTACGACTTCCTTGAACTGCCGGATGGAAAATTTGGGATCGCGATCGGGGACGTCTCGGGAAAGGGAATTGGAGCCTCATTGATGATGGCAAGTTTGCAGGCCTCACTGCGTGGCCAGGCTCTGCATTCCGGCGATGATATTGCCGGGTTGATGACCCACGTAAATACTCTGGTTTACGAGGCGTCAACGACGAATCGATACGCAACATTCTTTTACGCGCAGTTCGATCCGAAAACACTGCACCTTAGTTATGTAAATGCGGGCCACAATCCTCCGTTTCTTCTTCGACCGAACGGGGCGGATCTGGAGGTCATCAGTCTGGATGTCGGCGGCCCGGTCGTCGGAATGCTGCCGTCAATGATCGCAAAATATGAGCAGGGCGAGATCCAGCTTCAGGCCGGCGACATGTTGGTCGGGTTTACGGACGGCATTTCGGAGGCGATGAATCCCGCAGAAGAAGAATGGGGCGAAGACTCTTTGCTCGAGGAGCTAAAGCAGCTAGGCGAACTTAACTCAAAGGACATCCTTGAAAGAATAGTTGCCGGAGCCGATAAGTTTGCGGACGGTGCGAAACAGCACGACGATATGACAATGATCGTCGTAAAGGTCTCGTAGTAGATCTTAGAAAATGAAGGAAGACTGCGTCGGCAGATCTTCATTCGTTCCGAAGGCCGTGACCAGGATGCCGTCTCTAGAGTTGATCAAATACCAGGTACCGTTCGAGGCACGAAACACCGCTACGTCGGCCTTGCCGTCTCCATCGTAATCTGCCGGCACCGGTATGTCGCCGTTTGCTCCCCACGAGATCACGCTAAAACCGCTCGAGCTCAAGGCTCGGAACCACTGGCCGCTTGAGGGACGAAATACAGCGAGGTCCGTCAGTCCGTCGCCATCATAATCTGCGGGAGCAGGAATATCGCCGGCCTGGCCCCAGGTTTGAATGAAGAAACCTATGCCGGACTTCAGAATGTACCAATTACTTTCCGAAGGCCTGTAGATCGCAATGTCAGAATGTCCGTCGCCATCGAAATCACCTATCACAGGCTTATCCGTGGAAACGCCGAAGGTCACACTGGAAATGGAATTATCAGCACTCATCAGCCTGAACCATGTTCCGGTCGATGGGCGAAAAACTACGAGGTCTGCCTTGTCGTCGCCGTCATGGTCGGCCGGTACCGCAATGTCGCCCTGAGCGCCCCAGCCTGCCGCCTGAAACGTTTGGCTGCCCGAGTTGTACCAAAACCATGTACCGGTTGAAGGCCTAAATACCGCGACATCGGTCTTGCCGTCACCATCGTAGTCGGCAGGCGTAACACTGTCGGTCGAAACGCCAAACTCCATCACAGTATAACCGGCGGTTCCACGAAGCAGATACCAAAGCCCGTTCGAAGGCCGGCGGACCGAAAGATCAGAGCGTCCATCACCATCATAGTCGAACGGCGTCCGAAGGATCGTCGGAGGCGTCGATCCGCCTTGCCAGAATCCGCTATTCAGCTCGAAATTCGAACCCGTGCTCTTACCGGTCGCCGCTTGCCCGAAGGTTCCGTTTAGAGCAAAATTGCCGCCCGTGCTGCTTCCGCCGCCGTTCGAGATCACCGAGTTCGTGATCGTGAACGGGCCGCCGGACTGTGCAAAGGCCGCAGCTGATAATAATGCGATCAGTAATATGCTCTTCTTCATCGGGCTTCCTAAATCGATCCGAAGCTAACAAAACCAAAAATCGGCGAAAATCGTAGAGACCTATGGGCAGGTTGCATTTGCCAGCACCATGGCTCCCGCGTCGTCTATCGACAAGAGCTTGCAGGTAAGGCCATTGGGCGATTTCAGAATGATTCCCTGGCCCGGCGTTCCAACCAGAATGCTGCCCCCAGTGACATCCAGTTTTGCTTTAGGAGCCGTGGTCCCTATGCCGACGCTCGTGCTGGTTCCGCCGTTGACGCCGGTGACTCCGCCAAGTACAACCGAATTACTCTGACTGACAGAGGCATTAGCTCCGATAGCGGTAGCATTTACCAAGCCTCCGGCCGCCACATCTGCCTCGGCACCGATCGCGGTATTTGAGCTGCCGGTGCTGTTCGTGTTGCCGGCGTTAGTACCAAAGAATGCATTAGATCCTCCAGCGTTCCCCGCACCGTTGCCAACAAAAACACTTCCCGAGGGGTTTGTTCCCAGTACTCGGGTCGAACCAATATTGAACTGCGATGTCGCGTTAAAGACATCTGCATTCATCGTACCGCCCACCGTTCCGTTGCCGGACACATTGAAATTGCTGGTGGTCTGCGGCGTGGTCTGGTTAAGGATATACGTCCCTCCAAGACTCGGAATATCGCCGACTGCGAGCGTTCCACTGGTCCATCCTCCCGAACCGTTACCCCTTAGAAACTGGGTTCCGGTCGATGACGATAATCCGGTTCCGCCGAAGCCGGAGCCAAGCGTTCCGGTTATGTTGTTTGCGGGTATTGAAAAACTACCGTTCAGGGTTCCGTTGACCGTAAGGTCGCCGCCGACAGTCAGGTCGGTACCCACAACGCCGTTGCCGGTGACATTAAAGTTTGACGCAGCCTGGGGCGAAGCGCTGTTCTGGATATAGTTCGAGCTTCCTGTTGGCAAGTCCGCCGCCAAAAGAGCCGTCGAGGACCAAGTAGTTCCATTGCTCCGGAGGAAATTGCCGGTCGTACCCACGCTGCTTAGGCCCGTGCCACCGTTAGCGGTACCGAGAGTTCCAGTGATGTTCCCGACAGGTACACTGAAGCCGCCAGTTATCGTTCCAGTGACCGTGAGATTTCCGCCGACGGACAAGTTTGTTCCGACCGCTCCGCTTCCTGCAACGTTAAAGTTCGTCGCTGCCTGCGGTGAGGTTGTGTTCTGAACGTAATGCGTGCTCCCTAGTGGAACATCGCCTGCGGCAAGAGCCGTCGTAGCGTATCCGGAGCCGGTGCTTCTTAAGAAGTGTCCGCTTGTACCGGCGGAAGTCAGGCCAGTTCCACCGCGTGCGACGTCCACGAAACCTGTCAAATTATTTGCAGGAACACTGAACGTGCCGTTGATCGTACCGCCAACTGTCAGGCTGCCCCCGATAGTCCCGTTGCCACCGATATTGAAAGTCGCCCCGGCCTGCGCCGTGCCATTATTCTGGATGTAACTACTCGCTAGGCTTGGAATATCCGAAGCACTTAGTGCCGCAGTCGTGAAACCAGTTCCCGTACTCTTCAGAAAATGTCCGCTAGTTCCTGCCGAGTTGAGTCCCGTACCGCCGCTAGGAATTCCGAGAATTCCGGTAATGCTCGTTGCGGGAACGCTGATAGAACCAGTGATCGTGCCACCGACGTTCAGGTTGCCGCCTATAGTTCCGTTGCCTCCGATGTTGAAAGTTCCACCGACCTGCTGTGTGCCGCTGTTCTGTACATAACTGGACGCAAGGCTAGGAATATCTGAAGGGGCGAGAGCAGACGTTGTGAATCCGGTACCGTTGCTCTTGAGAAAGTGGCCGCTGGTTCCCGCGGAATTCAGGCCCGTGCCGCCGTTCGGTACGCTGACCACGCCGTTGAGATTGGTCGTTGCCAAAGTACCGTTGATCGCTCCGCCAACGGTGAGGGTGCCACCGATCGTTCCGTTACCGCCCACATTAAAGTTAGCGCCCACCTGCGGGTTGGTCGTATTCTGAACGTAGTTTGCGGCAAGACTCGGGATGTCAGATGCGAGCAGAGGAGAACTTGTCCAAATAGTTCCGTTGCTCCGTAGAACATTTCCGGTCAAGCCCGACGACGAAACACCCGTTCCGCCCGCGGCAATTCCAAGTATGCCCGTGATGTTTCCTGCCGGGACGCTGAACGAACCCGTAATAGTCCCCCCAACGCTAAGGTTCCCGCCGATCACGCCGTTGCCGCCAACGTTAAACGTAGCTCCGGGCTGAAGTCCGGCCCCGTTTTGGATATAGCTATTGCTTCCCGAAGGAATGTCGGAGGCGGTCAATCCCTGACTCTGCCATCCCGTCCCGGTGCTTCTGAGGAAGTTTCCCGTAGTTCCCGGGGAGTTTAATCCAGTACCGCCGTTGGCGGCGGCTACAGTTCCGGTCAAGCTCGTTGCAGGCAGTGTAAATGATGCCGCAGTAAACGTTCCGGTAAGGACCAGGTTTCCCGGGATGCGAACTGTATCCGCCGCACGGCCAAGGACAACAGAATCATTGTTGCTTACGGTCGCCCCTGCACCGATAGCCGTTGCGTGAGACAGGTTGCCCGCACCTACATTCGCTCCCGATCCGAGTATCGTATTCGAAAATCCGGTCGTGTTTGACGCTCCGGCACCGAAACCGACGAATGAGTTGTCATTTCCGGTAGTCGCCGTACCGGCTCCAACAAAGATGTTGCTTGATCCTGCGTTCGATAAGACGCGGGTTCCTAGAATATTGTATTGAGTGGAGGAATTCACCGAGTTGCCGGCCAGAACGCCTCCGACGGTGCCGTTGCCACTGATGTTAAAGTTACTCGAAGACTGTACGCCTAGTCCGTTCTGGATGTAGTTCGTATTTCCGGCCGGTAGATCGCCAGCGGCAATTGCGGAACTTACCCAGGCGCTTCCGTTACTTCGGAGATAATTGCCTGCGGCTCCTGAAGCATTCATACCGGTGCCGCCATTCGCGACGCCGACCGTTCCAGTGAGGTTCGCAGCGTTGACGCTAAAGTTATTTGCGATCAAATTGCCATCAACCTGGAGGTTGCCGGGAGCTCTGACCGTGTCGACGTTTCGGCCCAGAACGACGGTGTTGTTTGTACTCACGACCGAATCCGCACCAACTGCCGTTGCGTATGTAAGGTTATTTCCGCCAACGTTCGCGTTTGATCCGATCACGGTATTGTTGCTGCCGATGGTGTTGGTCTGGCCAGCCGACACGCCGAAGAAGGCGTTGTTGGTCCCGAGTGTATTTCCGGATCCTGACGATGCTCCGGCAAAGGTATTATTTCCGCCGGAGGATGAGTTCAGACCAGAGCCTGAACCGAAGAATGAATTGTTGCCGCCGGCTGTATTACCTGCTCCGGCAGAGCTTCCGAAGAAAGAATTTGAAGTTCCCGTCGTATTGGCAGTACCCGCAGACAAACCAGAAAAGAGATTCGATCCTGACGCTGCCAGCACCCTCGATCCGCCGATATTGAACTGGGTAGCGGAGTTCACGACGTTCGCCGAAAGCGTGCCGCCGGCGGTTCCGTTGCCGCTGATGTTAAAGTTGGTCGACCCTTGCTGGATCGTCGTGTTCTGAACGTAGTTCGGGCTGCCAGCGAGGATGTCCGCAACAGTCAAGGGCAGGCTCTGCCAATTGGTACCGTCACTTCTTAGAAAGCGTCCAGCCATTCCCGGAGAACTCAATCCGGTTCCGCCGTTTGGCGTGCCGACGACGCCTGTCAGGTTAGAAGCCGAGATGCTGAGCGTTGCCGCTGTCAGCGTTCCCAGAATGCTCAGGTTGCCCGGTACGCGAACAGTATCCGCCGGGCGGCCGAGCACCACCGTGTTGCTTGAATTGACGATCGCTTCTGCACCGATGGCCGTGGCATACGAGAGGTTTGTCCCTAACACGTTAGCTTCAGAACCGATCACGGTGTTGTTTCGTCCAAGCGTATTAAGCGAACCGGCATTCAACCCGATAAAGACATTGAGTTCGCCAGCCGTATTATCATGTCCCGCCCCGCGGCCAAGAAAAGTGTTGTTTGCTCCCGAAGTATTGAATCTACCCGCATCCGTACCGAAAAAGGAGTTGTTGCTGGCAGTATTTGTGAAACCCGCTTGCGCTCCGAAAAAGGAGTTATTTGCGCCGGTTGCATTTGCCTGGCCCGCGTTCGATCCAACGAAAGAATTGTTCGAACCGGTTGTATTAGCCCGGCCTGCGAACGAGCCCAGAAACGCATTATCAGCGCCCGTTGAGTTGTCGCGACCGGCCCTCGAGCCAAAGAACGAGTTTCTATTCCCATTGCTGTTAAAGCCGGTCTCGATACCAAAAAAGGAATTGTCGGATCCGGTTGAGTTGAAAAAGCCGCTGAATGTTCCGAAGAAGGAGTTGAAGGCTCCCGACGTATTGACCTGTCCGGCTCGATTACCAAAGAACGAGTTGTCATTGCCCGACGTGTTTCCGTTACCCGCAAAATAGCCGAAGAACGAATTGTTGTTACCGGTGACATTATTCTGACCAGCGTAAGCCCCGAAGATAGCGTTAAATGAGCCTTGCTTGTTTTCAAAGCCTGCTTTCGCACCGAAAAACGCATTATTCGAGCCTAAGTTCAGAAGGCCAGATCCGCCGCCGGCAAAAATATTGTCAGAACCCGCGGCACTGATAAGGTGTGCTCCGCCGAAATTGTAGCTGGCCGTAGCATTGAAGACGTTTGCGGCGCCCGTGCCTGAGACATTGAAATTGCTTGCTGATTGCAGAGAATTAGTATTCTGGATGTAGCTGGGACTTCCAGGAAGCGGATTTCTAGCGTCAGAGAGGCGCACATCGCTATTAAGAATGTACTGTGCAGCCGCAACACCTCCCAGGGCCTGGGCATTTCCGGCAATCAGGGCTGTCGTTGCCGTGGCTGCCTGTAAACTTTGGATAGCATACGGGGCGCTGGATATTTTTTGGCGAGGACCGAGGGTTACCAGCGAGCCAACGCCCGTCCGGCGTACGGCGATCTCAAGGTACCGGTCCTGGCCGGGAAATCCGTTGGGGCCAAAATCAAGCTTCACCGAAAACACACCGTCGCTAACAGCTACCGGGCTGAGGAATATCTCAGTTCCGATAAGGGTTCCGCCGGTTAGGGCTCCGTAGAGCCTGAACTCGATATCATAATTGGCATTAGCCGGAAGACCGCTTTCCTTCAGGTTGCCCTGATAGGAAATTTCAGTTGTCTGTCCCGAAGCGTCGGAGATGCAGAATACTCCGAGCACCAATATGATAAGAACGAGATTTACTACCTTCGTCATTCTTTTTCTCCTTACGGTGAAAGCAATGCTTCCGTTTTGTTGTTGGGCGTGTCTTTCGAAGTCGTTTGCGGTATGACCGCTACAATACATTTAGCGGCCGAATGGTACTGTATGGGAGCATACATATTCGTCAGTGCTCACACTGGCGAAAAAGAGCAAACACGCTCCATTCGAGGTGTCGTCCGCTCGCATAAGGTCCGTTACCCTGCGCAAAACGCGGTGACACGCTCAACATCTTGTATCGAAAATAGACCGAACTCCTTAATTTTTCCAGCTAAATGTCTTTACGTCAAGTCATTTTTTGCACAAGGGGAAAGTAATGGTAGGTATGTTAGATTACGCACAAAGGCCACGAATCGCGGCCTTTGTTGCAAAACACTGTATGTTTCTAACTGTTCGACGCTAATCCGGGGTAGATAGTCGATCAAAACTCGCTTTGAAGATTTTCGCGAGTTCGGTGTTGCCTTGCTGCTCGGCTAACCTAAAAGCCTTTTCGTAGTTCTTCTTTGCCTGATCACTGGAGCCATTTTTCTCCAGTGCCTCAGCTAGACTGTCGTAGACATTGGCCGAATTGGGATAAAGCTCGACATTTCGCTTAAAGACTCGGAGCGCGTCGGCGAAATTGTTCTGTCGCAGAAGGGTGTACCCGACCTGATTCATCAATGTTTCCGGCGGAAGGATGTCATAGCCGTATTTTCTCGAGAGTTCTTTGTAGTGCGATTCAATATCGCCTACGGTTCCCTCTGCGGGCGGCGGCCATCCGGAGTACACTTTTCTTAGCCCAGACAGGTAGGCTCTCAAGACGATCGAGCCGTGATCTTCATCGTTCCACACCTGCATTTCATAGTCGAACGCCCCGGAACCGCTCTTCTTGAGCAGGTCTTTCATCGAGTTGAAGCCCTGCACATAATCGGGTTCAGCGCCCAAAGCAACGAACAACGGCTTCTTTTGTTTTGAGTTTGTCTTTAGAAACTCTTCAGTCCGTTTGACGACGAATCCTTTATCCCAATGAAGCACAGGGCTTGCCGCAATATATGCGTTGAACAGGTCGGGTTTTGAGGTCGCTGCGTGGAAGACGGTCAACCCGCCTAATGAGTGCCCCGCAAACACTCGATGAGGATGAGTCCGATAGCTCTTTTCGATCATCGGGATCACTTCCGTTGACAGGAACTCAAGGAACTTGTCACCGCCTCCGCTTCCCGCCCGATCCGTTTTAGTAGGGGTAAGATCGCGGGTTCGATTCGTGTTTTGGATCCCGACCAAGATCATTTCCGGGCTACGACCCGCAAACGCCTGATGTCCGAGTATGCCAGCCATCATGGTCAGGGCGGGTTCATGGCCGTCCAGCATATACAGAACAGGGAATTTGGCGGTAGGGTCTCGGTAACCTACTGGGACGCGCACCACGACCGATCTTTCCTCGTTCAGGACTTTAGACGGGATCACTATGCGGAGAAGTTCCTGAGCGTAGGTCGAGAGAGGACTGGATGCTAAGCCAAGTATTAGCAAAACAACGGCGCCAAGTATTCGTTTCATAATGAAGATCCTTTATGGACGGTAGATTCTCTAAGGATAAACGGACGACCTGGTCAACACAGTCCGTCAAAGATTTCGATGCGCCGCGATCCGTTTACGGTGCTTAACGCACGCTGCAAAATTCGCAAATTGCGTCAATTGAGTGTACGGATATCGTTCACTTTTGTTTCAGGACAGTACTCAATGAATTCGAGAAATAGTAGGTAACTCTATTAAAAGCATCAGGTTGGTCGCTGGCACGCTCATTGCCTATCACTATGGTAGAGCTTTTGAAGATTCTGGAGGAGAAAAATGTCAAAGCAAGTTGTCACCATCGATGGTCAGGAAACGGTCGTACGCGAAGATACGGCAAAAGCGTTTCGAGGCGTTCATTGGGCACTACTTAGTATTGCCGCATTTATTTTGATAGCGGCGCTTTTATTTGTAGGAGGCTTTTTGAAGCTGGCGTCAGATGGAAAAATCGATAACGCTCCGCCACAATCGGAGCGGGCACCGGGGAGGTAGTACATTTTGTTATTGCGGCTGCATTGAACAAGGGGTAGATCAAGGGGGAAGTGCAGCAGTTTTGTCCTAGAGACGTATTGGCGTTCTGTATTTTAGAACGCCTATTTTTGTACGCGGGTTACGCTGTGCCTTGATTGTGGCGGGAGGCTAACATAACCTAAAACCATGATCATTCTCGGGATCGAGAGTTCGTGTGATGAGACCGCAGCTGCCGTGATCGAAGATGGCAGTTTGATCCGGTCGTCTGAGATCTATTCGCAGATCGATATGCACAAGCCCTATGGCGGAGTAGTTCCGGAACTCGCCTCGAGGGAGCATCTGGAAAGAATTCAAGCCATAGTTGAAAGAGCTATTTCTCAGGCAGGTATTGATATTGGTGGAATAGACGCCGTAGCGGTCACTCAAGGCCCGGGCCTGATCGGTTCTTTATTGGTTGGTGTCTCATTCGCAAAGGCATTGGCGTTCGGGCTCGGAATTCCATGCATTGGTGTTAACCACATCGAGGGCCATGTTTATTCCGTCATCTTCGATAATCCGCCGGTCGAATATCCTGCACTGGCATTGATCGTTTCAGGCGGCCACACGAACTTGTTTCAGATTCCGGCAGAAGGCGTCTACAAGGTCGTTTCGCGGACGCGGGACGATGCGGCAGGTGAGGCGTTCGACAAGGTAGCGAAAATGCTCGGGCTTGGCTATCCGGGCGGACCGCTGATCGAAAAGGCTGCAAAGAATGGCGACCATAAAGCAATTAAATTCCCGAAGGCCAAAATATCCGACGGCCGCCCGGATTTCAGTTTCAGCGGCGTGAAAACCGCGGTCTCGAGATACATAAAGGAGAACGGGCTTCAGCCGATCGAGCCCGGACGTGAGCCGGGAAAGGCTCTGAACGATGTCGCGGCCAGTTTTCAGTCGACGGTGGTCGAATCCTTGGTCGGCACAATGCGAAGGGTCGCAATGGAGGTCCAGCCGCGAACCCTCATTGTCGCAGGCGGAGTCGCATGTAACCTGGCTCTTCGCGAGCGGGCGGGGCAGTTGGCCGTAGAACTGGGCATTCCTGTATATTTTCCGTCGAAACATTTGTCAACCGACAATGCGGCAATGATAGCGGCCGCGGGTTACGCACATCTTGTTCGCGGTGAGACGTCGGATCTTTCTATGAGTGCTGACGTAACTCTGCGGCTCCAAAACTACGAGAACGAGGATGCCTTACTGAAAAAAAGGGGTGTAACCTACCGCCTATAAAAAGTCTTGCGTTTATCGAAGTCCAGCCGATACAATTAAGTAAACACCCTCGGGCGCCCACCCAAACAGGGATATCACGAAAGCGAGAGCTTTTTAGTAACTTACATTTAGCCACGACTTTGACACGCATTACCTCGGCCGCCGACCTGCTGACGACCGCGGAATGTCCAAAATCCTCTAAGACTTAACGCGTTTTGAATCTGAACTTGAAGGAACGATCTATGAAAAGAAATCTGATGTGTGTAGGACTCGTTTGTCTCGTCGCGGTTGCGGCAGCTAATGCTCTCGGTTTTGGCACTACACCGGTTCCGACTACGCGACTGCAAACGCGTTACTCCGGACTGACCTCCCCGATCTATCTTACGCATGCCGGCGACGGCACGAAGAGGGTATTCATTGTAGAGCGCGCCGGAATAATTAAAGTGGTGCAGCCCGGGTCCAATACGCCGTCAAACTTTCTCAATATCTCCACGCTGACGACGGTCGACGGCGAGCGCGGCCTATTGAGCGTCGCTTTTCACCCGCAGTACGAGACGAACCGAAGATTCTTCTGTTACTTCACCCGGGCCTCTGACGGCGCGATCCAGATAAGCGAATTTACGGCGTCGGAATCGAACCCGAACGTTGCTAACACAGCCGAGAAACCGATCATTACGATCCCACATCCGACAAATTCTAACCACAATGGTGGAACACTTGCCTTCGGTGCGGATGGATACCTGTACGCTGGCCCTGGCGACGGGGGCAGCGGAAACGATCCGCCAAACAACGCGCAGAACCTGAATTCACTTCTCGGGAAGATGATCCGCATCGATGTGGATGTTCCTGCGCAACAAATACCTGCCTATAACATTCCGTCGTCCAATCCCTTTGCTGGTGCGACGCCGGGAGCCGACGAGATCTTTGCCGTCGGCCTTCGAAATCCTTTCCGCTGGTCGTTCGATCGCGGCGGTACCAATCAGCTGTGGTTAGGTGACGTAGGGCAAAATGCTTGGGAAGAGGTCGACATTATCGTAAACGGCGGAAACTATGGCTGGCGTGTTTATGAGGGAAATACTTGTACAGGACTTGGACCAGCGACGTGTACGCCTGCTAATTACGTCGCGCCAGTGTTTGTCTATAGCAGCCAGAATACGACCTCGCGATGTTCGATAACCGGCGGATACGTATACCGCGGGAGCCTGGGTACGCTGCCGAATGGATCGTATATCTACGGCGATTACTGCACCGGCGAGGTATTGCTCTGGCACGAGGGCCAACAACTGCCACTTCACGATATCGCCGATTTTAACCTGGTTTCCTTTGGCGAAGATGAGGATGGCGAACTTTACATCGTCTACGCGAACACCGGCAACATCCAGAAGATCGTTCCTGCAAAGGCTTCGGCGGATTTTGATGGGGATTTTCGAACGGATCTTTCGGTGTATAGGCCGGGAGATAATACCTGGTATCTGAGAAGCACCGCGAATAATGCTATCCAGATCCAGCCTTTTGGTGCCGCAGGCGACATTCCGGCCTCTGAGGACTTCGACGGGGACCGTCGATCGGATATCGGCGTATTTCGTCCGGCCACGGGGACGTGGTATTACATTCGCAGTTCAGACCTAACGTTCAACGTTAGAAGTTGGGGCGAAAATGGTGACCTTCCTGCGTCCGGAGACTACGATGGCGACGGCCGGGCAGATCTCGTTGTATTCAGGCCGCTGAACGGTTCGTGGTACGTAAATCGATCTTCAGATAATGGGATCACAACTACTCAGTGGGGAGTCGCGGGTGATACACCGGTGCAAGGTGACTATGACGGCGACGGTCGCGATGATATCGCGGTCTGGCGTTCGACTGACGGTAGATGGTACTCGATAAACA
>JANNNS010000014.1:0-8706 GCA_031398645.1 Acidobacteriota bacterium
ACCGCACTGCTGCTCGCGCGCTGCACGTAATTTTTGCCCTAGAGTTGACGACATTTTGTCTTAGAAGGCGGCCGGAACTGACCCGCGGGCCTTAAACCTGTTAATCTTACAATATAGCCCTCAGAACTTTTGTAAGTCAATCAGTTACAATCGATTTGACAGGTTGTTTTGCACGCAATTAGGCGGACGGATTTTGGTTTATCGTCTGCCTGTAATAGAATTTCGAAAGTATTCAAAAAGTTAGGAGAATCACATGAGTTTAGAGGCTCTCGGGATGGTCGAGACCAAAGGATTTGTCGGGGCTGTCGAAGCAGCCGACGCGATGGTCAAGGCGGCAAATGTTCAGCTCGTCGGCAAAGAGTACATCGGTGCCGGCTACGTGACGATCTTCGTTCGCGGTGACGTGGGCGCGGTGAAGGCAGCTACCGACGCTGGTGCTGCTGCCGCGAGGCGTGTAGGCGAATTGATCAGTGTTCACGTTATTCCACGGCCTCACAATGAGGTTGAGCGCGTGTTGCCAAAGGGCGGAAAAGTCGGTTTGAGTCCCGATGAAAAGGCCCTGCAATCAGGCGGCGGGCGCCAGCTATCAGCGGGTGAGGGCGGACTATCTGCCGCTCGATCGACGGATGCATTGAAGACCAAGTCTAAATAGTTTTAATTTTCTCGGGCAAGGCCTCATCTCCTCATTTGCCTGAGACGTAAGAGCCTACCGGTGACCGATGGGTGATACCGACCTAATTTCTCAACAGGAAGCCCGGGACGCTGTCGAGGCGGCCCATAGGGCTTCGCTTGTCGTCGCGGGCTTTGACCAGGCTCGGATCGATTCGATCTGTGAAGCGATGGCTAAAGCTGCGCTTGACGAGTCGGCGAGGTTAGGTCAACTTGCACACGACGAGACGGGATTCGGCAAGGCGGAGGACAAGAGGGAGAAAAACCGCTTTGCAGCGGAGGACGTGTGGAACTATTTTCGCGATCTGAAGACGGTTGGGGTCGTCGCGGATAAAGGAAACATCGTTGAAATTGCTTCGCCCCGCGGAGTGGTAGCAGCGATCATTCCATCGACAAACCCCACTTCAACCGCGATATTCAAGATCATAATCGCTATCAAGTCGCGGAATACCATCGTCCTGTCTCCACATCCATCGGCCGCACGTTGTATCGCTGAAACGGCCAGAATAATGCGTGATGCAGGGGTGAAGCAGGGCCTTCCGGCTGATGCGATAGTCTGCCTCACCAACGCGACCATTGAGGGAACTGAGTCCCTAATGAAGCACAAGAAAACGGCAGTGATCCTGGCGACCGGCGGGATCGGGCTTGTTCGCGCGGCTTATTCGTCGGGCAAGCCGGCCTTCGGTGTCGGGCCGGGCAATGTTCCCTCATTTATCGAACGTACGGCAAAGATTGGAAAGGCGGTTGCAGATATCTTGACAGGCACCTGTTTTGACAACGGAACGATCTGTGCGTCCGAGCAATCAGTTGTAGTTGACGCCCAAATCAGTGATCAGGTTCGTGAACAATTCACGCTGCAGGGCGGACACTTTCTTAGCTCTTCGGAGGCCGACGCAGTTGCAAAGGTACTTTTAACGCCGCAAAGGACGCTGAATGCCGGGATCGTCGGTAAATCGGCTGATTACATCGCCAATCTGGCCGGGATCTCGATACCCGCCGGAACTCGTTGTTTGCTGGCTGACTGCGGCGGCGTCGGACGTGATTTCCCGTGGTCGGTTGAAAAGCTTTCGCCAACACTGGCTTATTTCGTGGTCGATGGGATAGAGAGCGGTGCGAACCGTTGCGAGGAAATATTGAAGTTTGGCGGCATGGGCCATACTGCCGGAATGCACACGCAGAGCCGCGATGCAGCGATCCGCTACGGCAAGCAAATGCCGGCGTCACGCGTCGTGATAAACTCACCTACGACGCACGGAGCGATCGGCCTTTCAACGGATCTCGCCCCGTCGATGACTCTGGGCTGCGGCTCATGGGGCGGTAACGTCACTTCGGACAATGTTTCGCCGATCCATCTAATGGACATCAAGCGGGTCGCGTTCGAGTCCAAACCGATAAACCGCAAAGGGTCAGCACCGGAACGCGTTGCTGCTCTGCCGGTGAGATCGGCCGCAATGCCGAAACGGGAACAGATCACGGCCCTGGTCGATAGCTTTTTGAGCAAGAAACTGGCCGAGATGCCAGAAGCCGCGCCGGTTTCGCAAAACGCGGGTACGGCTGCCGGGGATCACGCCTCTCCGGTCAGGACGGTTATCCACGAGTTGCGTCCGCAATCGCTGACCGAGAATGGCGTCACGCATGAGCCCGTCGATTTTGTCAGTGAAAGTGATGTGCGTACCGCCTTCGACCGAGGCCAGAAGATCTATATAAACTCGAAGACGATAGTGACGCCGGCGGCGCGGGATCTGGGTGATGAGCGAGAGATTTTTGCAAAGGTATAGCTTGCGAATTAAGTCACTACTTTTGGCAGCCTCACTAAGCGTATTCGCTGCAGGTTTGGCCGCGCAGAAGGCGGCGCCCGAAAAGCCATTGGCTTCCGCAGCGAACGCGCCTCTCAGTATCGGAATTGTTGTGGACAATTCGGGGTCGTACAGATCGATCTTTGAGCGAGTTATCAACTCGACGAACACCCTGATCGCCGATATTCGGACCAACGACGAGGCGTTTTTGGTTACCTTTGTTGATACGCCGAAGATCGTCCTGAGACAGGAGATGACCAGCGATCAGCAACAGCTTCGCGATTCGGCCGAAAACATGTTCATCGAAGGCGGAGCGACGTCTATCCTGGACGCCGCAATGTTCTCAGCAAAGTACCTGAACGAGCAGGCGAAGGCCGAGCCCGAGCGGTCCAGAGTTATAATTCTGATCACGGACGGTGACGAGCGCCAAAGTGCGGCAAACATCGATGATGTTGTAAAGACGCTTCGGGCTGGCAACATCCGTGTTTTTGTTCTGGGCCTGCACGAGGAAAAGATCTATGGCAAGGTAATAGATAGGTTGATTAAGGACACCGGCGGGGCCAAGTTTGTACCAAGAACGCCAAAGGAAACCGCCGCTGCTGTCACTAGCCTTCTGGCTGCGATACGAGCAAAGTAGAAGAAGATCGATGCCCGGTACTCTAGTCGAAAAAGAAACATGTGGGTCGTGCGGAACAAAGGTTCGCGACGGGTCAGTGTTTTGTTACAACTGTGGGGAAACGGTGGTCGCTGAGGCTCCGCCGCCACCGATCCTCAAGCCGGCAACGGGTTCGTTGAACGGGAGTAGTTCAAAGAATTCCAAGACTCTTGCGTTCTCGGATCCGGAGCCAACACCGATCCTGATGCCGGACCGGCCGCCGGTCATCGCGGAAGAACTGTCGGAGAAAAAGACGATCATACCGGCTGAGCGTGTTCGCCGAAGCAGGCCGGTCAAGAAGACTCAGGTACCGGCTGAGGTGGAATGGGTTGAGAATTCGGGTTCGTCGTGGGTGTTTATTCTTGGGTCCGTTATATTCGCTCTGATAGCGGCGGGACTTCTTGCGGCAGCGATGTACCTGAAGTGAGCGTTCAGAGATGGAAATCGCGATTGTAATATTTTTTCTCGCAATTGCCGGCGGAACCGTATTTCTTGCTTTGATTTTGTTACTCTATAAGCTGTTGAGACGGCGGCGAAAGTAAATAGTTTATTATGCAAGCACTTGGTATGGTCGAATGTATGGGACTCGTAGCGATGATCGAGGCTGCGGACGCCATGGTCAAGTCTGCGAACGTCACTCTTGTCGGGTACGAAAAGGTTGACGCAGGATTGGTTACAGCGATCGTTCGCGGCGAGGTTGGCGCGGTCAAAGCGGCCGTCGATGCCGGAGCCTCGGCTGCTCGCCGGATCGGCACGGTGACCGCAGTTCACGTTATCGCAAGGCCGCATGATGAGGTCGCTGACGGCATTCCGGTGATAGAAACGGGACAGACAACACGGAAGAAGATCTCAGGATCGGTACCTGAGTAGGATAGTGACCAGATTAAAGAACCCGCTTTCGAATAGATCGGAAGCGGGTTCTTTACTGTCTCTTTCTTTGCTGCCTCTAAAGAGCGATCAATTTGTTTTCGCGGGCGGCGTCGCCGGGCCGCCTTCGGCGACACGTCCAGCCTTCGTAAGTGCGATCCGCTTCTCCTTGCTAGGCCCGTCGTTGACGACTACCTTGATATTTCGGAACGTGCCGTCCTTTCGGTCATTTGTCGGGACGTAGCCGATCGAATACTGCATTCTCAGTTCTGACGAGATCTCCTTCGCCATTCCGGCCAACTCCGCCGTGGTGTTAGGGAAATAGGCTTTACCACCGGTTTCTGTCGCAAGTCGCTGAAGGAAAGCCTTCGCCTTGCCCTGCGGGCTCTTCGCGATAAATCCAGAATCCTTGCTCAGTTCATTAACAAAACCGATCGCATAGATCTGAACGTCGGTCTCGCGAAGCATTTCAAATAGCTGTGCTTCGGAATAGTAGCTGTCGCGATCTTCACCATCCGAAACAACTATGATCGCCCGCCGCTTTCGATCTTCCTTTCCGCGTTGCTGTTCGTACTCGCTGACCTTTTCGGCCGCAAGGTAGACTGCATCGATGATCGCGGTTTGACCGCCTTCGATGAAGAGATTATCGAGCGAATCGTTGAGGTCGGTCTTATTCTTAGTGAACGGCTGCTCGATGGTTATCTTATCGCGGCTGACAAATCTGATCACAATGGTTTCGTCATCAGGCTTATTCGTTGCGACAAGGATCTTACTCGCCTCGATCACTTTTTCGAGCTGCTGCCTTAGAGAGCCTGAATTATCGATGACGAGGCCGTAATTCGTCGGCACCTCCGACCTTGAGAAGAATTCGATCTGCTGTGCCACGCCGTCCTCGAATATCTTGAACTCGGTTTCGGGTAGTCCATTCACGGGACGGCTGTTGCGGTCGATGACCCGCACGTTCAGGTTTACGAGTTCTGTTTTGACCTCGGTAACGATATCTTCTTCCGGTATCGGAGTTCTGGTCGGAACCGGCGTAGGCGACGGGGACGACGCGGCAACAGGGCTCGAAGATTGCCCACCTACGGGCGCCGAGTTGTTGAAAAGAAGGGCTAGGGTGAGCGCCAGCACGGGCAAAAGAAGCAGTGAGAATCGTTTCATATCGATCAGGGGACGGGCTATTTGAAATTCGACGAAGGTGTCGCGTAGTAACCTTCCCGCCCGCGCACTGTTAGACGCGGCAATCCTCTGGGAGGTTTCACTTTAACTTTTACCTTGCGCCATTTTCCGTCAGGTTGGAAATCCTTTGGTGTGTAACCAATTGAGTATTGGTGACGAAGTTCGAGGGCTATGCGTTCGAAGATCTCATCCATTTCAACGTTACTGGAAGGGTAGAACGACTTTCCGCCGGTCACCGAGGTCAGTTCGTCAAGAAATGATTGGCCCTGCATGCCGATAGCGCTTCCGCTGTCACCGGCATCTATTATACCAACTGCATAGGTAACTACGTCAGATTCTTTTATCAAACGCCGAACTTCTCCAAAATTATACCTCGACGAGTTGTCCTGGCCATCGCTGATTATCAAAAGGGCACGTTTCTGGTGGCTTCCACGCGTGACGCGTTCTATGCCGAGATAAACGGCGTCGTAAAGCGCAGTATTGCTTCGCGGCTGAACCAGGGAAAGCTTCTCCAGCAACGCCTCACCATCCCGCGTCCGGTCCATCAAAAGCTGGGCCCGGCTATTAAATGCGATCAGAAAATATTCGTCCGAAGGATGGCTTGACGCAACAAAGCGCTTGAGGGCACTTCTGGCTTTCGCGATCTTTTCGCCGCTCATCGATCCTGATACGTCGAATAGCACACCGACTGACACAGGGGCGTCACTATCGCTGAAGTAAGTAATGTCCTGTTCCTGATTGTTATCCTGGATGGTAAACGCGTTCTTGGTAAGGCCGGAAACGTATCTGCCGTATAGATCTGTGACGGTAAGTGTCAGCGTAACCAGATCGGTCCTGAGAACTGTAGTCTTACCCGGATCATCATCGACCGGAGGTGTCGCTTCAGGGACCTGTGCCGACAGCGACACAGCAAAGATCGCGTAGAAACACAAAAATGGTAATAACCGCCGCAGACGATAGCAACGGTCCAGGGAAACTCTAACGCCAACGGCCATATTTACTCCAGGGATCACTTGTATATTAGGCGACCGGCACAACTTTGCGCAAGATAAATTTTCGATGCGGGACTCGATAAAATGGTTGTTTGATACACAATAAATTGGCTATCATTTATTTGGCCGCAACCTTTGCTCGCCTCCTGCGTGTTATCATAAGTTACTAAATACGGAATTTCGATCCGTATCCCGAACTAAAGCCGATGTCGGAATTCATTTGTCGTTTAGGAACGCCCTCGGGCGAGATCGTTACCCGTATAGTCGAGGCGAGCGCCGCTGCCGATGCGCGCCAGCAGCTCGAAAAGGAAGGATTCAGGGTCTTCAATATCTCTGATGCCGCGGGCGGCATTGCGTCCAGGTTGCCATTTGGCGGCGGAAAGAACAAGATCCGCGTCAAACAGGGCGATTTTCTCCTCTTCAATCAACAGCTCTCGGCCCTGCTTCGGGCCGGAATCCCGGTGCTGCAATCGATAAATCTGCTCAAGACAAGGTCTGGATCGGCAAACCTCCGCGAGGTCCTGGTCGATGTAGAGGAGAAGATCAAGAGCGGTGTACCGCTGTCAGAAGCCTTTGAAGCCCAGGGCATCTTCCCGAAAATTTATACAGCGTCGATCTATTCGGGCGAAAAGAGCGGCGCCTTGGACGACATCCTGCTCCGTTACGTCGACTATCTTCGCCGGAGTGTAGGCGTTTCACGAAAGTTGAGAGGGGCGTTGGCGTATCCGGCGTTTCTGCTTGCGGCGGCGATCTTGATGGTCGCATTTTTATCGCTCTACATCGTCCCGCGAATGTCGGACCTTTTTAACACGCTGAATGCACAGCGAGGGTTGCCGACGGTTACGGTGATCGTTCTCGCTTTCTCAAAGTTCGTGGGTGGAAATATTTGGTGGATCGCCCCGCTTCTGTTGATCGCCGGCGTGGCGCTGTATCTGTGGCTGCGGACGGAGCGAGGTAAGCTGATGTTCCATCGGCTTTTGCTGAAAGTTCCTGTTGGCGGCGTGCTCATCCGGAATATGGCAACGACGCAGTTGGCACGATCCCTTTCGACCCTTCTTGCCGGCGGCATTACTGTTCCCGATTCCTGGGAGATCGCCTCGCAGGCTTTGAATAACCTTGAGCTGCGTAACCGAAGTACCGCCGTCATCCCTTTGATCCGCGAGGGCCGAGGCTTTACTGAAGCCATCCATCAGGCAGATTGGTTGCCGGAGCTTGCACTCGATATGATCGGGATCGGCGAAAAATCGGGAAGTTTGCGCGAGATGCTTGACGAGGTTGCGGCGTTCTATGATGCCGAAGCCGAAGTGCGGCTTGAACAGTTGACGACCCTTTTAGAACCACTCATCCTGCTTTTTATGGCGGGCGTCGTGGTCATCATCCTTCTGGCCATCTATCTGCCGATCATTCAGACGATCTCATCAGGCCCTGTCAGCGGAGGCGGACGCTAGTTTTCCACTTCGGTAAATAAGTAATGAGCGAACAAACGAATACAGTTACTGCGAATCCGTCGATGCCCACGATCGAAGTCTCCTTTCTCGACAACGAACCGCCCGAGGTGGTCGAGGCTAAGCAGCTGGCGAAGCGATATCGCCTGCCGTATATCGATCTGCTTCCGGCGGACGCTCCGTCGCCGATCGACTATGAGGAACTTGCCAAGATACCGGTCGAGATGATGCTCAGGGGACATTTTGTGCCGCTTAAGCGGGAAGGCCGGGACCTGCATACGGCCATGGCCGACCCCACAAATCTTGAACGCCTGGATGAACTCGAGAATGTGCTGAATGTTCGGATCGTGCCCTATATTGCGACGCAAGGCGCGATCGATGTCGTATTGAAAAAGGGCGATGCGACTCAGCGAGTGCTGCAGGAAGCGGCCTCGACGTTCAAAATATCTCTGGTAAAGGAAACGGATCAGGGTGAAGAGGTTCTGGATCTGGATCGCCTTGCAAGTGATTCCGAGATGTCGCCGATCATAAAATTGGTGGACACGATCGTTTATAACGCGATGGAATCGCGAGCGTCGGATATTCATATCGAAGCACAGGACCGTGATCTGCGGGTCAAATTTCGCATCGACGGAGCGCTTTATCAGAAGGTCGACCCGATCGATATGGCATATCATCAGACACTGATATCGCGTATCAAAGTCATGTCTGAGCTCGACATTGCGGAACGGCGAATTCCGCAGGACGGCCGATTCCGCGTCCGCTATAAGGGCCGCACGGTCGATTTCCGTGTTTCGATACTGCCCTCGGCCTACGGCGAAAACTGTGTTATCCGTATTCTTGACAAGGAACAGATCTCCGAGGAATTCAAGAACCTAAGTCTTGATGTCGTGGGTTTTGACGAAGAAGATATCCGCAGGTTCAGGCTTTATATTAAGGAGCCTTACGGCATGGTGCTCGTAACCGGCCCGACGGGATCCGGTAAGACGACAACGCTTTATGGAGCGCTGAACGAGATCCGGAACGAAGAGGATAAGATCATAACCATCGAGGATCCGGTCGAGTATCAGCTTCAGGGCATTATGCAGATCCCGGTCAATGAG
>JANNNS010000007.1:0-24483 GCA_031398645.1 Acidobacteriota bacterium
GTTCGTTGCTTGACACCACGGGCATTTGCTTTGTAGTCTAGTTATTCGCTTTGGGCACCCGTAGCTCAGCTGGATAGAGTACTTGACTACGAATCAAGGGGTCGCATGTTCGAATCATGCCGGGTGTACCACTTTTACAAACACGAGATCATGTATATGTAAGGCAAGCTGATCGGCTTGCCTTATTTATTTTGGCTTGGGCTGCGACTGGCTTCATCATACTCGCCCGAGACACGATTCGCGGCCGAATTGGAGTAGAATGACTTAAACGGTTTCGGAGGTTTTATGGATTTCTACTTTCTTTTGTTTTCTTTGTTCTTTCCCAGGATCGTTATGGTCGTTTATCTGTTTCAGGGATGGTTTCCGGCTAATGCGGTACCGCAGTGGGCGGATATTGTGCTGGGCGTATTTGCTCCGCGGGTGCTGATCCTGATCTATATTTATCAGAACATGGGATATGAGAATATCTGGTTCGCGGCCCACCTTGTCGTTGCCCTGATCGCCTATTTTGGCGGCGGAGGCGAAACGGTCCGAAGACGTCGCCGACGCGAGGCCTAGACTGCGTACGCGATCTTCCCTTAACCATCATCGCAAACAGTGATATAAATTAGGCGTCCATTTTTTTGGACGCCTTCAACATATATCGCTATGAAAAGCTTGATCCTCTGCGTCGCATTCGTCGGTTGCTTGGTGGCGTCTTCCCTTGGCCAAAACGGGCCGTCAATGCTTGGTCCGGCCGATGCATACGATCTCGGCGGACGAAAGGTTCGGATACCGGCTCCCGAGTTGTTTACCGACACGATGATCCTCTACCCGCGGATCGCCGACCGCCTGACTGCTACGGAAAGCCCGTTGAACGATGTGCTGGCGGTTCACGTCACCGATGATTTGATCCCGCCGATAAGGAACGGCGAGGAGCCGGACCTCGGCTTTTTCACCAAAGTCTCGGTCGCAAAACAGCTTCGCACGTTCGATGCCCAGCCACTCGAATTCCGGGCGCTAGTCGCTGAGTTTGAAAAACAATCGCCCGGCTCGCTTCAGGCCATAGCCAAAACCGGTGAACGCTCGGCCAGCGAACGGCTCAGCCATCATTGGGGCACCGATGCCGGCCTCAAGATCGGCGAGACCAGAATGCTCGGCCACTTCGATAAGCAGGCCCGCTCGATCAGTTCGATGTTCCTGATGAATATGGAGATCTTTCAACGAAAGCTCACTATCCTCGGATCAATGTCCCTTGTCCATCTCAACGACCGTATCGTCTTCGTCTACGTCTTCCGAACCGCAACCGCCGACACCGACCAACAAACCGTCGCCGAATTCACTAAACGCTGGCTCGCAAAGATCATCGCCGCCAACCCGACACAAAAGAATTGAGCAGCCAAAGGCCTAATTGTTATAATTCAGGTTATAGGTATGAAGGGAAACAAAACATTTGCACCCGCAGTATTGATCGCAACCATGGCGATGGCGGGCTGTTCGGGCTCCGGGCCCGGCAATAGCGAGAATGGGCCAGCGAATAATTCGACGGTGGCTGAAAGCCCGAAGCCTGAAGGCACGGCTTCCGTTGAAAATTCACCGACGCCGGCAGTGACGCAGACGAACACGGCGCCGCCCGCACAGGGCTTTACCGAGGCAGATCTGGCAAAGATCAAATGGCTTGAAGGAACCTGGCGTGGAAGCTATAAGACGGCCGAATACTTTCAACGTATGACGTTCAAAGGTCCGCGGATATTGATCGAGACCTTTACCGACGGAACCCTGAAGAAAAAGGGCCCGCCGGCGACTTTTGAGTTGAAGAATGGCGAACTGATCCATTCGACCGGGGAACGGAGGTGGAAAGCGATATCGATCACCGAAGAAGCCGTCCAGTTCGTGCCGGCCGATCCACAGAAACCGGGCGAGGATGGCAAGGCGTCGTTCAAGTTTGAACGTCAGCCGGGCAACACGTGGCGGGCTATACTGGAAACGCCGGAAACGCCGACCAAGCCGCCCCTGACCAAGGTTTATAAAATGGAGCCGTGGAGTCCGCCGGCGAAATAGCCTATTTCGTGCCGACCTTTGCGGCATCGAGATCAGCGCCGATCCGCTTGCCGCCAAAGCCGGCCTTCAAGTAAGGGCTGTTAGCGCGAAGTCGGTAAAGGCCCGGCAGATTCTCGAATCCGACCTGATCGAACGAGGCCAGAAAGATGTTCGGTTCGCGGTAAAGAGCCTTGTTGCCGCCAACGATGATATTGGACGTCACTACACCGCCCGGGCAGAATTTATCGATCGCCCTTTGCCCCGAACCGACGCCGTCGCCGTGAAAGCCATATTCGTTTTCGGAAACGATGTTGTTCCTGAAGACAAACTCTTTAACGGGTTCGCCGTACAGAACGGCTATGTTGTTCTTTTGAATGATCGTATTGTTTTCGATCACCAAGCCGTTCCAGTCGGTCAGCTTCATAAAATGGCCGGCGCCACCCCATTTCTGGCCGTCGATGTCGTCAAAAATATTATTGCGGATGGTCAATCGATGGCCGCCCGAACCTTCGCCGCCGAGGATGTTCATGCCGCCTCCGGTCCCGCGGACTACATTGCCCGAAAATTCGATCTCGTCGATGATAGTTGCATCGCCGTTATCGGCACGGGTAGTAAACAAGATGGCGTTCCCGTCTTGGCCCATCGCCCAGTTGTTGGTCATCAGGTTGTTGGTGACCCTGATGCGTTTACCATTCTTGATCTCGAAAACATTCTTGACCACCCAGTCTGTTCCTTTCCATTCAACCGGCTTATTCAGATGGTTCGAGTCGACGATGCAGTCCGAAGGAACAAGCTTCAACGTAGAACCGGCCCCGCCAAAAAGAATGCTCTGGGCCGCACCCTCGATGTAGTTGTTGACGATCTCGATCGGGCCCTCGGTCGCCCAGGCGGCAATTCCCTGGCTCTCGTCACCTTTCCGCTTGATGTCGGAAATATAGCTGTTTGAGATCTTAATATGCCGGCCATTTGCCGCGATCCCTCGCCGCTGTCCTTCCGTCCGGCTGCCGTGGATCCAAACACGGTCGAATTCGATGTGATGCGGAAGCTCTTCGACGGCCTTCTCCTGCCCTGTTCCAATGCGGATAATGTCGTACATCCCTTCGATCGTCGGCCCGAACTCGACCGCGACGAAACGGAAGTGATGAGCTCCGTCGACCGCCGCTATCACTGGCTCGCCCTTTACATCCGAGAGCAGCTTTGGCAGAAATGCCTTGTGCTTTAATGGATCGATACGCATTCCCGGCGATGGAAGCTGTGCATCAGGTGCGGACGAACGAATGGTAACGAATTCATCACCGTTTTTCCTGGGAAGCTTGAACGCACCGACAAACGTCGCCCCGGCTTCAAGGATTATCGTGTCACCGGGTAAGGCCTGATCGAGTGCAGCTTGAAAGTCGCCGCCCTTTCTGACGGTGATCGTTTTGTCGCTAAATTCGAGGCCAGAACCCGCGACGTAGTCGGAACAGCCAGCCAGAGCAGTGACCGTTGCCAGAAGGATGAGCAGAAATTGAATATTTTCTCGAAAGAACATCGGTTGCAACTAGCTACGCCTCTTTAGCGGCCAGATGTTCGACAGGTTTTGCACCAAAGAGAGCAAGCAGCGTGGAGACTATCCGCTCGGAAGTTTTGCCGTCCCAAAGTTCAGGTATCCGTCCCTGCTTCCATTTTCCTTGAGCCAACGTCTCAAGGTAAGGAGCCAAGTCACGCGGATCTGTCCCGACAAGTTCATTAGTTCCGACTTCGACCGTCTCCGGCCGCTCGGTCGAATCACGAAGCGTCAGGCATGGAATGTTCAGCACGGTCGCCTCTTCGGTGATGCCACCCGAATCGGTGATAACCGCTTTGGCACTCTTGAGTAGATAGATGAATTCAAGATAGCCAAGCGGATCGATCTGCACAAGACGCTCGTCAATGAAATGAACGGCCTCAAGTGATTTTCGTGTGCGTGGATGAACCGGAAAAATGATCTTATGGCTTTTGGTGCCGGCCAAGATGGCTTTGAGGTACTCAACCAGCTTTGCCGGCTCGTCCACGTTAGCGGGCCGGTGCAGAGTCAGCAGAAAATAACTGCCCTGACGCAGCATCTGATGGTCCCAGAAGTCAGGCTGCTTCAGGCCTTCGAGATTCTGATAAAGGGTGTCGATCATCGTATTCCCGACGAAGTGGATCCGCGAATCGTCGATGCCTGACTTCTTCAGAAGTGCGCCGGCGAGTTCGGTCGTCGTAAAAAAATGATCGCAGATGCTGTCAGTAACAATGCGGTTTATCTCTTCGGGCATTGACATGTCACCCGAGCGAATTCCGGCTTCGACATGGACCACAGGCACGCAAAGCTTCTTCGCCGTGATTGTACAAGCCATCGTAGACGTTACGTCACCGACCACCAGAACGACATCAGGGCGATCAGCTTCGAGCTCACGTTCAAAAGCCACCATCACAGCGGCAGTTTGCTCCGCCTGCGTCCCACCGCCGCATTCAAGGTTTACGTCAGGTTTTGGGATGCCTAGCTGGTCAAAGAAGTCGCCGCTCATCTTCTGGTCAAAATGCTGGCCCGTATGAACCAGCCGATAGTCGATCAACTGCCCAGCAGACCTGGCAGCCTTGATCGCCTTGATGATCGGCGACACCTTCATGAAGTTCGGCCGCGCACCGGCGACCACCGTTACCAACATATAGATATTTCAGTTCTAAACGTTATCCTTTTTAAATACCATCTCGTTGCAGCCAAGGCCCACGTTGTCGCATTTCATCGCCGTTACCGAAAAGCCTCGTGTCTTGTAGAAGTCAAACAGTGCCGATGGGCCCGCGACCTCGTACGGGTAACCACCAACCCAATCGATAATGTCGTGCCATCCATTCATTCCGCGGGCATTGCGGTAATTTCGCCAATGATCGAAATAGCCAAGCGGCCTTCCTTTCAGGAGAAAGCTTGCAAACCGCTTTGCTTCCTCTGGAATGGATACGAGGACGGCGAACGGCGATCTAAGCATTTTAGGCAGCCGGCAATATGTTTTCTTGATCCAATGCCAACGCCTCGCCTGGGAACCGGTGTCATTGTAGATCGCTATAAAGAGCAAGCCTCCATCCGCTACCCGGTCGCCCGCATTGCTAAGGGCTTTCCACATGTCTCCAGTGTGATGAAGCACCCCCCACGAATAAACGATATCGAACTTGCCAAGCGATGCGACATAGTCGGCGTCTAGCACCGAGCCTTGTTCAACATTCCAATTCGGGTCCTCGGAAAAATACCTTCGCCTCAACTCGCGAGTGCAGGCGACGGAATTCGTATCAAAGTCAAACGAAAATACCTTCGCACCGAGGCGTCTCGCTGCAAGCGAAAAAAGGCCGCTTCCCGAGCCGATATCAAGGAACGTCTTGCCATTTAGGTCCTGCACGTCGAGCATTTCCGCAAGAGACCTTTCGGCCCTTTCGATACGGTCGCCGTCGAGGATCGCCAAGAATGAATTCCAATTCTTGCCGAACTCGAATCGCTCGCCGCGATCCACTTCTTCCGCATGCTGGATCGCAGTATTGCTGGCTAACTTTGCCGTTTTTGCTGAAATGCTCGTCATCAAACTACCCTCGCGCCAAGATCAATAAAAGAGCCAATAGTAAGCGAACTTCAGGTATTCTCCGCCCACTGTCCGCCACCCGCGGGGCGTCAGCCACCATGTGTAGCGATCCGGATACTTTTCTCCCGATGGCGCCCGCATCAAACCGACTGAAAGGCCGGAATTCGACCTCTGGATCGTTTGTTCAAAAACCCAAAGTGCACGCCGCGAATGATAATCAGATGTCACGACAAGCAGGGTATCGTAGCCACGTTCGGTTGCCGTACGGACGGCAAGGTCAGCCTCATCACCAGTGCTCGAAACAATTCCCGGTAGCCGCTCGATCGCACCTGCCGGAACCTCCTGATCTTCGAGCGCCCGCTGCATCCGATCAACGAAAAATGGATTTCCCTTTTCCGTATCGTCCCAGCCACCGCGTTGGGCGTCATCGGTTATCAATATTTTCGAACTCGCGCCTTTATGAAATACGTCGGCTCCCCCGCGGGCTCGCTGCGAATAATCTGCCGCGCCGCTCAAGATGAGGATCGCGTCCGCATTGACGATCGGCTTCTCTATGATCAGCCAGTCCGCCAACGAGGGGGCGACCGCGATCCAGACCGCAAGCAAGCCTGCGGCTACGATCAAGGAGGCGATCCATCTACGCCTTACTAGAGTCCGTCCTCGCAACTATTTCCCTCAACTCCTCCACCTTCGCGTCCCAGCTTTCCGACCGGATAGAATCCGAGATCTCGCTCCGTTCCTTGTCGGAACTCAAGGCAGTCTGGATGTGTCTAAGAAACTCATCGTGATCTCGGGCCACAAGGCAATGATCCAGAATTCTAACCTCAGGAATGTCTGTCGAAACAGTAAGGAGCCCCGCTGCCAGATATTCCCGAACCTTCAGCGGATTGGCCGCAAGTGTAAGTTCATTGATAACGAACGGATTGATAGCTACGTCAAATCCCTTGCAGTAACCCGGAAGAGCGGAGTAAGGTTTACGACCAAGAAAGTGAACATTGTTAACGCCGTCGAGCACTTTTATCTTCTGTTCCGCATCGACAGCGATCTTTCCTATAAGAACGACGGAACCGGCAGGATTCGCTTTTGCGATTTTTCCGATAAGTTCGAAGTCGACCCAGTCCGCAAGCAAACCGTGAAATCCAACTATCGGCCTGGGAAGGCCAGCGATCTCCGCCGGGGCACTCGTCATCTCATCGACCGCGGTCCGAAAATGCTCCCAGTCGGTACCGTGTCGAATCAGATGAGTGTTTTTATTGTAGTGCTCTTTGCTCTCGAACAGTTTTTCCGCCGAAACGATAACGATATCAGCGCGACGAAAAAGATCTTCCTCGATCTCTTTTAGCCCCTTCGACGCTCCGGTAAAGGCGGTGTACTCATCAACGCAGTAATAGATAAGCTTGTCTTCGTTGAGCTTGCCCGCCAGTAAACCCGCCGCGGGATTGAACACCATGTTGACCGGACGATCAAATTTCAATTTCCGCATTCCCTTCCGAACCTGAGACAGTAAGAACTTTTGATTGAACTTCCGGACCGCACTGCTCCCGTATGCAGGAAGTGCAAGCGGGTTCAGCACAAAAATGTTGGGCTCGACTTCTTTGACCGGCTCTGTAAACGCGGCCAGTTTTCGAAATATGCGAGAAATATCCTTCTTTCCAGCGGTAGGCATTCGGTTAGCGATCGCGTTGATCCACAAGATGCGATTCTCGCGGGCGAGAATTCGCATCAAGTGAGTTTTGGACAGCGGATCTCCGGTCCAGTCGTGGCTAAAGCAAACGATATCCCTTCCGCGGAGCCCTTCTGTTTCGATCCCTGCGGTCTTCACCTTTGTACTTTGCGAGACGAGCATCATTTGTTCGGCTTGCCCTCGCCATCAATAAAGATCCTCTGCCAGATCTCTAAATTCATTAAGCGAAATATTCTAGAGGTGTGATCTTCACCTTTGGCATGTGCCGTTACGAGATCTCGGACCGCTCTTTCGTCAAATATCCCACGAGCAAGACTACGCCCGCTTAGAAGGTACTCCTCAACGAGAGGTTTGTATTCGCCACGGATCCACTCACCTAGCGGAACAGGAAATCCCATCTTGGGACGATCAAGGATCTCCGACGGAAGAATACCTTTCATCGCCTGCCTCAATATCCATTTAGTCTCTCGTCCCCGAAGTTTCATTGTTTCTGGCAAACGGGCTGTAAATTCAACCAGTTTATGATCGAGGAACGGTACGCGGCTTTCGATCGAGGCCGCCATCGACATCTGATCCTGCTTCATCAAGAGTTCATGCAGATACGTTTTGGTATCGACGTACAAAAGCCTGTCTAGAACGGATCTAGCAGTTGTTTCATCGAGCCATCGATGCATAGCATTGAAAGGATTCGAATTTGAAATCCTCTCCGCTGTCGCCTCCGAAAATAAAGCACGCTGACGCTCCTTGCCAAAGATCGAAAAGTTGTCGAAATAGATACTCTCGATATCTGCATCAAGCGATAAAAAGGTCCTCTTCAGTTTGCGATTCAGTACTCTGGGCAACGCGGCGACGCCTGATCTGACGGCTCCCCGAAGGATCTGAGGCGTCATTGCCTCATATTTTTCTCCGTAATCCAGAAGCGCCAAGGCCTTTCCATATCTGCCATAGCCAGCAAGAGTCTCGTCGCTTCCTTCGCCGGTCAGCACGACCTTAACGTGTTCTTGGGCGGCCTTCGACACAAAGTACAAAGGTACTGAGGCCTCAAAACCGAGCGGCTCGTCTTCGTGCCAGATAAGATTCGGGAGCTCCGCAAAGAACTGCTCCGGGGTGATCGTGATCTCGTGATGATCGGTCTTGAATTTCTTCGCTACGATCCTCGCAAACTCAAACTCGTTGGCCGCTCTCTCCTTAAACCCGACGGAAAACGTCTTGATCGGTTCGTCTACCAATTCGGACATCACCGCTGCGATCGCAGAGGAATCTATCCCGCCCGAGAGAAACATTCCGAGGGGAACGTCAGCCATTAGCCTAAGCCTCACCGACTCCCGGAAAAGTTCGAGCCATTCCTCGATCGTTTGCGATTCACTAACGATCGGTTCCTTCGGTTCGAACGCAAGATCCCAGTATTTCTCGATTCGGATCTCTCCGTCCTTCCACTTTAGGAAGTGCCCGGGAAGCAAGCGCTTTACGCCTTGAAAAAGAGTTTCGTCGAAGGTCGTGCCGTGGTTGGCGAGTTGATCGGGCAACGCCGAATAGTTCATCCGAGGTCTGATCGCACCGGCTTCTATCAAGGACTTGATCTCCGAGGCGAAGAATAGATCGCCGTTCTGATCATGTACGTAGTAGAGCGGCTTTACCCCGAATCTGTCTCGTGCAATAAACAGCTCTGCTTTAACCTTATCCCAGATCGCGAAGGCGAACATGCCTCTGAGGCTGTGGACACAGTCTGCACCGAACTCCTCGTAAAGATGCAGGATAGTCTCCGTGTCAGATGTCGAGCGATAGGTGTATCCACGGTCGATCAATTCTTGCCGGTGATCCGCGTGATTGTACACCTCGCCGTTATAGACGATCACGCATGAGCGGTCCTCGTTAAACATCGGCTGATCGCCAGTGGAGAGGTCGACTATAGACAACCGTCGATGGCCGAGCCCAATATTCCCGTCAACATAGATCCCTGCACCGTCTGGACCTCGATACTCGATGACGTCGCGCATCCGGGCGAGCAAGCCGGGATCGACGTTCCTGCCGCTTTTTCTCGAATGGACTACGCCGTTAATACCGCACATAAAAACAGATCAGATCCCCGAAGGAACCATCCGATTGACGATGTCGAAATCGCCGTCGGCCACTACCGTCAGGACTAGTTTGGTGGTCTTTACAAGAGAACCATATCTCGGCGAGATGTTCGCGTCCTCCAATTGCCAGCCCGCACATTCAAATGCCTCAGTCAACTTAGTATCAATGGTCAATAACTCTATATTTCCTTCTTTTGTTCGAATCCGCACCGTCATTTGGTTCAGTATCTCTGCCGATATTGCCGGATCAAGGATCAGATGAAGCTCAATTGAGTTTCGGACCGTTGTCACTATCTTATCAACGATTCGAGTCTCTCCCTTATTTTGAAAGTAGATATCTCTTTCATAGCGAACACCAAATCTATTAAATCCGTCGTGAGTACCGCGAAACAACGCGCCGTCTTCGCTCGGAGTCCATTCGAGCAATTCTGAAGTTGCCGCTGCCTTCCACGCGAACGGCCCCGATGGGATCGACGACGAATCTCCGTTTACCGTAAGGCAATTATGGGCAGCCGAAGATCGAAAATAGTTTCTGGCAGACTGATCCTGTGTGTAGCTAAAAGTACCGGAGTCAACAAATACAGGCGTTCCATCGACCGACAGTATAAAACCCAGTGCATCCGCATGGGCATGTCCACCGCTAAGAAATCCATGGGGCCCGCAATCAATAAGCAAATGGTTTGACTTTGATGACCATCCGCTTCGGATCGAATAGAGTCCACTTTCAGGAAAGCCCTTTCGACTTTCCCCGGGGACCCTTGCCTCTATAGCGTCGAATGCGTTCAATACCCGAGAACCACCAAGCCAAAGCAGTTCGGCAGTTGGTTCACCCGCCGCAAACTTGAGATCGGGATCCCCTAACAACGCCGCACCCAAGGCAAGCGTTGACCTGAGATCGTCGATCGGGCGATCGTCAAAAAAGTGAAGCCTGCCCCCATCATCGTCTCCTATCAAGGGCGTTCTACCGTTCGGCTGCATCGCAAACATGAGAAAATGGAGCAACTTCCTTAGGTTCTCGATGAACGACTCTTCAATCGCAGTTCCCTCAGCTCGCCGAAGGATCATTAGCGTAAGGTAAAAATCGGCCGTGTACCTCTGATAGTGAACTGATTGTTCAATGAACCCGCCGTCTTTTCGAACCTGCTTCTCTAGCTGCTCGATCAGTATCCTGTAACCGAGACCCTTCCAACGAGCGGCATCTCGAAGTTCAGGTAACCAACAACCAATCATATAGAGGCCGAGAGCCTCGCCGGTCAGATGAGTGTTCGGGCTGCTATAAGTCGAAAGGTGCTGCTCAATATGTCGAGCATTTTGAGCTAGCCCTTTGAGCATTCCAAGAAGGATCTTGGGCTTAAGGCTTACCGAGTGGACAAAATAGTTCATCACCCAGATCCACGAGATCGAACGAAAGGCTATCTCAAGACTCGATATCCAGTTCAGCCCAAGTTTAGGCGGATTCTTCTCTATCCAGTCCTCTACATGAGCAAAGGCCGTCGCGGCATAGGCCTCGTTGCCCGTTATCCAGTAGGCAGAGCCCAGCACCGTCAGATATTGATGCCTATTCAGCTCCCAAACGATCTTCTTATCACCCGTTTGGGACGCATCGACCTCATTGATCCTGGACCAGTGCGTAAGGGGCGACCTTTTTCCTGACACTGGCTCAAAATGCCAATCGGGAAGAGGAGAACCGAAATCGAGGCCTTGATATCCCAGCAGATCGAACCTTCCTGAGCATATCTTGTTCGCGGCTGCGACTACACGAGCCGGCTCATCCGGAAATCGATCGTGAAGGGTCCGTATGGCCACTTCGCGTTCAGGGAAAACCGGATAAAAAGTGCCGGCGGAGCGACCACGCAAATGATCAAGTAGTTGCTCTGCAGAGGAAACGCTGGCCCCAAATTGACTCAAAAAGTCGATGTCTGACCACGCCCTAAGCTCGCGCGAAAAACCGTTACGCTCGACCACGACTAAGGCTTTCTGTCGCAGCCGGTCCGCAAGCTCTGCAATGCTTCGCCCTTTAAGTTTCTTAATTTTAGAGATCATTTGGCAACCAGTTCCTGGTATACCTCCAAGACCTTTTCTATGTTCCTCTCTTCCGAATATGAAACCGTGTTTGCAGAAGTTGCTCCCGCAAGAGCGGTTGATAGGGCCGCAAGCAAGTCATCCTCTTCGGGAACGTTCGGAACAAGCGTCACCTCTTCAGGCCGCATTCCATTGTCGGTCGCCACAACCGGCGTTCCGAGATATAAGGCTTCCCTGACCGAGATCGCGTCGCCATCGTACTCAGTCAATCGCAGCAATACATCCGCCCGTTCGATCAGATCAAGCAAGATATCATGTTCGATATTCCCGCCAAGCAATACACGGCCCGCCAGTCCCATTCGGTCGACTTTCTGCCGCAGCTCGCTTTCTAAAGTACCAGAGCCTGCGATCAGCAGCCTGCAATTGGGATAACGACCGCTTATCGCGGGCATGGCATCAATGAGAAAGGCATTAAGATACTCAGTCTCCAGCCCGCCGACGGCGATAATGAAGGGATCGGCTTTATCGATAAATTTCGAAAGATCAACGGGCAGGGGCATCGGCCTTTCGGGCTGCTTCAGGTCGAACGGTAGGATCAATCGGATGCGGTCTTCCGGCACTCCAAATGCCCGAAACATATCCAGCATCTGCGAGTTGACGCCGATGAGCAGATCTACCGAACGGAAGGCAAGCCCGCGTACGGAGAACCGTCTTGCCGTCGCGCCCGACGAGCGAGCAAACCCGCCTGAGTGGAATGTCACGACCGACTTCTTCCCAGGCAGCCACCCACAAAAGAGCATCAGAATTGCAAGCTTCATGCTAAATTTGCCGCCGATATGGTAGTGAACGATATCGCACTCGAGGTGCCACAAGAGTCGGATCAGGCTTATCGCCGACTGAGGCTTCAACACGTCCGGTGTTTCTGATCCTTTGTCGCGGTTTGTAATGTCAATGAGGACTGGTTCGAAGCCCTCAGACCGGAGCATGTTGTGAATGGCCAACATATTGGTGGAAACACCGCCGTGCGGCGGCGGAACCGGGCCAAGCTGCGCTACTTTTATTCGGGTCTCGACTCGATCCATCAATTCTCATTTCGGCATTGGGCGTAAAGTTCAAGGGTGCTTTTAAGCTGAGTCTCGGTCGAGAAAAGCTCTGAGACTCTCCGGCGCCCTGCGACACCCATCCGCGATGCTAACTCCTGATCGCTCAGGAGAATACCGATGTGTTCCGCGAGAGCATCGACATCTTCGGATTCGACCAAATATCCGGTTTTACCGTCGATGATCGCCTCAGCCGCACCTCCGACATTCGTCGCAACCACCGGATTTCCGGCGGCCATATACTCGATGATCGAATTCGAGAAACCTTCAGACCTCGAGGTAAGAGAGCAAACATCGGAAATTGCAAGTAGTTCCGGGATCCGCGAACAGCGGCCCAGGAAGTGTACCCGACCATCGAGGTCCGACATCGCAGCAATCGCCTTATACTCGTTCAACAACTCGCCCTCGCCAGCGAGAACAAATGCGGCGTCGGGGAATTTTGCCGCAACGGTGGCTGCAGCTCGGAGAAACATCTCATGGTTTTTTACCGGACTCCGGAGATTAGCTACGATCGTCACGAAGCGAAACCCTTCGGGAAGGCCGAGATCCCGCAAAACGGCTTTTCTATCAACGTTGTCACAGTTATAAAGCAAGTGATCGATCCCGTTATAGATCATACGAACCTTGCCTTCTCGTACGCCGGATGCGACCAAATATTCCTTAACTTTCTGTGAGTTGGCCACAACAGTATTGGCGCGGCCAAAAGCCCTTCGCTCGGTAAACAGCTGTACGGACGATCGCATGCCGGTCTCACGTTTTGCCGCGATTCGGAAGGGCACACCAGCAAATGCCGCTCCGAAGATCCCGAAAATGTTCGAATAAAAATCGTGGGTCTGAACAACGTCTATCCGGTTCTCCTTTAGGTAGCTTACGAACCGCCGGAGCTGGATAACCATGTTCGCGTCGTAAAAGGAAGTGAGCGGAAATTCCGGTGGGTCCTGGAATCCCAACCCCACTGCCTCATCGAAAAGTATTCCCGTTTTGTCCAAGCATGCGAGCTGTACTTCGTAAGATCCTTCACCTACCAAAAGCCTAACCAACTGCAGGGCCTGCCGTTCGGAACCTCCTTGATTGAAGCTCGGGATAAGATGTAAGACTCTTCTTTTCACAAACCTAAGCCAGTTCACTCAAACATCAATGTAGCGCCGGAACCAAAGCTCAAGCATCCACAGCATCCAAAGCACATTTGAATGGTCGCGCCGGCCGCTCGAGTGCTCGGTCAAAAGTGTAGCGATGTATTCACGATTAAAGTATCCCCGGTTTATCGTGCGGGTGTCGGCCAGATCGTCATTGATCCGGTCTCGGAGTTGGTCGTTTATCCATTCACCTATCGGAACACCAAAGCCCTGCTTCTCACGGTACAGGATCTCGTCCGGAACAATTCCCTCCATCGCCTTCTTCAAAATATATTTCGGTTCCCCGTTCTTGAGCTTCAAACTCGACGGCATTTTCGCAACAAGTTCAATGAGCTCATGGTCCAGAAGCGGCACACGTGCCTCAAGCGAATTCGCCATGGTCATCCTGTCAACCTTCGTCAAGATGTCCCCGGGAAGATAAGTTTTGCTGTCCAGATAAAGCAGACGTCCGATCGGATCATTGGCTTGCGCACCTGATCCATACTCCAGAAATAGCTTATCGCCAGCCGACGTTTCACCGTTAAGAGCTATGCCGAAGTCCGTAGAATAAAGCGATCGCTTGCGCGGCAGGTTGAACGCCGAAACGCTGTCAACATACCTTTCAAGAGGGTCAAGCGAAATGTTATGAATGAAGTTCTTTCCTCTCGCCCCGTGCGGCATTGCGGAGCCGAGCCTTCGTATCAAATGCTTGCGAACCGCAGATGGTATCGTCGCAAATTTGTTACGTTCTTGGTCGATCAAATAGCGGCTGTAACCCGCAAACAACTCGTCGCCCCCGTCTCCGGACAATACGACCGTCACATGCTCACGCGCCATCTTCGACAGCATAAATGTCGGCAGCGAAGATTGATCGGCAAAGGGTTCATCAAAGTGCCACACAACTTGGCCGATCAGGTCAAATAGGTCAGGCGTAACCACAAACTCATGGTGATCGGTGCCGAAGTGTTTCGCTGCAACGCGGGCGAATCGCAACTCGTCAAAACTATCCTCGCGAAAACCAATGGAGAAAGTCTTTACAGGCCTTTCAGACAGGCGAGACATCATGCCCACGATCGTCGAAGAATCGACTCCGCCTGAAAGAAAGGCACCGAGAGGAACTTCTGAGATGAGACGTACATTAACTGCCTCAAGGATCTTCTCGCGGAGTTCGTTCGACCATTCGCTTTCCGACCTGCCTTCGTCGACATTCGACAGATCAAAATCCCAGTACTTCTGGGTTTCGAGGATGCCGTTCGCAAATCGCAGGAAATGGCCGGGCAGGAGTTTCTGAACCCCAGTCAGAATGCAGAACTCCTCAGGAACATAGCCAAACGAAAGATATGCGTCGAGAGCCGCCACATCGACCCTTCGCTCGATCGCGCCATGCACCAGGAGCGTTTTTAGTTCCGATCCAAAGACTAGGTCTCCTTTGCCCGTTATCGCGTAAAAAAGGGGCTTCTTGCCCACTCGATCACGTGCGATGAACAATGACTCGTCGCGGAAATTCCATATCGCAAACGCGAACATTCCTCGGAGTTTAGCGAGACAGTCCTCTCCGAATTCCTGATACGCGTGAAGGATGACTTCAGTGTCAGAATTCGTGTGGAATTGGTGGCCAAGTTCGACCAGCTCCTTTCGAATATCCTGGAAATTGTATATTTCGCCGTTGAATACTATCGCTAGGTTTCCGTCGTCTGTAACGATCGGCTGCTGTCCGGACTTGACGTCGATTATTGAAAGCCTTCGCATGCCAAGCGCCGCCCGTCCCCTAACAAGCGTTCCCTGCTCGTCCGGCCCTCGATAGGCAATGCTCTCGCACATCTGCCCGAGCAGCTTAGATCGCGTCGCCTCGTCAGCATCGCTAACTCTTGAAATGAAACCGGTTATTCCACACATCGGAAGTTGAGTTGACTCAAGCCACGTTACCCTCTATTTGTCTGCCGAGAGCCAACCGACGGACGAACCCAGCGAGTTTGTCCTTGTCTGCCTGCTCGATCACACCCATCCAATTTGCCACTAGCAGGTAAGGAACGGCATAAACCACTAAGCAAATCCCAAGAAAGATCGCTCCGCCGACAAAATCCGCACCTTTTCCAAGGTCCGCCGCGGCTAGGAGACGTGAACTTATGTTTACGCAGGCTGCCATCAGACGCTCGGCGGCCAGAAAGTAAAATCCGAGGAGTAGGGCTCCCGCGACAGCGGCTGCCACAGCCGTCTTTCCTACAGTCCTAAGCAAATCAATATCCACAGCCTTTACTTCCAACATGCGGGCCGAGATCCAAGCCGACATTAACTTCTCAAATAGGATCGCGCCAACCACGATTGAGATCATCTCTATCAACCCGAATCGGCCAATTCCGTACCAGAATATCGCGAAGAGAACGAGGCAAATTCCTACGCGAACCTTAAGCAAAAACCGACCTGCCGTTGGGTAAGCTCGAGTTATAGGATCAACAACCAAACTAAAAAGAGGTAATGCGAGCAAATTTACACGAAATATCGATGCACTTGCCGCATACTCCTTCGTAAATAGCGTGGTTATGAATTCGGATGCGACGATCATGAGAAATGCAAACAGCGGAAAATAAAAGAACGTCAACCGCTGCGTCGCACTGACCGTCATTTCCAGCATCTCCCTCTTTTTTCCTTCATCCTGCATCTGACTCATTCGCGGGATCATCACGGCACCCACCGACTCGTAAAGCATCGCTATGAGCGGCAATTGGAAGCAGCCTACCGAATAGATCGCGAATTCGGCCGGACTGAAGCTGTGACTGACGAAATAGTTGTGAATGTCCGTCTGGCCTACATAGAGCAGAACCGACAAACCAAATGGCAACGAGTAAGCCATCTGCCGGCGAAAGAAATGAAGATCGAAACTTGCCCAGAATCGCGGAAATCGACGGTGGAGGTAAACCGTCATTAGTATCGCTTGCATAGCAAACAAAGCGATCGTTGCATAAATCAGCGAATCAACGCTCTGATAGATCAGCACCGCACCGATCATGAGTGCTGTCTTTACAAGTTGCGAGAGCACTATAAACACTGCGGCAAGACGAGCCTCCTGTAGGGCGAGGGCAGCGGTTTCAAGAAACCCCGAGAAGATCCATAGCCAAATCAAAACTCCGATCCATGGTGACAACCGCGTCAATTCGGGGCTTTGCAACGTTGACCCAAGGATCTGAGGAAAGATCGCCAGGAGCGCAAATGCCGCCCCGCCCATCAAAAAATTGAAGATCAAGATGTTACAGACAGTTGCTGGGTGTTTGTCTGGTTCCCGGTTGAGAAAATAGTAGGCGCTCATCGAGAAGCCGAGCGGTAAGACCAAAACGGCGTTCGACGCGACCAAAAAAGCCTGTCGATAAACGCCAACATTCTCTTGGGTCAGATATCGAACGACAAGAAGAGGCAGCATGGTGTTCAGAGCGAAGCCAAACACTTTAGCGAATAATATCCACGCGCTTTGAGCCGTCAACGAACTTGTTTTCCTGGCTGCGTTCGACATCTGTGCGAAACTACCCCGCGTCGCGGATCGGCTCCCACGCCGCGTATCGCTTTCCCTTTAGAAACTGATAGAACCCGGCGATCGACGCAATGTTCGCTAACACAAAATAAAGCGGAATTGCCAGCGGGCCCGACTTCACGCCCAACCGTTCAAGCACCCAGGCCGCAAACGCGGCGACGTATACACCAGCTTGGGCGGCGAACAAGATCGAAAAGACCAAAGAACTTAACCCCAATATCGCCGACGAAATAAGCATCGCGATCAAAAAGATGGGTACGCTGTATCGCAGGACCTTGTGAGAAAAAAGTTCCACCGCGAAGAAGCCGCTTCGGAATGGATTCAACATTCCGCGGTTTCTCCAGAGATCAGTAAATGTCTGCGAAATGACACGGATCCTCATTACCATTTCTTTATCACTACGTCGATTCGTCTCCTCGGTACAGACGGCGTTCGGCTCGTAGACAGTTCTAAGCCCTTGCTGATACACCACGGTCGCGATCAAAAAGTCGGAACATGCTTCCGGGTACATGGCAATGTAATTCGTCCGCCGCACGGCGTACAGGCATCCGGAGACACCGATCAGGGAACAAACAAGGCTTTCGCTAGTTTTCAAGGCAGTCTCATATCCCCAGTATGACTTGGCAGCCGAGCCGATGTTGGACTTTGCCGGATCGACGTATATCAACTTACCGGCAACGCAGCCAACTGAGGCATCCGCAAAATTTGCGACAACTTCTCTCAGTACATTCACCTGATACATCGATGTTGCATCCGAAAATACTAGTATTTCGCCGCTAGCATGCTCAACCGCCAAATTCTGCGCGGACGTCTTACCTCCTCGGTGAGCCTGCCTGACGAGTTTAATGCCAGAATGCGAGAACTCCTTTACAATGTCATCCGTACGGTCTGAGGAGCAGTCAGAAACGACGATCACCTCCATCTTCTCTTTTGGATATTCGAGCGCAAGAGTGTTTTCAAGTTTGCCTCGGATAGCCGCTTCTTCGTTATAGGCTGTGATGATCAGACTGACACTCGGTTCAATGGCGTGTTTCTTGACGGCCCTCGGACGAATACGACTAAGCAAGAAAACGAGCAGAGGATATCCCAAATATACATAGAGGATGACCCCTGCCGAACCAGCAAACACTAGCATCAATGGAACGCTCATCTAGGCGTGCTGTGCCTCCATATCACGAGTGGCTAGAGCATCCCTTTCGATCCGTCCGGTAGTTTCCTGCCCTAGCTGATATAGCCTCCGCAAGCCGATGGCATAGGCGATCGGGTAGTAAACGTACCAATTGTAAGCAACGGAGCTAAAAAAGCTCGACACGAAGTAACCAGCAATGCTGGCTTGGACACCTATGGACAAATAGTAGAGCCAGGAATTCTGTCCCTCGGCAAAGAGGTTCCGCTCCATGATATCGAGCTTTCTTATCGGACTCAGTAAAATGATCATATACGCCGCGAAGGCTAACCATCCGAGTTCAGACGAAACTTGGGTGAATGCATTGTGCGTACCCAAATTGTGCGTTCCCACTATCTCAAAATTGCCGATGCCAATTCCAAGAGGGTTTCGAAGCGATACTAAGATACTTCGAATAAGCAACTCGGTGCGCTGGTCCGAGGACCCTACCGGGTCCAGCGATGGTATAAAGATCGAAAGGATGCGCAATCCATAGTTGCCCGGAGCGAGTAGAATCACTGCGACGCCGACTATCGCAGAGATCAACATGGCCTTAAACCTCTGACGTCTTCCGAGCTTCCAGACGAGGACGGCCGCAACAGCTATCAGCCCCAGGAATCCGCCTCGAGACTGTGTAACAAAACTTCCGGCCGTCATCATAACCGCACTGCCAAAGAATACTGCTTTCAACAGCCAATTCCTGGCGGCTGCACCGAGAGCGATCGCGATCGGAATAAAGATCACGAGGTGGATCGACATGTCGTTTGGATTCCCGAACATCCCGCCGAAGTCCACGCTCACACGGTAGCCCTCAGTCTTAAACTCTCCCTTCTGATAAAGATCCAAAGCTTGCCAGCTAAGCATTATTCCCACAGCTATGCCAAGCCACATCAACGCCTTGATCCGATTCGCGGTTCGAAGGGTGTTCACCATCACGATGAACATTATGGCCACTTTTATAAATGAATCTGTAAAAGTTGCCCAGGCCAGAGCGGGATCTTTTGCAATTGGTATGGTCAACAACGCCCACAGCGTCATGAAGATCACGCATTTCACTTCGATCGGTAGTGCGGTGAGACTGCCCTCTAGCGAAAACTGAGTCGGAAGAAAGACCGCAAGCGTTCCGATCGCGATCACAAGTGCGATAGAGCTAAAGCCCGATAGCTCCGGGATCAGCTCATATGGCCTAAAATACAGAACCAATGTGAAAAGAAAGATCCCGCCGAACGTCAGATTATGGCCATTTCTTGCAAGCCATGTCTCGTTTGAGACGAGTTGGGAAGTCGGCGATGCAGAGCTGACAGGAACGTCCGTGTCTTGAAATGCGAGGACATCTCCGCCACCTAATTCGAGCGTAGAAGGATCCGTCTCAGCCATACCGGGCCGCTGGGCCCGAGGATCGGGTTCCTGGTCAGCTATTCGTGAAAAAGTTGATGGGCGTGCCCCATCCTTCTCCGAACCAGATGATCTGATCGTCGAGTGCGATCTTGGACCGCTTCCGGCTTTCCGGCCAGGCGGTCTCAATGTTCTCTTATTCAAACCTGTGGCCTTGTGATCGCTCATCTAAATATAGTTTTAGAGTTCCAATACCAGACGAATACCTTTATTTTTCGAACGTGATCATCTTTTTTTCTCTGAATCAGGTAAACCCTATCTATTGTTTGTATTCTAACACCATTGAGAACTGCGCCATTTAGCCGCAGTTCAATTCGAGCGTGCAGTTTTTGCTTGCGATCTATCAATGAACATTCTCGCGGTCTCATTTGCATATCCGCCGCTCGCTTATCCGCGGTCGATCCAGGTAGCACGCCTCCTGAAGAATACGGAGGCGTCCACCGCCCTCTTCTGTGCTCACGAACCGGGAGCCAGACTGGATGACACTATAGAGCCAGATGCAAGCGCCTTCTTGACGACCTGCGGGAGAATTGAGGTCAAGAGTACCGCATCGTCGCGGTTGATAAATAGGCTCTCATATCGTTTCCGGAGGCCAATATGGAACACGAGGAATCTAGCACCAGACGCCTACGGGCATTGGGGCAGCGACGTCATAAAAGGCGTCCGCGAATATTTGAAGACCGGTGCCTTTCGGCCTGACGTCATCGTGACTTTCGCACAGCCATTCACAGACCACTTGATCGGTTTGGAACTCAAGAAAGAGCTTGGCCTTCCGTGGCTAGCCCATTTCAGCGATCCGTGGGTCGATAACCCGTTTGGATCATCAGATGAGAAGATCCAGAGCCTTAACCTCGCTTTGGAGAGATCAGTTGCCGAGACCGCAGATATGCTTGCATTTACGTCACAGGAAACGGTCGACCTTTTCTTTGCCAAATATCCAAAGGAACTGGCCCGCAAAGCCGCCGTCCTGCCCCAGTGTTTTGATTCCGGACGGTACGCAGAAGTTCGTCCTGAAGGAAAGATCACGCTCCGGTACTTGGGGAATTTTTACGGAAGCCGCACTCCTCGCCCGCTGATCCAAGCGCTTAAAGAGATAGAGAAAGAAGGCGGCGGATTTCTAGCGGATGCTCAGTTCGAACTAGTTGGTTCTGGTGACGCTGATGAGGTAAAGAGACTCGCGGAGGGTCTTCCGGCAGGACTCTTAACTGTCCGCCCCAGCGTAGACTACGCAACTAGTCTAAGTTTAATGTCGTCAGCCGATGCCTTGATCGTGATCGATGCTCCGGCCGCATATAGCGTGTTCCTTCCGTCAAAACTGGTGGACTATATCGGAGCTAACCGCCCGGTCTTCGGGATCACGCCACCGGGAACCGCATGCAAGTTGATCATCGAGTTAGGCGGGAGGGTTGCAGATCCGGCAGATCCCGCTGCGATCACTAAGGAACTCAGTACCCTGCTGACCGAATTAAGGGAACGAAGATCCTGCCGAAGCTTGACATGGGGCAAGCCTGAAGTGCGTGATCGGTTTACGACAGATGCCGTTTCCCGGGATTTTTTGAGGATGCTCAATTACCTGACGGCGTAAACCCTGTATTTGCAATAAGTAGAATTTTTTGACTTTAATTATGATGGACATTAAAATTGATGAGTTGGCTCATTTAGCAACGATCTTGTCGCTCAGCCGGACAATTCCGTTCACCTCGTCTGTTAAAAACTTGCCCATGCTCCGAACTATCATTCGCTCTCTAAGAAACGTCCTTGAACCAGAGCGCCTGACAGACGTGGCGATCTCGGTGCGTGAGAAGGACGAACTCGGCCTGCCGTCTACCGATCCGGGAATCGAAGCCGCGATCAAGGCGTCCGTCGAGTGGATAGGAGAGGCTCAGGACTTTTCAACATCAAAGGACGGCGGTGTTGCCCGTGATTTCAGTCTCATCTCGGGCTGGAATTCATCATATCCAGAAACCACCGGCTACATAATCCCTACGCTCATTGCTTATGGCAAGGCTGCGGACGATCCATCCAGCATTGAACGGGCGAGGAAAATGCTTGACTGGCTTGTTTCTATCCAGTTTCCGGATGGAGGCTTTCAGGGAAGCGTCATCGGTGCGGAGCCCGTGATTCCGGTCACTTTCAATACCGGTCAGATTCTTCTTGGGCTCGCTTCGGGCACTGAGCAATTCGGCGACGTTTATCGCGAACCCATGACTCGAGCGGCAGATTGGCTCGTCAAGACTCAGGATGCTGACGGCTGTTGGCGAAGCCATCGTTCGCCGTTTGCAGAGCCAACTGACAAGGCGTATGAGACCCACGTGTCTTGGGGCCTGTTTGAGGCGGCCAGACTTGAACCCCACAGTGGTTATGCGGAGGCTGCGATCGCGAACATAAATTGGGCTCTTAGATTACAAAACGAGAACGGATGGTTTCGCGAGTGCTGCCTGTCGGAGCCCGAACATCCACTAACCCACACGATCGGCTATGTCCTGCGTGGCGTCGTCGAAGCATACCGGTTCACCCGAGAAGATATTTACCTTCAGGCCTCTCTCAGGACCGCGGACGCTCTCGCAACCGCTCAGGCTGCGGATGGAGGGTTGCCGGGACGCATTGACCGCGAATGGAATGGAACCGTGGACTGGAGTTGCCTTACCGGAAACGTCCAGATCGCAGCGTGCTGGTTGATGTTGTATAAGGAAACAGGCAATGAACGATACCTAGAGGCTGGCCTCGCCGCTAACAAGTATGTTCGACGGACCATAGACCTTGATGGCCGAGCCGAAGTGCGTGGAGCTGTCAAAGGATCGTTCCCGGTCTCAGGTGGTTATTGTACATACGAATACCCAAACTGGGCCGCCAAATTTTTTGTAGACGCCCTGATGCTTGAGCGGGAAATAGCAGCCGGCTAAGGGAGGCCGAACCATGTCATTAAAATTTAACTCGATCGTCGATCCTGGCCAGGAAGTGGTCTCTCAGATTGCCGCTCTGGACCGCGATAATCCTTTCGCGACAGCCGAGTACCTGGCTGTGCGTAAAAGGCTCGGCGCCGAGGGGTGTGCCTTCGTTCTGACTTCTGATGGTGCCCCGGTCGCAGGATGCCTGGCGTTTATGACCCGGGGAAGGATGAATTCGCGGATAGAGATCACTTCTCTGCCAGTTCTCCCAGATGCACGTATGTTTTGGGATGGGCTTTTTGATTTCTGCAAAGATCAGGGGATCTCGGTTTTAAGTACCCATACCTTCGGCTCGACTGAGACCTCGATAGCGGAGGTTAGCAACCGCGTCGCACTTCGCCGGAGGAGCGAATATCGGCTCGATCTGACTCAACCTGACCTCTGGGCGGTCTTAAATCGGCGTCACCAGCGGCTCATCAAGCGGGCGATCAAAGCCGGACTGCAAGTGAGTGTTTCCGACGACCGAACGGCGAGGGAAATGCACCTCCAACTGGCCAATTTGTCGCTTGATCGCCGACGCGGTCGCGGAGAGGTCATCGATTCGCAGATCACCGCGGGCGATGTTGATGCTTTCCTGGAAAGCGGAGCAGGCAGCATTGTTCAGGCAGTCATCGGAGAACAGGTCTATGCAACTATGCTGGTCGCTCGCAGCGAGAACGGAGGTTATGCACAGAGCTCAGGAACAAGCACCGAGGGAAGGGATCTCGGAGCATCTCACTTTCTTTTCTACGAAGTTGCCCGCCGGATGAAAGCAGAGGGTGCAAGAGTTTTCAATCTCGGAGGAGCATCCGAGGGTAGTGTCGGACTCGAGCAGTTCAAGCTCGGACTTGGTGCCGAAAAGATCGAACTGGAATCTGCAGAATTTTACATGGGCAGTCCGCTAAAGAAGTTTGCGACCGGCGCGATCAGTCTCTTGAAAGGACTAACCTTTCCGATCTAGAGGAACATCACGACTTCCCAGGTCTGCATCCACAATTCAAGAACGATCAATGCCCAAACCCGGTTTGCCGCCCCTTCCTTACCATTTTTCGCTTCCGTCAAAACATTCTCGATAGATGGCTTGTCCAGGACTGCTCCCAGCTTGCTGTTGGAACTCAGCAGGGTGTCGTGCGCCCAAGGATGGAGTCCATTCTCAAGCCATACGTTCGCTGGATCAGGAAATCCGCGCTTGGGACGGTCGATTATGGTACGAGGCAGCCTCTTATTGCAGAACCGTCTCAGCACGCTTTTCGTTTCGTACTGGTTTATTCCCGTGCGCTTTACCTTTACCGAGTTTGGTTGACGATTCGCCCATTCGACGAGACGGTAATCAAGGAATGGTGTGCGAGCCTCGAGGGACGCGGCCATCGTGGCTTTGTCTGCCTTCATTAGGAGATCCTCGACCAGCCAATCTTTTTGATAGACTGCAAGCATTTGCTGGAGTGGGTCTTTTGACCGTGCCGCTTCATACTGTGCCGCAACAATTCGTTCACTGTCGTGCCAGTCCTCGCCTGGCCATAATGCTTTCTTTTCAGCTTGGGTGAAATTTCCCGTAATGTGAGGCAGTTCGAGCCGGTTCCAGGAACCAAGCGGCAAGTTTGCGACTTTCTCAGCTCGTCGCTGAAAACCGTCTGGGCCGAGGCGCGAAAATGCGGCTCCCATTTTCAGCGCAGTCTTAGGAAATCGCTGCAGCAAGCGAACCCTGTTCCATTCCTTTTCCGCCCGATCAAAATCATAACCAGCCAGGATCTCGTCGCTACCCTCTCCTGAGAGAACGACCTTCACGTCATTTCGAGCGAGCCTGGATAGAGCCAGAATGGAGATCGCAGAAAGATCGGCGAGTGGTTCGTCCGTTGCATAAACCATCTCGGGAAGCATTTCCA
>JANNNS010000090.1:0-2232 GCA_031398645.1 Acidobacteriota bacterium
GCAGCGTCTTGCCGTAACCGATCGACGCCAGCAGGTCTTCGGGACGTCCCAGACCGTATTCATTCGCGATCCGCTTCATCTCGTTATCATTATTGATGAGCTTTTTCGCCGAGACGTGAAAACGGTCAGATTCCTTTTCAAGCAGCTTTCGTCCGATGTCGATCGACTCAGCCCGCTGCTGCTCCGATATCCAGTGCCTGATCCGGTTGCGGGCCTTTGCGGTTACGACGTAGTTCAGCCAATCACGCGACGGCTTTGAATTTGCCGTGGTCAGGATCTCGAGAACATCGCCGTTTTGGAGTTCGGTTTTCAATGGCACGATCCTTCCGTTTATCTTCGCACCTGTGCAGTTGTCACCAACCTCCGAGTGGATCGCATAGGCAAAATCGATTGGCGAAGCACCGCGCGGAAGTTGTATTACCTTGCCCATCGGGGTGAAGGCGTAAACGTCCTTTGGGAACAGGTCCAACTTCAGGGACGCGATAAAATCTTCGGAATCTTCTTCTCCCTGGTTGTCTTCGACCAGCGGCAAAAGAAGCTTCTCAACCGTGCGGCGAAGCTCGTCCAGATTTCCGTCGTCGGTCGAACCTAGCTTCCGTTCTTTATACTTCCAGTGAGCAGCGACACCTTCCTCGGCAATATGGTGCATTTCCTCGGTACGGATCTGTACCTCAAATGCTTGCCCGCCATCGCCTATCACAGACGTATGCAGTGACTGGTAGAGGTTGTCCCGCGGAATGGCTATCCAGTCCTTAAAACGCTCAGGAACCGGCGTCCAGGTGTCGTGAATGACACTGAGCGTGAGATAACAGTACTTTCGGTCGTTCGGAGTGATGATGCGGGCCGCGATCAGGTCGTAGACCTGGTCGATCGTGATCTTTTGCCGTTTAAGCTTTTTCCAAAGCGAGTAGAGACGTTTCACACGGCCTTCTACGGAAACGAACGGCACATCATTCTCGGCAAGCCTGACGCCGATGGTTTCACGGATCTTGTCGAGAATGCCTTCCAGTTCCGGCCGGCGGGCATCTACATCTTTTGCCAGACGCTTGTATTCGTCGGGGTAGAGATTCTGGAAGGATAGATCTTCCAGCTCGCTTCGCATCTTACCCATACCGAGGCGATGCGCGATAGGAGCATAAATATCGAGGGTTTCCTGCGAGATACGTGCGCGCTTCTCCGGTTTGAGAAACTGCATCGTCCGCATATTGTGGAGTCGGTCAGCAAGCTTGATCAGGACCACGCGTACATCCGTGATCATCGCGAGGACCATCTTCCGGACATTCTCTGCCTGCTGTTTCTCTTTCGAGAGATTGCTGATGTGTGCGATCTTCGTCAGGCCATCGACAAGCTGAGTGATCTCGTCGCCGAAGTACGAGCGAATGGTCTCAAGATCGACAAGTGTGTCTTCGACGACATCGTGAAGCAAGCCCGTTGAAACGCTTACCTCATCGAGCCGCATATCCGCTAGTATCTCGGCAACCTCAAGCGGGTGAACGAGATATGGCTCGCCCGAAGCACGTTTTTGACCGCGGTGATGTAAGGCAGAGAAAAGATAAGCCCGCCGGATGAGGTCAATGTCCGGGTCCGGCCGGTTAGCTTCTACCTTCGAAATTACATCTTCAATGCGGATCATCTGCTTCTAATACAATCTTACTCGTTGCTCACAAGCATTTCCATACTTTTCACCGCCAGCATATTCCCGATAGAAAAAGGTGATGCCCATTTCTAGAAATTGAGCATCACCTTCACGAACTATCCCAGCGTTTACTTTGCGGCGTTATTTGCCGCGTTGGCCTTTTCTGCTTCGTCGGCAGCGGCCTTGCGGGCCTCCATCTCTCCCTGAAGATTCTTAGTCGCTTCTGCAAGGGTGTTGAAGTCCGCCTTTGCCTTGTCAGCATCTGCCTTCAAGCGGTCGCGATCGGCATCCCTATCTTCCATATCAGCAAGTCGCGAGGCCTGCATCAAAAGTGCAGAACGATACGACCGAGCCGATTCAAAAGGCTTGAGCAGATCGAGTCGGGTCTTCAACTGCTCATCCGTTAGCGACTTTACATCGCCGCCGATCGAGGACTTCACGGTCTCAGGTTCAAGGGCCACGGCCTGTTCAATGAGTTTCGATCCTTCCTCAACACAAGCTTTCATCTTCTGGAAGTCCGCGTCGTTCGCCGGTTTCACGAACTCATACGCGTCCTTCCCATCTTTCTTAACGGTCTTCTTGGTCGCGGGCGTATC
>JANNNS010000102.1:0-2525 GCA_031398645.1 Acidobacteriota bacterium
TCGTTTATTGAAGCCGCTCACGTGCTTCTGGCAGTGCCGTTTGCTCTGACCGGCGGCTTTTACCTTATCTGGCTGCTCCAGTACAACTTCTCGGTAGCCGTTTGGGTAGGGTTTATCGCATTGTTCGGCGCTGCCGTGCAGACCACGATCGTAATGGTCGTGTACCTCGAGGAGGCGCTAAAGCGAAAACAGGAAGAGCTGGGAACACTTGATCGTGAGACGCTGCTTGAAGCTGTCACCGAAGGAGCTCTGCTTCGCCTGCGGCCGAAGGTGATGACCGTTACCACGATCATCGCCGGCCTACTGCCAATCATGTGGAGCACGGGCGCGGGCTCGGAAGTGATGCGGCCGCTTGCGGCTCCTGTTTTGGGCGGAATGCTATCAAGTTTGGTCCACGTCCTGATCGTTACGCCGGTGATCTTTTACTGGATCAGGCTTTGGGAACTTAAGAGAGAAGGACACGCGTTACACGCCGCGGACGAATGATAAGCCGAAGGCGAGGGATGAAATATCGATATGAAAAACCACTTGAATAAAACACTACGACGAACCGGACTTTTAGTGGCCATGTTGGCTGCCGTTTTCCTCGCCCCGAGTAGTGCAGACGCCCAAAGTCGGAAACCTGCCCGAAGTCAGTCGGCGAAGGTCGTGATCGGGAGTTACGGTTACGATCCAGCAAGCATTCGACTAAAACGAGGGGTACCGGCGAAGGTTACGTTTCTTCGCACGACAGACATAACCTGCGCGACCGAGGTCGTGTTTGCCGACTATGGCATCCGTCGCGAGTTGCCGCTCAATCAGGCGGTTACCGTCAGCTTCACGCCTCGGAAGGCCGGTGAATTTGCCTTTAGCTGCGGAATGAATATGCACCGCGGCAAGCTGATCGTTTCATAGAGAAATGAACCTTCGTTCCCTCATCGTTGGGATCTTTGCGTCGGTGGTTCTCACCGCCGCGCTTTCGGTTGCTTCCGCACAGCTGCCAGCAGCCAACAAAGCTCTGTCTCACGTTAAGTATCTGAATGAAAGAGACGGGCGATCTGTCGACGATCTAGTAAAAGCAGCCCTTGCAAACAATCTCGAAGTGCTGGCGATGCGTAAGGAGGCCGAGGCGGGCGAAGCGCTTATTCGCCAAGCTCGCCTCCGCGCGAACCCGAGCCTCGAGGTCAGCGGAACGCGTCAGATCGGCGGCATGGGCGACAACAGCTTGATGGTACAGGGTGCTATGCCCCTTGAACTCGGAGGCCGCCGAGCTGCTCGAATTATCGTTGCAGAGAAAGAACTCGAGATCCGGCGGCAGGCACTCGCTGAACGGGAAAGGCAACTTGCGGCCGACGTTCGGGTCAAATTCGGCGAGGCCCTTGCCGCCATACTAAAGCTGAAGTTTATCGAGGATATCCTCGCAACGGCCGAGCAGAATTTTCAACTCGTCTCGGCCCGAGTAGCCGAAGGACGCACGCCGCCATTAGAAGAGAACCAGGAACTCGTCGAGCTCAACCGGATCAGAGCAGTAAGGGAGACAAACGAAGGCGCGGCAGAAATACGGCTTTTCGAGCTTAGAAATTTCGTCGGAATGGGCCCTGAGGAACCTCTTGTCCTTAAGGGAGATCTCAGTACCCTAGCTCGAACTCTGCCTCCGCAAATTGGCGCGGAACAGACAGCCATTCGATCGAGGCCGGACCTGCTTGGAGCGATCGCGGTCGAGAAACTTGCCGGGGCTCGAGTCGGACAGGCACGAAGCGAGGGACGGATCGATGCTGACGTGATGGTCGGTTATCAGCGAATGCAAAGCGGTTTTCCACTTTTAGGCGTCGACGAGATGTCCGGTGCACTTCTGCCGATCGAGCAGAGAATGAATTTCTTCACGTTCGGCGTCCGATTAAATCTCCCGGTGAGAAACAGGAATCAGGGACTTGTTGCCGCCTCGCTGCTTGAGGAGCAGGCGGCGCGGAACCGTCGTGAGTTTGGAGAACTCACGATCCGCCGCGAGGTCGCCGTTGCCTATACCCGCTACAACCGGGCATTCCGAGCGATGGAGATATACCGCGTCGGGGTTCGCGATCGGGCGGCGGCAAATGCTGATGTTGTACGCCAAACATACGAACTTGGTTCAAAGACATTGCTTGATTACATAGCGGAACACCATCGTTATATCGAGACGGAGAACGGATTCATCGATGCCCAACTTGAAGCGTACCTGGCGATGGTCGAGATCCTGAAAGCGACGAACGATGCCGCGTTGAAATGAGAAGAAAAGCCACAAACTTTAGCTTAATTGTCGCGGCGATGTTTCTCGCCGTATCAACCTCGTTTGCGCACGCAAAGCTTGTTTCCTCGGCACCGTCAGCAGGAGAGACATTGACGACGTCACCGCCATCGGTCTCCCTCGAGTTCAGCGTCAGAGTTCAATCGAGCATGAGTTCGATCGCAGTCAAAGATCCGTCGGGAGTCTCGATCATCGTCGGGGCGATAGTTGAGTCCGATCAAGGGAAGCTTATCTCCGTACCGTTGCCGGAACTCCTGGCCGG
>JANNNS010000117.1:0-17556 GCA_031398645.1 Acidobacteriota bacterium
CTGCAGCCTGGATCGGGCGCGAACGGCCCTGCAGCGAATAGATCACCTTCTCTGACTCTTCAGCGATCCGCTCTGCGGCATCGGTCTGCGAGTTGGTCGCGACGCTGTATATGCGTCCGTTGACCTCGGTGAAGTAGAACATTCTCGAATTGACGCGGCCGCCCGATCCCTGCGACTGTGCGACAACAACGTAAACCGGCTTGCCTCCGATCTCCTTCTGGTAATCATTGACGACCCAGCCGTTCTCTCGAACCATCCGGTTGATTACTTCACGCCTTAGAGACGTCGTCGGAACACCGCCAACCGTTCGATTGCGTCCCGAGTCAACGGTTTCACCTGTTGCCGGGCCGACGACCGAGATCGCTGCCGAGCCATTTCCGCCATCCACGCTGAACTGAAGTTCGCTTCCGCTCGCCTGGCTGCGCTTCCAGCCCGACGGAGCTGCATCACCCGAAGGTAACAGCGACGGAGCTTTCTCTTCGACCATTGGTTTCGTCTTTGCGGCGGTTGCCTCCGGCTTGGCAGTTTCTTTCTGCCGCAGCCTTGCCAATCTGAGCTGACGCAGCCTTATAGCACGGCGTCTTGCCTGAAGCGCTTTTCTGCGCTGTAGGTTTGCCCTGTACTGGCGCCACCAACGTTTCGAGTATTTTTTGTATTTCTTCTGTTTCTTTTTGTAGCGTTTCGATTTTTTCGGCCCTGCCTCGGCCATATCGGTCGCCAGCGGTATGATCGTTCCCAGTCCGATCAATAAAGCTATCGATAGTGCAATTGCCCTTACCATATTTCCTCCAAGTTCCTACAGAACTGTTTCCTTGACAACTTCTTCCACTGTCGTAATGCCTTGCCGAAGCTTGGCCAATCCAGAACCGCGGAGTGTGATCATTCCGCACTCGATCGCTTTGCGTCTGAGCTCGATCGCGCTGGCTCCGATAATTATCAGTTCGCGAAGGTCATCTGTGACCTCCATTGTTTCGTAAAGTCCGACTCGTCCCTTGTAACCGGTGTTCAGGCACGTATCGCACCCGGCGCCTCTGTACATTTTGAGTTCCGCGGCCTCCTCGGGTGAGAACCCGACCTCGACCAATGCCTCCGGCAGATAATGAGCTTCTTCCTTACAGTTCGAGCAAATGCGGCGAATAAGTCTTTGTGCCTGAATAATGTTCACTGACGTTGCTACCAGGAACGGTTCGATTCCCATATTCACAAGACGTGAAACGGTCGAAGGTGCGTCGTTCGTGTGCAGCGTCGAGAGAACAAGGTGGCCCGTCAAGGCGGCCTTGATCGCGATCTCGGCCGTTTCAAAGTCTCGAATTTCACCGACGAGGATGATGTTTGGATCCTGACGAAGGAATGAGCGAAGTGCGGCGGCGAAGTTAAGTCCGATCTGTTCCTTCATCTGCACCTGATTGATGCCCTGAAGGTTAAATTCGACCGGGTCCTCGGCCGTCATAATGTTCGTTTCCGGTGTGTTCAGCGTCTGGAGAGCCGAATACAGCGTGTTCGTTTTACCGGAACCGGTCGGGCCGGTAACCAGCACCATTCCGTACGGATTCGCGATGGCCTTCTGGAACTTCTCGAGGCTCTCCTCTTCAAAACCGAGCTTTGTCATATCGAGCATCAGCTTCTCTTTATCGAGAAGACGAAGCACGACCTTTTCGCCAAAAAGCGTAGGCAGGGTCGAGACACGGAAATCGAGTTCGCGCGAGCGATCATCGATCTTTACCTTGATCTTGATACGTCCGTCCTGCGGAAGGCGCTTCTCGGAGATGTCCAGCTTGGACATGATCTTCAATCGCGAGATCAGCGGATCGCGGATCTTCATCGGCGGATGCATCACGTCATAAAGCACGCCGTCGATACGAAAGCGGATGCGGAAATCTTTCTCGTAGGGTTCAACGTGAATATCGGACGCTCCGCGGCGGAGCGAATCGACCATCAGGATATTGACCAATCGGACGACCGGCGCGTCCTCGCTGGCCCGTGCAAGCGTCGCCAGATCGATCTCGTCGTTTTCCTGAACGAGTTCGAAATCTTCGCCCTCATGGACCTCAAAATCGAAGTTCCCAAGCGAAACGTCTATGTCGTCCGCGGAAATATTCGATTTGGCAGCAACGGCCGCTTTCGTTCCGTTCTTTGAGTGGCCGTTCTTGCCGTTTTTGCTGCTCTTTAATGCGGTTGCAGCCTTCTCCGTCTCAAAAGCGATCGCGGCATCAAAAATATCGATAGCATTCGATCCGCCATAATATTTGCCGACCGACATTTGGATCGACGCTTCAGACGCGATAACAGGCTCAACATTAAATCCGGTCATGAATTTAATGTCGTCCATCGCAAAGACGTTTGTAGGATCGGCCATCGCCAGGGTCAGTGTGGAACCGTTCCTGGAAACTGGAAGCACCATGTATTTCAGTGCTACTTCCTGTGAAATGAGCTTGATCACCTCATCTTCTATATGAAAAAGATCGAGGTTTATTGACGGAACACCATACTGCCGCGAGAGAACGGCGGTGATAACGTCGTCGGAGATCATGCCGAGCTTGACAAGGTTGGACCCAAGTCGGCCTCCGCTTGTCCGTTGATAGTCCAGGGCTTCGCGCAGTTGCTGCGGAGTCACCAGGTTCTCACGGACAAGAATTTCCCCTAATTTTGCTGACATCTATTTCTGGATTACTTCCCTCAGTGCGAAAAAGAGGCGGAGGGTGTGAAAGGCTAAGTGTTTGTTTTCAGTAAGATAGGATGACCGGAGCGATGTGATTAACATCGTTCAAAAAGAATCATAAATGTTTGCCCACGGCATGTCAAGAAATCTTTTCGCCACCTTGAACGGTACTCGGTCAAATTGACGCCTTGCAACGCTGGACACTCGGGCACGAAGGATCCAAAAATCGCCCGCCACGTTGGCCTTAAGATTTCCTTTTTGGAGAGGCTGAAGGAGATGGTCTATTGTTCGGACTGCTTTCTAAGCTGGGTGATAAAGGATTGAAAGGCTTCTGTCTCCGGATGGCCCGGAAAGAACTTAAGAAATTCCTGATACACCGCGATCGCTGCCGCAGGTTTCTTCTGCTGCTCGTACACAAGTCCCAGCATCTGGTAGATGACAGTGGAATCGGGCGATCCGGACAATTGTTTAATGGCGAGGTTTAGATTCTTGGCGGCTTCGGCGTAGTGCGCCGTTTCCTGTTCAAATTCTCCGGAGGAGCTAGATTCTTCAGCCCGCTCCTTGTAGAAAAGTCCTAATCCGGCATAGGCCTCGGGCTGAAATCCGCCGCTTTCCTTAATTGCCCGCCTAAACGCGGCGACAGCCTTATCATTCTCACCGATGCTTTTCTGCAATCGTCCTTCAATGACAGAAGCCTCGGCAAGCCCGGGCTTAGCCTTGCGGGCGTTGGCGATGGCGGCTTCGACTTTCTCGATCTCACCCATTTCGAGCAGAGTACGAGCCTGGCCAATGTAGGCTTCCACAAAATTGCGCCGGAGGCCAGCCGCCCGTTCATAAGCAGCGACCGCCTTCGCCCGGTCCACGCTCGCCAGGCGTTCAGCCTCTTGAAAAGCAAGGTCGGCTTCGTCACTCGTCTTGGTCAAAGGAACGGCGACGTTCCCCTCTTGCGTCGGCAGGAGCGGCTTGGTGGTCTCCTTAAAACCGTCGGCTCGCACTCGGATCGTCTTTCGGCCCGCGGAGACCGTCGCGATCGTCAACGTGCCGCTCACTGATGTCGTACCGTACAACACACCATTGATCCAAACCTTTGCATTCGGTTCGCTCGTCACCGTGATAGGCCTGACCGAAGGAGCCGGAGCCTTTGCTTGCCCGAACGCTGCTGCGGTCAGGCAGAACAAAAGGGCGGCTAAAACCACCGTCCGCAAGCCCGCCAATCTCCATCTCGCGTAAACGCTCGCCGGATCATGATCTGTCCTGACGATCAATGTTGTCCTCTCCTCGATCATTTTCTTTATTCTGAAGGCAATTCGATTTGATGAATGGGAAGCATCGTGCGTTGTCGCAATTCCGACCTTGCTCTGCGTTCTGGAGCTTCTACGCGAACGCCTAAGCTCCTTCGATCTTCTCCCCGCCCTGAGGTGCCCTGAGTGAGAAACAGTAGAGGTCGGACGCAACCCCCCAAGCTCGCAAGTATTTCAGAACAGCAGGCTGTAAACGATGATTTCGGACTCATCCGCTACCGACACGCCTACTTACTTGATTTTCCAGCATTGTGAACTATAATCTTATGTTCGTGGCTGGGTAGCTCAGCTGGTTTAGAGCGCGGGATTCATAACCCCGAGGTCGGGAGTTCAAGTCTCCCTCCAGCCACCATTCCTCTTCTACGGTCGCCTTAAGAGTATGCTAATGCGATCTCATTTAAAAGAGCACACTATCGAAAAGGCGAGCACATAGCTCGTCTTTTGTTATCTCTGCTGAAGGGTTCGATGCCACTCCAGTTGATTCACTCCTACCCGTATAAGCAGATCAAATAGCGCGGAGCCCGTCTTCCACCCAACTCTTCCTCGCTCAACCCGCCCTAGGACGGCGATTCGGCACGTTCGGCGAGTTCGGCCCAGCGGGCGAGGTCGATGTCGAGTTTAGCCTCGATGCTTTGCTGTTCCGCGAAAAGTTCGTGGACCTTTCCGGCATCGCTTGCGGCGGCGGCCAGTTCTTTCGCGATCGCCGGCAGCCGCGCTTCGGCCGTCGCTATGCGCTGCTCAAGGTCGGCAAGCTCACGGGTTTCTTTGAAAGTCAGCTTTCGCGATGGGGTATTCGAGCTTAAGGTCTGCGTTGCAGATTTTGCGGCTTCGGGTCCCGCTGACTTCTGAGCCGTTTCTTCGCGTTCGCTCGCCTCAAGATAAGCTGTGTAATCGCCGGCGAATTCGCGGACGTTGCCGCCCGGCTCAAAACGGAACACGTTCTCGATCGTCCGGTCGAGGAAATAGCGGTCATGACTAACGACAACGAGTGCTCCGGCGAAATCGTCAAGATATTCTTCCAGGGCGATCAAGGTCGGAATGTCGAGATCATTTGTCGGCTCGTCGAGCAGCAGAACATTCGGCGAACCCATCAGGATGCGAAGCAGGTACAAACGCCGCCTTTCGCCGCCGGATAAATTTCCGATGACCGCGTATTGAGCAGCGGGAGTAAAGAGAAACTTCTCCAGCATTTTCCCGGCAGTGATCTGGGTACCGTCAACCGTCGTCACGTACTCAGCCACGTCGCGGATGTAGTCGATCACACGCTGTTCATCATTTAGAGCCCGGCTTTCCTGATCGTAATAGCCGATGTGGACGGTCTGGCCGATCTCGATCTCGCCCTCATCAGGTGCAACCCGACCGGTGATCATATCGAGCAGCGTGGTCTTGCCGGAACCGTTGGCACCGATGATGCCGATCCGGTCGTCCCGTTTTACGAGATAGGCAAAGTCGGCGATCAATGTGTTCGCACCATACGATTTTGAAACGCCGTTTATCTCGATGACCTTCGACCCAAGCCGCTTTGAGCCGATGGCAATATCGACATTCTCCTTCGCGGCCTCTTTGGGCGTCGCCATCAGAGTGTGGGCGGCCTCAATGCGATGTTTAGACTTGCGTGTGCGGGCCTTAGCACCACGGCGTAGCCATGCGAGCTCTTTCTTAATGAGCTGCTCGCGTTTGTGCCCCTCGACGGAACGAAGCTCGTCCTGTTCGGCCTTTCTTTCGAGGTAGTAGGCATAATTGCCGCTGAAGTTCTGTACAGTGCCGCGATCGACCTCAAAGATCCGATCGGTCACGCGGTCAAGAAAATAACGATCGTGCGTGACGAGAAGGAGCATGCCGGTGTAGCGGCCGAGATATGATTCGAGCCACTCGATGGTGTCGGCGTCGAGGTGATTTGTAGGCTCGTCAAGGATCAGAATGTCGGGTTTGAATATGAGTTCGTGGGCAAGGGCGACCCGCTTTCGTTGTCCGCCGGAAAGTGTTCCCATCTTGGCGGACGTGTCGGTGATTTCGAGTTTGGTCAAAACGGCACGTGCGTTTGCCTCGATCTCCCAGCCGCCGTTCATCTCCAGATCATGCTGCAGGTCGGACATTCGCTCGAGCGTGACCGCGTCATGAGCTCCCGCCGCCACATCGTGACAAACTGCCTCATAATCGCGTATCGTCTGCATTACGCCGCTGCTCGACGCAAAGATCGTCTCGAGCACGGTCAGGTTCTCGTCATATGGCGGGTTCTGTGAAAGAAAGGCCAGCGTTGAACCTTTTGCACGAACGACCCGGCCGGTATCAGGTTCTTCGAGGCCGGCAAGTATACGGAGAAATGTCGATTTACCTGAACCATTGGCTCCGATGATACCGACCTTGTCATTGTCCTCCAGGCCGAGCGTTACATTCTCAAACAGGGGTTTGAAGCCGTAGTTCTTTGAAATATTTTCGAGCGAGACGATATTCATACCTTTGGTTAAAGGTATCAAGATATCTTTTTACCCGCGAACGGATAAGGCCGATGTAGGCAGAAAACTAGCTGGTCAGCCTTCGATAGATATTTGGCATTCTCTCGGGCAGTGTCATAACGTCGTCGATTATCGTGTAGCCGACGTCGCCGTACAGGTCGCGGAGTTCGGCCTCGCTTTCGCGATCGACCGTGATGCAGAAGGGCGTAATCCCGCTCATCTTGGCTTCGGTCAGAGCCTCGCGTACGTCTTCGCGGGCATAGCGGGCGTCGCCGTAGTCGTGGTCATACGGGCGGCCGTCGGTCAGGATGATAAGAAGTTTTGTGCGTGATTCCTGTGCCAGCAGCTTCCTCGCGGCATGCCTGATCGCGGCACCAAGGCGAGTATTATTCTGAAACGTGATCCCGCCAATGCGTTTCTCAGTTTCCTCTGAATACTTTTCATTGAAGTCTTTAACGACGTAGAACTTCACGTTTCTGCGGCCTTCCGAGGTGAAGCCGTTGATCGAATAGACATCGCCGACCGCTTCCAGTGCCTCGCTCATCAGAACGAGGCCTTCCTTTTCGATCTCGATTATCCTTCGGCCAGGGTAGGTGTAAGGCTGCAGCGGATTTCTGGTGATCGTCCTTGCCGTAGACGATGATTGATCCAGCAGGATGGACACCGCGACATCGCGCTGACGTCGAAGACGCTTTGTATAGAGCCGATCCGATTGAAGACCGTCAGCCTTTCGATCGACGACGTAATCGATGACCGCGTTCAGATCGTAATCTTCGCCGTCGATCTCACGATTTATGCGGGTCAGATTTTCGGGCTTCATTAACTGGAACTGGTGCCGTATCGACGATATAACGCCGCGGTAACGGGAGCGAGCAAGTTCAACGAATGAACGGTCCCCTTTCTTTACACGTTTTTCGATGACGCGGCTCCAACCAACGCGGTAATCATTTAGTTCGCGATCCCATTCATCGTATGAAAAAGCCTCGTCACCCGGCTCTAGTGCCTGTTCGGGCATCTCATTATGCGACCAGGCCTCGGAACCGCTCAGGTCGTCCGGTTCGCCTTCCTCGTCCATACTGTTCCAGGCGCTGAACAGATCCTTGATATCCTGAGTCTGCTTCGGCCTGCCCTCGGGCTTAGCTTTTTCGTCAACGGCCGCTTCATGGGCAGTTTTTTCGTCGAAATCGTACTCGTGCTCTTCCACGGATTCCGGCTCGGCCTCCTGGGCCTGCTCGGCTGAGATGTTCTGGAATAGGCTGTAAACCCGGCTTGTCGCCATCAATGAGTCGGCAACGGTAGCTTTCTTGATCGCAAGATGTGACTCGATGACCGTTTCGATCTCGGAAACGATCTGCCCATAAAATTGCTTTGCGTCATCGGTCGCTCCGCCGCACAAGGTTATCTGAAACAACAGCTCGAACGGAACCTGATGCATGGGCAAGTCAAAGATATAGGGCCGCGCTTTCCGCAGGACCGACTGCATCAGATCGAGGTCTTTCCGAAGGCCACGATATTGGTGCCGTAGGCGGTTGTCGATCCGTGCATTCTCCATGGTCCCGAATATCTTCTTTGCCCGACGCGGTTCTGGAAACACCTTTAACACGGCGCGGTAATCGGAACCTCTTGGCAGTTTCCGGTCTTTCTCGGGCTGAAGATCGGATCCACTGAAAGCGCTCGCACCTTTCTGCACATCCTCGATATATCCGGCGAGCGAAAACGCGTCCCGTTGATCCGCCGTAGATTCGAATAGCTGGATAAGCTCAGCGTAAGCGGCCTTCAATCCTTTTGTATCCTTGGTGAAAGTGCCGAATTCGATCTGCCCGGCGCCGTGGGCCGCAAGCACCTTGTAGAGACGAAAGTTCATGTCTTCGTCCTCGAACTCTGTGACCGTGGACGGAAGATAGATCGTTCGCCCGTCGCCGATGCGTGATTCCTGCGGCATGGCCGAAAGAGGAGCAACCTCCACCTCTTTGCCAGTCAGGCCTTCCACATAGATCCTGACAACACCTTGGATCGTCTCAAGCGCTAGTCCGGTCCGCGTCTCGTGCAAAAATTGGTTCGATTCGCGAGTTTCAAGTGCAAAATAGCTTCGCCGTGCCTTTGCCGAATCCTCATACTTCTCGCGAAGGCCGGTCTCGATCCATTCTTCGAATTGTTCTAGGGTTACTTTCTTCAAGGCCGCCGTGCTCGAGCGAAAAGCTGCCAAAGCGCTTTCGGCATCGCGTTCAGCGATCTCAGCCGTCAGCCCCAAGACCCGTCTGATCAATGCGACGTGATTTTTATCAGCGATCTCGATCGAACGCCCGTTCGAGGACACACCACTTAACAACTTAAAGAACTTTGGCGTTGCTCGGATGAACGCTATCAAAACGGCATTCCCTTGGCCTGCAATTTTTGTTAGGACGTTGAGCCATTCTTCGAATGCATCCGGTGCTCGCCGGAGTACTTCACTGCCTGATGCGACAAAATGAAGCGTGACGCTTGCCCCGAAATCAAGCACGCGTCCCGAGCTTTCAAGCAAACGTATTGCAAGATCGGCGGCCAATCCATCGATGGCTTTGGGAATTCCTGCCCATAGATCGGCGGTCATACCGCCCGTTCGCGTCGCGAAAAGAAAACCGAGGTCAAAGGTCGCACGGCTTACCTCTGCGACACGATCTTCAAAGCTTTTCAGCACTCGGGCTACCGCGGCCGCGTTATGGAGGAAATCTGCACTGTGTTTTGCAGACCTGTTCGCTATCTCGGCTGCCAGCCTGAGCGTTTCCGACAACAGATCATCGTTATCGATCTGCTTGGCGAGCCCCGGAACAAGTTCAAATGTTTCTAAGGCGATCGAGCTCGACAATACAAGTTGTCTCGTGCTGATCTTGAATACATTGGTCCGTGCGTCCTTTGGCACACGAGCCAGGCCTGCGACACCTCGTTCGAAGTAGGCCGTGCCGACCTCCGCACTGCCCATGGCCAACCGCCGGCCCATTTCGCCCCAATTCCGGATGTCGTCCGCAGAAAGCACCTTAGCCGCCTTCGGAACAGCTTCAACAAACGTTCGGCTAGCCCGCAGGCTGACACCAGCAAGAGCGGCGCTTACCTCCAACGCAGCACGCCGCTTTTCCGCAGGTAAGCGGCTTAGACGCGCGGCTATCCCGGTAAAGGTCTGTTTCTTTGCTTCCTTTTCGGCCACGATAAAATTCTAGGAGTTAATCGAGTGAGGTTCAATCGAAGGTTCGTTATTTCGTTTCAGCCGGGCCAAATACGATAAGTTTTCGCGACGCCCTAATTTCTATGCCGGCCCGGCGCGATGAAACATCGATCTGCCTGATCTCGTCTGATGCCGAATCTTTAAGCGGACGCTTTGGTGTATAAGTGACAACGACTTGAGAGTTGATGATCTGGCCTATTTGCCGTGCCTGACCGGCCATCTCGTCAACGGTGTCTGGCAGGTAAAACTCACCACCCGTGTACTCGGACAATACGGCGAGCTGTACCTGAGCGGTCGCGAGGCTTTTTGACTGGTTTTTCTGTGCCCGGAGAAACGGCTTGTCGATGATGATGGAAAGTAGCCGCGGCTGATAGATCTGTCGAAGGATGTCGCGTGCGATCGTTTTTTTCACCGGGATCGTGTACAAAAGCTCTTCTAGGACTTGTTCCGGCATCCTGCGTGGATTGTGCTCGCCATCTTGAAGGAGGCCGCCAAGGAGCTTCTGTCCTTTGAACTCCATCTGCGTGTAACTGATCACGTGAACCACGATCCCGCTCTGCCAAAGCTTCCGAATCGCCGCTGATCGAGCGGCCGTTTCCTCGATCGTATCAAGGCCATCGGTTATCAGGACAAGATGCCGATTCTCGGTGGGAGCGTTCGCGAGTATTCTTCCCGCCTCTTGAACACCCCGCGTGAACGACGACCGCCTGCCAAAACCGGTCCTGTTATGAATGTCAGTAAGGGCTTTTGCTTTATCTGTCGTCCAGCCTGTCAGCTCTTCGACTCGATCATGAAATTGGATCACGGAGAAATGAGTTCCTTTCCGCAGCTCAGCCGCAAGGGCCGAGGCAGCCGACCGGGTAGCGCCAATATTCTTTTTCTGACGGATCGTGCCGCCCGTGTCCACCGCGATCAGAACCGATGGGTCTAAGAACCGAACACTTGAGGTTTGGTGCAGACGGCCGTCTTCGCTGATGACAAGGTCTTCGTTTGAAAGATCGGTAACCGCATTTCCGGCCTTATCGAGTGCGGAAACCGTGAGTCTTATCTCCTCTGTGTCCACTTTTTCGATCGGATCTGGCGTCGGAGACTGAGCAATGGCCGATACAGTAAAAACAAAAAACGCGAGGAACAACTTTCTCATTGAAACTGAGATACCCGAGGCATCCGGCCAGTTGCATGGCACCCAATTTTTCTGCAAGCTACCTTCCGGGAGCGACACCGTCGTGGTAGATAAATACGTGAAAACAGGCGTTTGCTCCGTATTCGATCAGGGCATCGAGCTCACCGGCACGCTCCATGTCGGCTAATTTCGCCATCACAAAATTCTGCTCTTCGACCGGCATGTGCTTGCGGGCAAGGTCGAACGCACAGCCGGACGTGTGTGGCGGTAGGCTTCCCTCGCCGCGGACCTTGAATGAATTGGCATTGCTCGAATTGAGCAAGATCTGATAATCCATCGAGCGTGTTAGAGATGTCACACGCAGCGGCCGGCCAAACTTCTGAAAGTAGGCGTCGGCAAGCCTTTTCAAAATTGGCTTCGCTCTAGGCTGAAACATTCGAAGAAGACGCATACGCATCTGTTTACGGTCTCCGGGGTTGTTCAAGTCATACTTTTGTCCCGCAAAATCACCCGCCAGACGGCTCAATATCCCGTACTTCGGTGACCCTCCCAAAATTTCCTGGTTTCCCTCGGCAAAGCTGAATGATGAAAATGGCCTGTCTTGGGCTGAACCGCCGACGTCTAGGTAAAAACTCTGGCCAGCCATGGGCATCTCAACCAGTTCTCGACTGAGACGCTTTTCAGCCAGTTCCGCAAAATCCATCGGCTGTCGGTAGCCACCGCTGTTCATTGCCGCGAGCTTAATTTTCTGTTTTATCACGCCATCGCCGAACAGTTCGCGGGGAACGATCAGTCCGGCTGGCCGGATACCCTTTTCACCCGGACGATCTTCAAAAGCCTTGCGCTGTCGATCTGCAAGAAAGGCCGCTGTAACATTTAGTTCCGCGTCATCGGTTTCAGTGGAGGTAACTGAAACGTCGGCTACATTCTCAGCCTTTAATTCATCCTCTGCCGTCTCCCAGGAAGCGATCAGATCATCCAGGTCGTCTTCATCCTCACCACCCAGCGGATCGATCACACGCACCGGAATTCGAGCCCCACTAGCAGCAGGCGTTTTAGACGCACCCTTCGGCCCGTCTCCATTACCAGTCGACGCGACCCAAAAGGCAATACCGCCGAACACCACTATCAGCAGGGTCATCGCTATGGCCGCAATGAGCACGTAGGGCGGCTTGTCCTCCGGCGATTCTGGCGACGGCACCATCCCGGCTGGGGGTGGAAGAAATGGCGCCGGGGAAGCGGATCTAATGACCTCAGGTTCGGGTACGACCGCACGGCCATCACTAAGCTCAACGCGAATGTCGGTACTACTGCCGATCTTGAGCCTATCGCCGTTACGCACACGCCGGGGAGGGCCAGAGATCCGTTCGCCGTTAAGAAATGTTCCGTTAGTGGAATTCTCATCAGTGACCAAAAGCTCGTCGCCTTCTATAAAAAACGTCGTGTTTATCCGCGAGAGGCCTTCGTCGTCAACGACCAATTGCGCGGCAGGTGTGCGGCCAATGCTCAACTCGGTGTCGACGTCAACCGTTTTCGACTGCCGCGGGTTTTCGATGTAGAGAGTAACTTTCACAGGTCAGTGATGATGGTCCGCCTCGACAACTTCCTTTAGCTTGCTTATGTCCAACAACCGCGAAAAATCATCAAAATGGAACATGGTTTCATCTTTGCAGTAATCGCAAAAAAAGGTCACGTCCTCGCCCAAATACATGTCCTTAAGGTGATAAGCAATAAAGCAGCCGTAGCACCGTTGAATACGCTTGCCGAAGGTGTCAATTATCTGCGGGTCTTCTTTGATCTCCATTTCCAGGAGATTTTACCACAGCCGTTTTCACAAGCCCGCTTGCAAATCTCCCCTCATTATGTTTTCAATATAGAAAAGATGTTAAGTCTTACTCTTCACGTACATCACCTCCACCATCATGCGCACTCACATCCGCGCATGAACTAATTCCCGTTTTCTAAAAACTCGATATAGGTTTCATCAGGCGCGAACTTGAAAAGGTTTCAAGGGCGTCGTGTTGTCATTTTTGATATGAATTTAAAGATCGCACTTCAAAAACAAGGAAAATTGGCGGACGGTTCCACCAAACTGCTTCGTAATTGCGGGATCTCGTTCTCAAACGGATATGGAAAACTTCGTACGGAGGCCGAGGATTTTCCGATGGAAATATTCTTCCTCCGCGACGATGATATTCCCGACTACGTTGCAGACGGTGTGGCGGACATTGGGATAATCGGCGAAAACCTGTTGGCTGAGCATCCAAAGGACGTCGAGGTTGTGGAAAAGCTCGGCTTCGGAAAATGCCGACTCTCGATCGCCGTCCCCAAGAATCTTGAGTACCGCGAGCTGTCCGACTTGGCAGGCAAGCGAATAGCTACGAGCTATCCGAATATTCTCTCGTCCTATATTTCTGCAAACGCGGTTTCGGCCGAGATCCATGAGGTGAATGGCTCGGTCGAGATAGCTCCGTCCGTTGGCCTTGCCGATGCCGTCTGCGACCTTGTTAGCTCAGGGAGCACCCTCTTTTCCAACGGTCTCCGTGAAGCCGAAACCGTGATGACCTCGGAGGCCGTCTTGATCGCACGCAATGGGCTGGACGGCGATGGAGCGGATGTCCTTGCCAAACTTCTCTTCCGAATCCGAAGCGTCAAGGCGGCCGAACAGAACAAGTACATACTGCTGAACGCCCCGGTTGAAAAGGTGGACGAAATATCGAGGATCCTGCCGGGAATGCGAAGCCCGACCGTTGTTCCACTTGCCGAATCGAACTGGGTCTCGCTCCAGTCGGTAATAAGCGCTCACGAGTTCTGGAACATTGTTGATGAGCTAAAGCTGGCGGGTGCCGAGGGAATACTTGTCGTATCTATCGACCAAATGATCGTATGAGAATTGTTGAATTTCCATCACGCGCTGAATGGCCCGACCTCGTCCGCCGGCCGTCTCTCGACACTTTCGCCCTGTACGCGAGCGTTGCCGACATCCTCCAACGCGTCCGCGTCCAAGGTGACGCCGCACTCTATGACTACACGCGCGAATTCGACGGGGTCGAACTTAGTGAACTCGCAGTTTTGAACAACGAATTCGATCTCGCAGAATCTTTGGTCCCGAACGAACTGAAAGCGGCAATTTCCGTCGCTGCCGCAAACATAGAAAAGTTCCATATGGCCGAATCGACGGCGTCTTACGAGGTCGAGACAACGCCGGGCGTATTCTGCAGCAAACGGTGGCTGCCGATCGAAAGGGTTGGAATTTATATTCCGGCTGGGTCGGCTCCTCTATTCTCAACGGTACTCATGCTGGCGATACCGGCGCGCTTGGCTGGCTGTCGCGAGATCGTTCTCTGCTCGCCTCCGCAAGCCAACGGTGCAATAGATCCGGCAGTTCTCTACACGGCGCGGATGTGCGGTGTGACAAAGGTATTCAAGGTGGGTGGCGCCCAGGCGATCGCGGCAATGGCTTTCGGGACGGAAACGATCCCGAAAGTCTTCAAGGTCTTCGGCCCCGGCAATCAGTATGTTACCGAGGCAAAACTTCAGATCATGCGCTCGGGCATTGGCATCGACATGCCCGCCGGGCCATCCGAGGTTGCCATCCTTGCCGACGAAACCTGCGAACCAGAGTTCGTCGCGGCTGACCTCCTTTCCCAGGCAGAACATGGAGCTGACAGCCAGGTCATTCTGGTTACCACGTCGCGATCCGTACTCGCCGAAACCCTTGCGTGTATCGAACGCCAGGTGGCGGCGTTGCCACGATCGGAAACTGCACGCTCGGCTCTGGATAATTCGACTGCGGTTCTCGTTGATTCGATCAATACGGGCCTCGAACTTCTCAACCACTACGCACCCGAACACCTGATCGTTGCCACGGAGAACGCTCAGGACGACGCAGAGAAGATCATTAACGCGGGTTCGATCTTCATCGGCAATTATTCGTGCGAGAGTGCCGGCGACTATGCGTCAGGAACTAATCACACGCTGCCCACAAACGGTGCGGCCCGTGCGTATAGCGGTGTCTCTGTTTTGAGTTTTATGAAAGCGATCACGTATCAGCTCATCACGGCAGATGGCATCAAAGGCCTCGGACCCGTGATCGCGACAATGGCGGCTGCAGAGAGGCTCGACGCTCACAAGAACGCCGTCACGATCAGGCTCGAGCGTCTTGCTAAGGAGGGCCTGTGAGCTTCGATCTAGACAGGCTTGTCCGGAACAACATCCGCGATCTGAAACCTTACTCTTCGGCTCGCTCAGAGTTTAAGGGTTCGGCGGAAGTATTTCTCGATGCGAACGAGAATTCATTTGGCTCACCCGCAGGCAACGGATTGAATAGATATCCCGATCCGCTTCAAGTTCGATTAAAGAAAAGAATCGCGGATCTCAAAGGCCTTGGGGTCGATCAGATCTTTGCCGGAAACGGGAGCGACGAGGCGATCGATCTCCTGTATCGGATCTTTTGCGAGCCAGCCCGAGATGCGTCGATCATCTGTCCTCCTACTTATGGAATGTATGAGGTGTCGGCGGCGATCAATAATGTTGGCGTTGTCATGATTCCCCTGACCCATGATTTTCAACTCAATTCCCGTGCAATGATCGATGCCTTCTCGCCGAACACGAAACTCATATTCATATGTTCTCCGAACAACCCGACCGGGAACTTGATGCAGCGACAAGCTGTTATTGAAATCATTGAGAATTTCGACGGCATCGTCATCATTGACGAAGCGTACATCGATTTTGCTTCGACACCGTCATTCACCGGAGAACTTCAAAAGTATCCAAATCTCGTAGTGCTGCAGACGTTCTCAAAGGCATGGGGAATGGCCGGGCTACGGGTCGGCACTGCCTTCGCTTCACCTGAGATCGTCGCACTTTTGAACCGTGTGAAGCCGCCTTACAACATAAGCACGACCGCTCAGCAGATTCTTCTCGAGGCTCTGGATCAGAAAACTCAGATCGACGAATGGATCAAGATCTCAAAGACCGAACGAGAGGCGTTAAGGATTGCTTTGCTCGACCTTGATCTAGTGCAAACGATCTATCCGTCCGATGCGAATTTCATTCTGGCCAAGGTGGCTGATGCCGTCGGAATTTACAAGTCTCTAGTAGCTAAAGGAGTTGTCGTCCGCGACCGCAGCAATGTCGAACTTTGTGAAGGCTGCCTACGAATAACAGTAGGAACGGCCGATGAGAACCGACAACTAATTGCTGCGCTGCGAGACTTCGGATCAAAGCTCGAGGTATCGATCATATGAAGAAAGTACTTTTCATCGACCGCGATGGGACGATCGTTCGCGAACCTGAAGACCACCAGTTGGATTCATTCGACAAACTCGCGTTTCTGCCTGGTGTGATAAAGGCCCTTGCGAGAATATCCCAGGAGGGCGAATTCTCGCTCGTGATGGTCACGAATCAAGACGGCCTGGGAACGGATAGCTTTCCAGAAGCTGGTTTTTTCCCGATCCAGAACTTCATCCTTGCCACGCTTGCCGGCGAAGGGATCGCGTTCGACGAAGTCCTCGTGGATCGCAGCTTTGAAAGTGAGAACGCGCCCACCCGCAAACCTCGGACGGGAATGCTCGGAAAGTATTTCTCGAATGAATTCGACCTGGCTAATTCATTTGTTATCGGAGACAGACTGACCGATGTCCAACTTGCCCGGAATCTTGGAACAAAAGCGATCTTCATCGGTGGGGCTGCACCTGACGAAGAGGCCAATAGGTCTTCGGTCTTCACCGTCGGGAACTGGAATGAGATCTGCGACATAGTATTAAGCCGAACTCGTACGGTCATTCACCGCCGCGAAACCTCGGAAACTGATTTCACGGTCGAATTGAACCTCGATGGTGCTGGCGAGGTCCAGATCAATACTGGCATTGCATTCTTTGACCACATGCTCGATCAACTTGCACGTCACGGCGGGATCGATCTCAGGATACAAGGCAAGGGTGATCTGCAGATCGACGAGCACCACACTATTGAAGACGTGGCGATAACGCTTGGCGAAGCATTCAGTATTGCGCTTGGCGACAAACGCGGGCTTGAACGTTATGGATTCTGCCTACCGATGGACGACTGCCTTGCCCAGGTCGCTATCGACTTTGGAGGCCGAAACTGGATCGTTTGGGACGCTGATTTCAAGCGCGAAATGATAGGCAAAATGCCGACCGAGATGTTCTTTCATTTTTTCAAATCATTCTCCGACCACGCCAAATGCAACCTCAATATCAAGGCTGAAGGAACGATCGAACATCACAAGATCGAAGCGATATTCAAGGCCTTTGCCAGGTCGATCAAGATGGCCGTCCGCCGGTCTGGCACGGGTGTGCCCAGCACAAAGGGAGTTCTGTGAGAGTTGCGATCATAAAATACAACGCGGGCAACACAGCCTCGGTCACTAATGCGCTTGCACGCCTTGGTATCTGCCCGATCCTCACCGACGATCCAAATGAACTGCTCGCTGCGGATAAGGTCATTTTCCCTGGCGTTGGCGAAGCTTCGTCAGCGATGAAGTTTCTAAAGTCGGCTGGCCTTGATGGCGCGATCCGGGCCATTGATCAGCCCTTTCTCGGGATATGTCTCGGCATGCAGCTGCTGTGTGAATCGTCCGAAGAGAACTCAACGGATTGCCTCGGCATAGTTTCTCTCAAGGTTAGGAGATTCTCATCTTCCGGGCTAAAGGTGCCCGAGATCGGCTGGAATACCATCGGTAATTTTCGATCACCTCTGTTCAAGGGTGTTCCAGATGGATCATACCTCTACTTCGTTCACGGCTTTTATGTGGAGACAGGTGCCGCGACTGCTGCGACGACTGCATACGG